>JAPLOL010000085.1 GCA_026400735.1 Alphaproteobacteria bacterium | reverse complement strand
CGCCCTCGGCAATGCATGTGGCGTTCCGCGGGGCGTGGTGTTACAGCCCAACACGTGACCGTGAACCGCCGTTCCCCCATAGCGAGCCTCCGAATTTGAGGCCCGGCCCATGTTGAGCCCGAAAAATCGGTGCTCCGCGGGACCGGGACGGCTACATCACATTCGCTTCACTGGAGAATAGACCTCATGGCCGATGCGCCTGCTGGTCGCGATTACCGCGAGACCGTTTTTCTGCCCGACCTTCCGGGCGATCCCTTTCCGTTGCGTGCGGGGCTGCCGAAGAAAGAGCCCGAGCGTGTGAAGCATTGGGCTGAGATTGGGCTTTATCATTTGCTGCGCAAAGAAGCGGCAGCGCGTCCGAAGGTCGTGTTTCACGACGGCCCGCCGTACGCGAACGGGCCGATCCATATCGGGCACGCGGAAAACAAAATCCTGAAAGACTTCGTCGTGCGCACGAAGCAGATGGCCGGCTTCGATTGTGACTATGTGCCGGGCTGGGACTGCCACGGTCTGCCGATCGAGTGGAAGGTCGAAGAGGATTTCCGCAAAGCGGGGCGCAAGAAGTCTGAGGTGCCGGCGGTTGAGTTTCGCCGCGCGTGCCGTGAGTACGCCGACAAATGGATTCCACTGCAGCGTGATGAGTTTCGGCGCCTCGGCATCGAGGCCGATTGGGACAAATACTACACGACGATGAGCTTCGAAGCCGAAGCCGCCATCGCGCGCGAGTTTTTGCGCGTGGTGCGGACGGGGCTTGTGTATCGCGGCAGCAAGCCCGTGATGTGGAGCCCTGTGGAGCGGACTTCGCTGGCGGAAGCTGAGGTGGAGTATCAGGAGAAAACGTCACCGACGATCTGGGTGAAATTTCCGGTCGTGAAAGAGTCAGACGCGTCCGTCGAAAGTGTTGTCGGCGGTCAATCGTTGGTTGGCGCGAGTGTCGTCATCTGGACGACTACGCCATGGACGATCCCGGGCAACCGAGCGATCTCTTACTCGCCGAAAATCAAATACGCCGAGTACACCGTCGAAGAGATCGAGCCCGATCTGGCGTTTGCCCCGTGGGTGAAGGTTGGTGAGCGACTGATCGTGGCCGAAAAACTCGCCGAAGCTGTTCGGAAAGCGGCGAAGGTTCTTCGTTGGTCTAGCCGCGAAGTTACAGCTCTAGGTCAGTACACTTGCGCTCATCCGTTCCGCGGCCACGGTTACGACTTCGATGTGCCGCTGCTGTGGGGTGATCATGTCACGGACGATGCCGGTACGGGATTCGTGCACACCGCGCCGAGCCACGGCGCCGACGATTTCAACGTTTGGCTGCAGCACGGAAAGAGTCAGAAAGACATCCCGTTCACCGTCGATGAAGACGGCAAGCTCACGAAGGAAGCGCCGGGCTTTGAAGGGCTGGAAGTCATCCAGCTCGAAGGCAAAGGCCTCGGCAAAGATGGGCCCGCCAACAAAGCGATTATGGATAAACTCATCGAGGTCGGCGCGCTGCTCGCGCGTGGGCAGTTGAAGCACTCGTATCCGCACTCGTGGCGTTCGAAGGCGCCGCTGATCTTCCGCAACACGCCGCAATGGTTCATCGCGCTGGATTTCCCGTTCCAGCCTACGCGTGAGCACCAGCGCTACGGTTCGCAAGTTACACTCCGCGAACTTGCGCTTGCCGAAATCGATCGCGTCGATTGGGGGCAGAAGCGCACGGGCGAGACGAAGGACTACAACCGTATTCGCGGCATGATCGAGGATCGGCCGGATTGGTTGGTGTCGCGTCAACGCGCTTGGGGCGTGCCGCTGCCGATCTTCGTGAAGAAGAGCGATGGCTCGATCCTGCAGGACGATGAGGTCGATGCGCGTATTTTCGCGGCGATGAAGGACGGGGGCGCTGACGTTTGGTGGGCGACACCGGCGCAAGAGTTCTTGGGCGCCAAGCACAAGGCTGATGAGTACGAGAAGGTCGAGGACATCTTGGATGTCTGGTTCGACTCTGGCTCGACGCATGCGTTCGTTGTCGGCAATCCTGAGGCGCCGACGCGGGCGTCGTTCGTGAATCCCGTTTCGACGATTTACCTTGAAGGCTCGGACCAGCATCGCGGCTGGTTTCATTCGTCGTTGCTGGAAAGTTGCGCCACGCGGGGGCGCGCGCCGTACGATGAGGTGATCACGCACGGCTTCACTATGGACGAGAAGGGCATGAAGATGTCCAAGTCCATCGGCAACACGATTGAGCCGCAGAAGATTGCCGAGCAAAACGGCATCGAGATCTTGCGTCTGCTGATCGCGTCGGCGGAGTACGGCGACGATTTGCGGCTCGGCAAGATCATGATCGATCAGTCGGGCGAGATGTATCGCAAGCTGCGCAACACGTTGCGGTATTGCTTGGGCGCGCTGCGTGGGTTCGAGGATGGCGAGCGCGTGCCGCTGAACCACGATCTGCCGCTGATGGAGCGCTGGCTGTTGCATCGCCTGCGTGAGGTCGATGTCGCTGTGCGCAAGGGTTACGACACGTATCAGTGGCGCGTGGCGTTGGGCGCGATTGTTGAGTTCTGCAACGTCGATCTCTCTGCGTTCTACGTCGATGTGCGCAAGGACACCCTCTATTGCGATGCGCCGAGTTCGTTCCGCCGCCGCGCAACGCGCACGGTTTTGGATGAAGTGTTCTCGCGACTAACCGCCTGGCTCGCGCCGATCATGCCGTTCACGGCTGAAGAGGCTTGGCTGACGCGGTTTCCTGAGAGCGTCTCAGTTCACTTGCGCACGTTTCCGGAGACGCCGGAAGCGTGGGAGGATGATTTCGCGGGCGAGGAAGTGGCGACGCTGCGCGAGGCGCGGGCGGTTGTGACCGGTGCGCTGGAAGTGGCGCGGCGCGACAAGGTGATTGGTGCGGCGCTTGAAGCTGCGCCGCGCGTGTTTGTGGCGGATGAAGCGCTGCGCGCGAAGTTGCAGACGGTCGACTTTGCAGAGCTTTGCATCACCAGCGGCATCACGATCGTTGAAGGTGATGGGCCGGCTGAGGCGTTTCGTCTGGAAGGAACGCCAGGCGTTGCGGTGGTGATCGAGAAAGCGCCGGGCGTGAAGTGTGCGCGGTCGTGGAAGTATTTTGATCCAGCGACGGCGGACAAACGCTATCCCGATATTACGCCGCGCGATGCGGAAGCTGTCGCGGCATGGGACGCAGCGCGCGGCTAAGGCGCTTCGCTCAAGTTCATGCATGCGCCCGGTCCGGCGAAGCCGTGTCGGGCGATGCAGAACGCGTCTTCGTTTGGCGTGCTGGTGACGGATGCGCACTGGCGCAATTCCAGCTGCTGCATCGCTAGGCATTGGCGCACGGGCTCGTCGGTGAGCGCGGCTGTTAGGCGCGCTGTTTCGCTTGGAGTGGCCTCCACGACGAAGAGCGCTGCGAGTGTGAGCATTCGATCGAGGCTTGGTTGTCGAGCCGGCACGACGCGCCAAGGTAGTATAGGCGGCGCCGGTGAAGCGCGATTGCCGAGTGCGTCCCAAAAGCGTGTGCCGCCGAAGGCAATGGGTTCGGTCATCGGCGCAGCGGCGAGCGGCGCTGGGCGCAAGCGCGCCAAGAGTTCAGGCGCGAGTGCGCGCGTGTTTGGTGCGCGCAACGTGGCTTCGCGCTCGCTGCTGCGGCGCGCCCACGTGCTGGTGTCGCCGGCGTGGCCCAATGCTTCGAATCGCACGGCGCCAGCGTTCAAGCGCGCATTGTCGGCGGCGAAGGCGCGCAGCACGAGTTGCACGGCTTCATCGGCGCCGGGCGGGCGGCGGCGTGCGTATGTCCAATCGCGGCGGAGTTGGCGGAGTACGGCGGGACGTCCGGCTGCGCGCACGCGGGCGCGTACGCCGTTCACCCAGGCCGGCGATTGCGCGGCAGTGAGTGCGCCGTAGGCGAGCCAGCCTTGCGTCAGGCGTTCGGGATCGTGGCGCGCGGTGCGATCGAGCGCGGCGTCCATCGAAGCGGAGTCCGGGATGTTTGCGCCGAGCATCGCCGTGATGTCGGTTTGATAGAGCGCGTAGGGTTCGAGCGCCCGGTGCAGCGGATCTTGCGCGTGCGCATAGGTTGCCCACAGGCAGAACAGTGCGGCGAGGGCGACGAGGCGCATGGCGCACCATGACCTCGAACCGGGGCAAAACCAAAGCGTCGCGGCGGTGGCGGGTTGATCGGGAGGCGCGGGCGCGTCCATAAGCCGGTCATGCTCCGTCTTGGCCTTATCATTGCCGTCGCCGTTTTCGTCGCCGACCAGATCGCCAAGTGGCTGATCCTTGGTCCGGGCGCGTTCAGCCCACCGGGATGCCTGGAGGCGGGCATCAATTGCCGTTTCATCGAACTCACGCCCGTCTTCGATCTGCAGATGGTCTGGAACCGTGGCTTCAGCTTTGGCCTTGGGCGCGCGCAAAACGATCTCGGGCGGTGGGCGCTGGTGGCGATGCAGCTTGGTATTTCCGGTGTTTTTCTGGTCTGGCTACGCACGGCTGTCCGCAGACCTACCGCTATTGCACTCGGATTGGTGGTCGGCGGGGCGCTTGGGAACGTCATTGACCGCATTCGTTTCGGCGCCGTGGCGGACTTCCTCGATTTCAGCATGGGTGGAAATTTCTTCCCCTGGGTGTTCAACGTCGCCGACGCCGCGATCACCTGCGGTGCAATCTTGCTGGCCATCGACATGATTTTCTTTGCCGAAACCGAGCCCGGAAAGGGCACCGGTTGGAGCCAGTTCAAGGCGTGGCTGGGGCGCAGCAGGGGCGGGGCGAACGGCTCAGGCAGCTGAAATTGGGGTAGATTCGCCCCAGAACGGTCAAACTGCGGGGCGACGCATCTTTGCTGCAGTCCGGCTTGGCGGCGGCCGCATAGCTCGTCTAGAACCAAGCCAAGAGATTTGAGGGAGGCGGACGTTGTCCAAACCAATCGCACTCGTCGTGGTGCTCGCTGCGGCCACTGCCGCAAGCGGCTGCGCGGGCCTGTCGCGCGCTGTCGGCGCGTCGCGTTCGTCGCCTGACGAGTTCCGCGTGATGACGCACGCGCCGCTGACGCTGCCGCCGGATTATAATCTGCGTCCGCCGCGTCCAGGTGAAGCGCGTCCGGGTGAAAGCGATCCGTCGAGCGAAGCGCGTGCTGCGCTGTTTGGCGACAACGTTGGTCAAGCCGCCTCGCAAGGCGAGCGCTCGTTTATCACGGCCGCCGGCGCCGCGACGGCTGACGACAACGTGCGCGATCAGATCGACTACGAAGCGCAAGGCGTCGTGCGCCGCAACGAAGGCTTCGTGAATCGTTTGTTGGCGTTCGGTGGTTCGGGCGGTCCGGCCGCTGCGCCGCTTGATCCGCGCACCGAAGAAGAGCGTCTCGCCGATGATGAATCCATTCGTCGCGCGACTGGCGGTGGCCAAGTGACGATCGAACGCGATCGCGGCGGCTTTAAGCTCCCGGGCACCTGAGCGTCTTGTTCGGCGGGCTGGGCAAACGTTTCATCTTAGCATGCTTGGCGCTGCTATCGCTGACAGCCTCAGCGTACGCACGCGATCAAGAGTTCGTTCGACCTGAGACCTTCACGCTTCGCAATGGCCTGCAGGTCGTGGTGATCACCGACCGGCGCGCCCCGGTTGTCACGCACATGGTCTGGTATCGCGTTGGCGCTGCTGACGAACCGCGCGGGCATTCGGGCATCGCGCATTTCTTTGAGCACTTGATGTTCAAAGGTACGCGCCAGATCGCGCCGGGTGAGTTTTCGCGCACCGTCGCCAGGAATGGCGGCGAGGACAACGCG
>JAPLOL010000171.1 GCA_026400735.1 Alphaproteobacteria bacterium | reverse complement strand
GCTCGTTCTGGAAGACCAAGAGATGCCGTCTAACGATTATGGCGATAACGTCGTCTCGCTCGTGGATGCGCTGAAGAAGTCGCTGGCGAAGAAGTCGAAGCCGATCGCCGACGAGGAAGAAGAAACACCGGCGCCGAAGCGCCGTGCAGCCGCAGAACGCACGAAGACGCCGCGCGCGAAAGCGCCTGCTAAAGCTCCGGCGAAGAAGCGCGCGAAGAAATAAGCCAATGCGATGGCGCGCAAGTCTGTAAAGGCGGGCGATAAGGTCGGCGATCTCGCCGACTACGTCCGCATGCGCGATTTCAAAAAGACGACAGAGCCTGCTGGCGGGACCGTGAAGGACGCCGGCGGCATGTTCGTCGTGCAAAAGCACGCGGCGACGCGCCTGCATTACGATTTTCGGCTTGAGCACAACGGCGTGCTGATGAGTTGGGCCGTGCCACAGGGCCCTTCTCTCGATCCCACCGTCAAGCGCCTCGCGATGCGCACCGAGAACCACCCGATTGAGTACGGCTCATTCGAAGGCGTCATTCCGAAGGGCGAGTACGGCGCGGGGTCGGTGATCATCTGGGACACCGGCAAAGTGAAATGGCTGCTCGATCCCGATGAGGGCATGGCGAAGGGTGAGTTGAAATTCGTGCTCGGCGGCGAGCGGCTGATGGGCGAATTCCACATGGTCAAGATCAAGCCGCGCGAAGGCGAACGCGGCAATCCTTGGCTGTTGTTCAAATCGAAGGACGCGTTTGCGGGCAAAGAGGATCCGGTCGCCCGCAGCGTGACGAGCGTGATCTCCGGCCGCACGATTGAAGACGTGCGCAGCGGCGGCGCGCGTGTGTGGAGCAAAGGCGGCGAACGCGCGCCAAAGGCCGCAACGCCCCCGAAATGGGCGTTCGTTGAGCCCGCGCTAGCGACACGCGCGGAGATAGCACCGGAGAGCGACGCTTGGATTCACGAGATCAAGTACGACGGCTATCGGATTCAAGCTGCAGTGAGCGGCGATAGCGTGCGGCTCTATACACGCACGGGTTTGGACTGGACGGGCAAATTTCAGTCTGTCGCCGACGCACTGGCGGCGTTGAACTTAAAAGACGTTCTGCTGGACGGCGAAGTCGCTGTCGCGCAGGCGAACGGTAAGACGGATTTTTCGGCGCTGCAGAAATCGCTCGAAAGCGGCGTGTCCAAGGGCGCGTCGTACTTTGTGTTCGATGTGCTCGCTGACGGCGCGAAGGACCTGCGCAAGACGCCGCTAAGCGACCGTAAGGAGCGGCTTGGAAAGCTGCTCGCGAAGGCGAAAGCGCCTATACGCGTCAGCCCCTATTTCGAAGGCAACGGCCCTGACGTGCTGGGCGCGTTTCGTGAGCAAGGGCTTGAGGGCATCGTTTCGAAAAAGGCCAGTTCGACCTATTCGAGCGGACGTTCGAATGCGTGGCTGAAGGTGAAGCTCGTCAACGAGCAAGAGTTCGTGATCATTGGCTATCAGCCTTCGCTGAAAGGCCGCGCGTTTGCAGCGCTTATGATGGCGGATCGCGTTGATGGAAAGCTACAGTATCGCGGCAATGTCGGGACCGGCTTCAACGACAAGATGCTCGCGTCGCTGCACGAAAAACTGAGCAAGCTTGAACGTGTGAAACCAGCACTGGCTGTGCCGCGTGAAGCAGCTAAGGGTGCGAAATGGGTTGAGCCGAAGCTGGTTGCGCAGGTTCGGTTTGCGGAGTTCACCAGTGAAGGCGCGATACGGCACGGTGTTTTCCTCGGCCTGCGCGGCGACAAGACCGCGAAGGATGTGCATGCCGAGCAAGCCGCGCCTTCGATGCGGACGCGCGTGCGGCTGACACATCCGGAGAAAGTGCTCTTCCCGGAATCCGGCGTCACCAAAGCGGAGCTGGCGGCTTATCTCGACATGGCCGCCGATCGCATGGGCGCGCATTTGTTTGGGCGGCCGGTGAGTTTGGTGCGCGCGCCTGATGGCGTCGGCAAGCAGACATTCTTTCAGAAGCACGCGATGAAAGGCATGCCGGATGAGATCAAGGTCATCGATATCGCCGAGAGCGACGGCAAACCGGAAGAATACATCACGTTGCCGAACGCGACGGCGATTGTCTCGGCGGCGCAGATCAGCGCTCTGGAATTTCACCTGTGGGGCTCGAAGAACAAAGATCTGGAGCATCCCGATCGTTTGATCTTCGATCTCGATCCGGACGAAGAGCTCGACTTCCAGGTCGTGAAGCGAGCGGCTTTCGATATCAAAGCTCTGCTGGAAACCGCCGATCTCAAATCATTCGCGATGATCACCGGCGGCAAAGGCATTCACATCGTGCTCAACGTGAAGCCGAAGCTTGAATGGGACGAGTTCAAGCAATTCGCAAGCGATGTGGCGGAGCAGATCGCGGCACTCGACCCAAAGCGTTTTGTCGCGAACATGTCGAAGGCCAAACGCAAAGGCCGCATTTTCATCGACTATTTGCGCAACGGTCGCGGCGCGACAGCGATCGCGCCCTACTCGCCACGCGCGCGCGGCACGGCGCCAATCGCGGTGCCGGTGAGTTGGGATGAGCTGAAAACCATCCCCGCAGCCTCAGTGTTCAAGCTGAAAGACATGCACGCGCGGTTGAATGAGCCAGACCCGTGGGCTGACTACGCCAAGAGCGCGGTCAGCATCACCAAAGCGACCCGAAGCAAACTCGGTCTCGATTGACGAGCAGCGTTGGGCTCGCCAATGCTTGCGCCGATGGATCGCGCGCCTGGTTGGGGACCTCTGAAATCGTTGCCCACTTGGCTTGAGATGACGATCGTCATCGTTATCGCCTTCGGCGCATTCATCTATAGCAGCACGTTCTACGCACTTGATCCAAATGACGCTGCAGCCGCGACTGGCGACGATTTCATCTGGCTGATGATTACAGAGGGCGCGCAAGGCGCATTTCTCATCGGTTTCTTGTGGGCGCGCGGATGGACGCCGCAACATTTGGGATTGGCGGCGCCCGATTGGCGCGATCTTCGCCATGGTGCGGCGCTCTTGATTGCGGTGATCGCGCTCAGCTGGATCGCCTACTACGTTGCAGTAGCGGTTAGGCCTGAGCTGCAAGTCAGGAACATCGACATAGACGACGGCAACGGTGCGCCGCTGGCGATAGCATTGACGTTCTCAGCCATCAACGCCAGCTACGAAGAACTCTTCGTCTGCGCCTACATCGTCGCCGTTTGGCGTGGAGCGGACATTTGGACCGCAATCGCACTCAGCTCGGTGCTGCGTCTGTCCTATCATCTCTACCAAGGCCCGCTGGCGATCGTGATGATCTTTCCGCTCGGCGTTGTGTTCGCCTGGTACTTTGCATCGCAACGAAGATTGCTGCCATTGGTGCTCGCACACGCGGCGCTCGATCTATTGGCGTTCTTCCAGGAAAGCGCATAATTGCGGCGCCGTCCAAGCGCAGTATAGTAGCGGAAACTGGAGATGTTCCGTATGCGCTACGCTCTTCTCGCCGCCGCCCTACTCACTGCGTGCGGCCAATCTGAACCGCCACCGCCATTGCCGGAAACGACGTTGCAGGCGGTCGTCGAGCCATGGTTCATCTGCGATGCGATCAACGCACCAGCTTTGTTGGTGTTTGAGCGCGACGGGAACACAGCGCGCGTGGCGCAGTACGACAAGCCGAACGGCGCACTGATCCAGCGCACCGAATATCAACTTGGCGAAGGCGACGGAGCGGCCGGCAGCATTTACACACCGCTAACCCAGAACGGCGTAGAAGCCGGACACGTCCGACAAATCAATTCCGGAATGCTGGAGACGCCGGGCGCCGCGTACACTGAAGTCTATTCGAGCGTGCGTTTGGGCGAACGCGACATCTCTTGCCGTTGGTTGCCGCGCACACGTCTCATGGGATTCACCGGTCGGCGCACAATCGTCGTCAGTGAAGATGGCGACGGCGATTTGCTCTACCATTCATACGATTTTGCCACGGCGGCGAACGCGCAACCGATCGATATTGCCGAGAACGGTCGTACGACAACATTCTCGCTCGAAGTCCGTGACGGCACAGAACTCACGGACGCGAACGGCGCGCGCTATCAGTTCCAGGCAGATGCCGAGACACAGATCGCTGTGGTCGCCGGACGCGATGGGCGCGGGCGTGTTGACGTAACCCGGCATGGTCCGGATCCGGCGCAGAGCGAGGATTTGATCGCGTATGTGCAGGGTTCTGGGCCGGAGTAGCATTGGCGCCGGAGAGCGGATCGTTTAAGCCACGCGGAGATTTCCGCGGAGCTTCCATGACGTTCGCCACCTACGAAAAATCCGGCCGTGTTGCGACGATTACGTTAAACCGGCCCGAGAGCCGCAACGCCATCGCAACACAAGAAGATTGCGACGATCTCGCCGGCGCGCTGTGGAAGGCGAACGACGACGAAGGCGTCAACGCGGTGATCCTCACCGGCGCAGGCAAATCGTTTTGCGCCGGCGGCGATCTCAAAGCGATCCGTGAGCGCAGCGGTATTGGCCCGCGCGCGACGCCGGACGGAACACGTGCGAATTACCGGCGCGGCGTGCATTCGGTGATCAAGGCGCTGGCGGATGTCGAAGTCGCGACGATCGCAGCGATCAACGGCCACGCGATTGGCTTGGGCCTTGATATCGGCGTGCTGTGCGACATCCGTTTGGCGGGTGCGTCGGCGAAGATGGCGTCGAGCTTTGTGAAAGTCGGCATTATTCCGGGCGATGGCGGCGCTTGGATTTTGACCAATGCGATCGGCGCCTCCCGCGCGGCAGAATTGGTGCTCACTGGCGATACGATCGACGCGGACGAAGCGGCGCGGATCGGCTTGGTGTCGCGCGTCGTTTCAGATGAAGCGCTGATGGATGAGGCGCGCAAGATTGCTGAGCGCGTGGCGGTGAACCCTCCCCGCACGGTGAGACTGGCGAAGCGCCTATTGCGCGAAGCTCAGCATGGGCGCCTGAGCGATGTGCTGGAGCTTTCGGCCGCGTTCCAAGCGCTGGCGCACGAGACGCGTGACCACAAAGAAGCGGTCGATGCGTTCACCGAAAAGCGCACACCGAAATTTACAGGCGAGTGAGATGACGATCCGCGTCGGCATCGGCGGCTGGAGTTTTGAGCCGTGGGAGGAAACCTTCTATCCGCCCAAGCTCGCGGCGGCGAAGCAGCTTGAGTACGCATCAAGCAAAGTGACCGCCATCGAGATCAACGCCACGTTCTATCGCACGCAGACGGCGACTTCTTTCAAGAAGTGGGCGGCGACGACACCGGACAACTTCATGTTCTCGGTGAAGGCGCCACGTGCAGCGGTGCAACGCAAGGATTTGCGCGAGGCAGCGCAGTCGATCGAATGGTTTTTCAATAGCGGCGTCAACGAACTGGGCTCAAAGCTCGGACCAATCTTTTGGCAAATGGCGCCTTACAAGAAGTTCGATGCCGGCGAGATGAACGCTTACTTCGACATGCTGCCGGAGAAGCTTGGCAAGCTGAAGCTGCGCCACGCGATCGAAGTACGGCATGCGAGCTTCACGGACGAAGCGTTCTTGAAGATCGCGCGCGATCGCAACATTGCGGTCGTGACGGTTGAATCTGAGAAGCACCCGCTCATCGTCGAGCCGACTGCTGATTTTTCGTATGCGCGCTTGGAGCTGACGCAGGCGGATGAGCCGACGGGCTATTCAAAAGCGGCGCTAAAGAAATGGGCGAAAACGGCGCGCGATTGGGAGAAGTCGGGCGAGGTGTTCCTTTACTTCATCAGCGGCGCCAAGGAACGCAATCCGGCGGCTGCCATGGCGATGCTGGACTTGTTGAAGGCGTAATTGCGGCAGTCCGCACGCGCCTTGCCTAACAGGCGCCGCACGCTCACATTACGAATCACGAGGGCGTATTCGACGCCGACGAAACAAACATGTCCGAAAACCGCATCGGTCACATCCGCTTGACTTCCCATCCAGGGACGGGCGCCGCGTTGCGCTTTCCAATTCATTGGGGCGCGGCTAGCGCCCACGAGCGCGGGCCTGTGATCGGCTCCGTGAGCACAGATCGCAATGTGATCGGCGCCTATGGCGGTGCGTACTCAGTGTATCGCGCGCTCGCGGTTTCGGCGGGCGCGCTCAATCCGAGTGTGCGTCCAGATTTGAAGGACACCTCGCCGCTCGTGCAGATGGGTCCGTTCCCGCAGTGGAGCGACGCGAGCAAGATCGTGTCACTCGATCCGTGGGGTCACTTGGTTGCTGATGCATTCAAGACCGAGATCGACACGGGCGTGGATATTCGACCGACAATCGCAATCACCAAAGCGCGCTTGTCGCTTCCGGAGGTGCGCGAGGCGATCCGGCTCGAGCGGCTAAAGGTCGACGGCGCAATTGTGCACGAGAGCGGCGATGTCGCTGTCACGAAAGCCGCGATCGATCCAGTGTGGCATTTGCCCGGCGTCGCGGCGCGGTTCGGTGTGAGCGAAGAGCGCTTGCGGCATACGTTGTTCGAGCAGACCGGTGGTATGTATCCAGAACTCGTGACGCGGCCCGACCTTAGCGTCTTCCTGCCTCCGATAGGTGGCATCACGCTCTACATCTTTGGCGACCCTGCAGCGATTGCAGATCCCGCGCGGCGGCTCACCTGCCGCGTGCACGACGAGTGCAATGGCTCGGATGTCTTTGGCTCCGACATTTGCACCTGCCGCCCCTATCTCACCCACGGCATCGAGGAATGCGTGCGCGAAGCACAAGCCGGTGGCGCAGGTCTCATCGCCTATAACCGCAAAGAAGGCCGCGCGCTTGGCGAGGTGACAAAGTTCCTCGTCTACAATGCGCGCAAGCGTCAGCCAGGCGGCGATCAAGCCGCGACGTATTTCGAACGCACCGAGTGCGTTGCTGGTGTGCAGGATGCGCGCTTTCAGCAATTGATGCCGGACGTGCTGCACTGGCTCGGCATCACGCGCATCGACCGCTTTGTCTCGATGTCTAACATGAAGCACGACGCGATCACAGGCTCCGGAATTGCAATAGGCGAGCGCGTGCCGATCCCGGCGGATCTGGTGCCGCCGGATGCCAGCGTTGAGATGGAAGCGAAGAAAGCCGCTGGTTATTTCAGCGCCGAAGCTGCGCCAACCGAAGAAGATCTAACACGCACGGTGGGGCGTGATCTCAAAGACTTCTGACGTACGCGACCTGCTGAGCGCGGCAGCTGTGCGTTCGCGCGCGAACGAAGTGTTTGCGTTGGCCGAAGCGGACGAGCTCGACGATTGGACGCTCAATCTCGATGCGTTGTCGTCTTGTGCTGACTTCGTCTCAGAGGTCGTGCGCAAGCGTTACCCAAAACTCGACGTGCCATTCCATGCCCGCTGGCGGCACTTTGTGTTCGGTGGTCGTGACCTATGGCGAGAGATCGCCAGCGAAGTCTCGTGGCGCGACACCGATGCGAACGCGCGCGCTGAGTTCGATTTGGCAATTACGTCAGTGCTCCTGGACGCAGGCGCCGGCGCTAGTTGGCGATTTGAAGACCCAAGCACGGATTTGATCGCGATACGTTCGGAGGGCTTGGCGCTTGCGAGTTTGCGCCTGTTCGAATGGGGTGGATTTTCAGCTGAACCCACCGATCCACTGCGCGCGGATGCAGAGGGATTGGCGCGCTTGAACGGCGCCGCGCTCGGCGACGCGTTTCAAGTGCGCGAGACAAACCCTCTTGAAGGGCTCGACGGTAGGGCGCGATTGCTCAATCGGCTCGGTCAAACGGTGGATGCGCGCCCTGATCTCTTCGCGCTGCGGGACGCACCGCGACCCGGTGGACTTTATGACGTGCTCAGAGGGCGCGCAGTGGACGGCGCGCTCGCCGCGCCAATCATTCTCGAAGTGCTGCTCGAAGCGCTTGGCCCGATTTGGGAAAATCGGCCAACGCTCGACGGCGCGCCACTCGGCGATTGCTGGCCGCATCCGCAGCTTGGCTACGTTCCGTTGCACAAGCTTTCGCAATGGCTGGCCTATTCGCTGATCGAACCGCTTGAGGCGGCCGGCGTGCGCGTAGTCGATATCGATGGACTCACCGGTTTGGCCGAATACCGCAATGGTGGGCTGTTCATCGACGCCAGCGTGCTCATACCAAAAGATGGTACCGCGCGCCCCCACAACGTTAGCGATCCCGCGATTGTGGCTTGGCGCTCTTTGACTCTGGCGCTGCTTGATCGCATTGCGCCGATGGTGCGCGAGCGATTGGGCGTAAGCGCAGAGCAGTTTCCGCTCGCGCGGGTGCTTGAAGGCGGCACCTGGGCGGCGGGACGCGAAATTGCGCGCGCGAAACGTGCCCATGGCGGGCCGCCTCTTCTCATTCATAGCGATGGCACGGTGTTTTGATGCAAGGCGTCACGATCGTCGATCACCCTCTGGTGCAGCACAAGCTCACGATCTTGCGCGACAAAGAAACATCGACGCGCTCGTTTCGCACGCTGCTACGCGAGATCAGTGTGCTGCTCTGCTATGAGGTGACGCGCGATCTACCGCTTGAGGATGTAGCGATCGAAACGCCGGTGGCGGCGATGATGGGCAAGCGGCTCGCAGGAAAGAAACTCGTGTTCGCGCCGATCTTGCGCGCAGGCATGGGGTTGCTGGATGGGATGCTCGAGCTCGTGCCGTCCGCGCGCGTGGCGCACATAGGCCTCTATCGCGATCCAAAAACGCTGAAAGCGGTCGAATACTATTTTAAAGCGCCGAGCGACGTTGCTGAGCGGCTGGTCATCGTTGTCGATCCGATGCTTGCGACGGGACACACCGCTGTCGCGGCACTGGATCGACTGAAGGAAAACGGCGTGACCGACATTCGCCTCGTGTGCCTGCTCGCAGCGCCTGAGGGCATCGACATCGTTCGCAGCCATCACCCCGACGTGCCAATCTGGACAGCGGCAATCGATGAGCGGCTCAACGAGCACAGCTATATCGTGCCCGGCCTCGGCGACGCGGGCGACCGCATGTACGGCACAAAGTAGCGTTACTGCGCGCGTGTCGCGGCGATGTATTCGTCGACCTGACGCTCCAGCACCGGCAGCGTGACGCCGCCATTGCCAAGCACAACATCGTGGAACGCGCGAATATCAAAGCGATCGCCAAGCGCCGCTTCCGCCCGCTGGCGCAGTTCGACAATCTTCAGTTCGCCCATCTTGTAAGCGAGCGCTTGGCCCGGCCAGCCGATATAGCGATCGACCTCGGTGCGGATTTCATGAGTAGAGAGCGCTGTGTTCTCGGAGAGATAGTCGAGCGCGCGTTGGCGCGACCAGCCCATGGAATGCATCCCCGTATCGACGACGAGCCGGCACGCGCGCCACATCTCATAGGTCAGGCGGCCAAAGCGCTGATACGGCGTGTGATAGATGCCCATCTCTTCGCCGAGACGCTCAGAGTACAGCCCCCATCCCTCTCCGAACGCGTGCGGATAAAAGCTACCGCGAAACTCCGGGAGATTTTCCAGCTCACGCGCGAGCGAGATCTGCGTGTGGTGGCCCGGCGCGGCTTCGTGCGCGGTGAGCGAAGGCAACACATAAAGCGGACGTGTGTTGAGCGCATAGGTGTTGAGCCAATATTCGCCGGCCTGATCGGTACGGCCGCCGCTATAACGGCCAGCCGTGTAGTTCGGCGCAATTTCCGCAGGCACCGGACGCACAGTGTAAGGACGGCGGGGAATGCGGCCGAAGAAGTTCGGCATCTGGCCGTCGATCTCGCGCGTGATCCACGCGCCTTCGCGAAGCAACTGCTCCGGCGTCGTCGCGTAGAATTGCGGATCGGTGCGAAGGAAGGTCAGGAACTCGGCAAACGTGCCTTGGAAGCCGGAGGCGCGCATCTCGACCTCCATCGCAGCGCGGATGCGCGCGACTTCGCGGAGGCCGATCTGATGGATTTGCTGCGGCGTCGCATCGGGCAACGTTGTGTAGTAGCGGACGAGATCGGCGTAGTAAGCGCGACCGTTAGGAAGCCGTTGCGCAGCGATCGTGTTGCGGGCGCGCGGTGCGTACTCGGTTTCGAAGAACGTACGGAATTCATCGAACGCGGGGATTACGTTGTTCGCGATTGCGGCGCGCCCCGCTTCACGCAAGCGGGCGCGCTGCGCCTCTGGAACCGTCGCCGGAAAATTGGCGAACGGCGCGTAGAGACCGATCGCCTCCGGGCTCTCATAGCGAAAACCGCCGATAACCTGCGTCACACCGCCGATGATTTCACGCGGCAGCGTGAAGCCATCACGCATCCCGATGCGCATGTTACCGATCTGCTCGCGGAAATAACGGCGCGTGTCGTTGAGACGGGCGACGTAGTTCTCGTAGTCGCGCACGGTGCGCGGCGCCTGCAGATCGTCGAGCAAAACGATGTCGGAATAAAAGCCACTGTCGCTGTTGAGCGGCAGGCGCCAATCGTTATAGCGACCAAGGCGGACACGCTGCCCAATCATAAAATCAAAGAGATCGTAGCTCACCTGCTCCTGGTGGGAGAGCTGCGTACGATTGATCGCGTGGAGGCGGGTCAGAAACGTTTGGTTCTCACGCAACTGGCGCGCGTTCGCCTCTGGCGTCACGGAGGGCAAACGATCATCGTAATCGTGGATGCCCGCCCCCGTCGCCGACAACGGATCCTCGCGATAGACGAAGGCGCGCTCGTCCAAGAACAACCGCGTGAGCTCGGCGTTCTGAGCGATGGCGGGCGTAGCGCACATGAGAGCTGCGGCGGCAATGACGAGACGTTTCATATTGATCCTAGGAAGCAGCGGGCGTGCCTTCGGCCGGATTGGTCTTCTTTGCAAATAGCGCCGAGCGAAGCAGCAGCGCCGAGGCGTAGAGCACGACGACAACAACCAGCCAGCGCAGGGTGACAAGGTCGAGCGATTTGACGACAAGCGCGGCGATCAACACGGCGGGAATGCCCCCGAGCGCGATGCCGAGCACGATGCGCAAATCGATGCGCTCGGACTTCAAGAAATTCAGACTAGAGATCGGCATCAAAAACGCGCACGAACCCATCATAATCGGGAACGCCGCCGCCGGATTGAGGCCCAGCAGGCTCAGCACGATTAACGACGGCGCATAGAGGCCGATGCCAAACATCATCAGCACGCCCATGATGAAGTGCGCCCCGACGGCAATTATGAAGTACGTCCCTTCGAGCGAAAGCGCGTCACCGCCGGCCGGGCCGATACCGAGATTGCGCATCGCGTAAAGCGCGGCGGCAATCAGGAGCGCGATACCAACAACACCTTGCACCAATCGCACCGGCGAACGCTGCACAATCGGCGCGCCAATGAATGCGCCAGCGCATGAAGCGACGATGCATGAGATGAGCAGAACTGGGCTCACCTGCACGAGTGTGATGAAGATCAATGCTTGCGTGACAGTCGGCAGCGCGTGGCCGGCATTGAGGATCGCGGGAAAATAGCTGTCTGGCGCCATCTTTCGAATCTTCATCCACGCGGTCGTCGGCGCGAACGAACCGATGCCGAGCGTATCAAAGAAGTTCGTGACAGCGCCGAGTCCGATCGCCTCGACCTTAGGTGCGAGTTCGCCGCGTTTGTGCGCTGTGCGCAGCAAAGCGGTCGTGAAGTAAATGGCTATAGCAGAAAGCGCGGTCAGCAAACCGCCCACAATCGTTGTTAGCCAGCGAATAACCAGCTCGAACGTAGCCCCCATGCGTATCTCCCCCGCACGTCTTTTCTCGAATTGAGCACGCGCCCGGCGGGGGCGCAACGCCGATCAGACGACTTGGAAGCCGTGAGCGAACGTGTCTTCGGTGTCGATCCAGATTTCGTTCCGGCCAGTTGCGATAGCAGATCCTTCGATAGACGGGATGATCGCTGGTTTGCCGCCAAGTTCGGTCTCGGCTTCGACGCGGCCGGTGAAGCGCGAGAGGATGTAGCTCTCGTGGACGAAGGCTTCGCCGACCTTGAGCTTGCCTTTGGCGTGGAGGTGCGCGAGGCGCGCAGACGTGCCGGTTCCGCATGGGCTGCGGTCGATCGCTTTCTCGCCATAGAAGACGGCATTGCGGCCGTGCGCGCCCGCGCCTTTCGGCTTGTCTGCCCATAGCACATGGCTGACGCCGCGAATGGTCGTATCGATTGGATGAACAGGCTCGATCTTATCGCGCACGAGTTGGCGGATGACCGGTGAGAGCTGGAGAATGAGCGCAGCGCCGAGATCGTCGAGACTGGTGTAGGCGCCTTGCGGCTCAATGATAACGTAGAAATTTCCGCCATAGGCGATGTCGAGCGTGAGCGGGCCGAAGTTTGGCACGTCGATGCTGATGTTCTCGGCGGCCAAGTAGCTCGGCACGTTGCGGATACGGACGCTGCGAACTCGATCACCGTCTTGCACATAGTTGAGTTCAATCTTGCCTGCAGGCACTTCTGCGATGAAACGGCCCGGTGTGCGCGGTTTGATGAGCCCGTTCTCAAGACCAAAGGTCACAATGCCGATCGTGCCGTGGCCGCACATCGGCAGACAGCCACTGGTCTCGATGAAGAGGATGCCGACATCGGCGTCGGGCGCCGTCGGCGGGTAAAGGAAACCGCCGCTCATCATATCGTGACCGCGCGGCTCAAAGCAGAGACCGGTGCGAATCCAATCGTAGCGCGCCATGAAGTCTTGGCGACGCTCGCTCATGCTGGCGCCGTTAAGTTCGGGCTTGCCTTCAATGACGAGGCGCACCGGGTTGCCCGCTGTGTGCCCGTCGATGCAGCGGAACGTGTGACGCGTCACGCGGCGCTCTTCAGCGTCGGACGCGTCGCAGCCGCCCGCTCCACCATCGCAGTGACTTCAGCGCGGCGTGCGCCGGCAAGCGGGTAACGAGGTGGACGCACACGTTCGCTGCCGCGACCCATGATCTGCTCAGCCAGCTTGATGGATTGAACGAGATCGTGCTCGGCATCCAAGTGTAGCAAGGGCATGAACCAGCGATAAATCGCGAGCGCGGTTTCGAGATCCCCGCGCTTGTAGGCGTTGTAAAGCTCCAGCGATTCCTTCGGAAAGGCGTTGGTGAGGCCTGACACCCAACCCTTAGCCCCGAGGATCAGGCCCTCGAGCGCGACGTCATCGAGACCAGCAAAGAGCATGATCTTGTCGCCGATGGCGTTGTAAAGATCGGTGAAGCGGCGCGTGTCTGGCGCGCTTTCCTTCAGGCAGACGATATTCGGAATATCTGCGAGTTGCTTAATCGCTTCGATGCCGACACTCACGCGATATGCGGGTGGGTTGTTGTAGAGCATGATCGGCAGGCCAGTTTCTTTCGCGACCGCTTTGAAATGCGCGACGAGTTCGGCCTCGGTCGGCACATACACCATAGCAGGGAGTAGCATCAGCCCATCGGCGCCGATCTTCTCGGCGTCCTTAGCGAAGGCGATGGCGCGATTGGTGTCGAACTCCGACACGCCGACCAACACTGGCGCGCGCTTACGGGCGGCTTCAACTGCAGCGCGCAGCACATCGCGCTTTTCATCAGGCTCAAGCGAGTTGTTCTCCCCCACCGTGCCCATGATGATCAGGCCGTGGACGCCGTCTTTGATCAGCGCATCCTGCACGCGCTGGGTTTCGCCGATATCGATCGAGAGGTCGGGCCTGAACTGCGTCGTCGCCGCCGGAAACACACCACGCCAATCGACTTGCATTGCTGCCCTCGCTTGCTAAGGCGAACAACCTAGACGATCCGGTGTGGCGATGAAAACGATTCTGGTCATTGGCGGCGGACTTGTGGGCGCCGCATGTGCGTTGCGCCTGCAGGCAGCGGGCGTGCAAGCGACCTTGATCGATCCAGGCGATAACCGGCGCGGCGCTTCATATGGCAACGCAGGGCACATCGGCTCGGAGCAAGTGGCGCCGTGGTCGGCGTGGGGCAATGTGCTGCGCGCGCCGCGTTCGAGCTTCGGCGCCGGCGGGCCGCTAGATTTTCGCTGGAGCGATGTGGCGCTGTGGGCGCCTTGGTCGATGCAGTTTCTGCGTTCGTGCGATCCAGTGCAATTCGAGCGCGGACGTGAAGCACTGATCGAACTACTCGCGGATTCACTCCCAGCCTGGCAGCGGATCGCGGAGCTGGCGCAGGCGCCGGAGATTGTCATTCCTCACGGCCATGCGACGGCGTGGATGACCGAGCGCGGCGCGGAGCTGGGACTGGCGGCGTGCGCCGCGGCGAAATGGGGACGGACGACGAGCTATCGTGAAATGACCAACGCTGAGCTGCGGCGATACAGCGGTGTGCTCAATCGCGTGCCGAAGGCGGCGGTGATTTTCAGTGGCACGGGCCAGGTGAGCGATCCGCAGGGTGCGCGCGATGCGATCTTGGCCTCGTTCGCGGAACGTGGCGGCGAGACCGTCGCCGGCACTGTGGTTCGCGTTGAGGCGAATGCGCGCGTGCTGCTGGCGGACGGCGCGTGGCGACAAGCAGATGCGGTGCTTGTGTGCGCAGGCCCATGGTCGCGTGTGCTGATGGAGCAGCTGGGCGTACCCGCACCGCTGATCGGTGAGCGCGGCTATCATTTGCAGAGCAGCGAAACGAACTGGCCGCGCGATTTGCCGACGACGGTGTTCGACGAGAACTTCATTGCAGTATCGCGCTTCACGACGGGCCTGCGATGCACAAGCTTTGTCGAATTTGGTTCACCGGACGCGCCGGGCGATGAACGCAAATGGCAGCGCTTGCGCCAGCGTATTGATGAGCTTGGCATCAAATTCGAACAAAACCCGGATCGTTGGGTCGGCTCACGGCCATCCCTGCCCGACTTCAAGCCAGCAATCGGACGCTTAGAGCGCGCCCCGAAAGTGCTCTACGCATTCGGCCACGCGCACCTTGGGCTGACAGAAGCGCCGATCACGTCAGAGATCATCGCGGCGATCGCGACCGGGAAGGCGCCGCCGGTTGATATCGCGCCGTTTAGGATCGAGCGGTTTGGGTAAGAACTCGCTACTCACGCTTTGGAAGCTGCGGTGGCACAACGATCCAGAGTGCGCCGTAAAGTATCGCCGTCACCACGGGCCAGGCGATCAGCACGGCGAGCGGATTGGCGCCTCCCCAATAGTCTGTTCCGACCGGTATCATTGCACCGGCCCAGCTGGCTGGAATTCGCGCGAACCCAGCCAGCGCAACAATAATTGGTCCGATCAGAAGGAGCCTGCGGCGGCGATATGCATCTAGAAGCAAGTATGCGCTCATCGCGATTGCCGCAGTGAACGCTGCCAATCCGAGTACGACAACAGCGTAGAACATCGCCGTGCCTGCCTAGCGCAAGCTAGCGTTGATCTTCTCCAGATCCGCCACTGACGGAATGAGATCTGCGTCCGGAAGCTTGTTCAGCGGCGTGTCGACGGTGCCCATTGAATCGTGCAGATCGCCAGCTTCGGGATCGACGTAGAGCAAACCAGTCACGATCTCGCCCATCGCAGCTTTGCGTGCGAGGTAGCCCAGCGCTTCGTTGCGGTCCGTCGCGTCGTAGTCGTCTTCAATCTTGCGGAGCCGCAGGATCGAGCCATCGTGTTGGCGGACTTCCTTCAGCTCGCCCGGCTTGTAATCAGCCTTGATTGGTGCGCGTGGGGTGATGACGTCCATGCGGTTCACGGCTTCGTTGTGCTCGCGCACGTAATCGAAACTCTTGGTAGAGCCGACGTGGTTGTTGAACGCCACGCACGGGCTGATGACGTCGATGAACGACGTGCCCTTGTGCGAAAGCGCGCCCTTAATCAACGGCACAAGCTGGTGCTTGTCCCCTGAGAAACTGCGACCAACGTACGTCGCGCCGAGCTGCAGCGAGAGCATGACGAGATCGATGGCGCTGTCCTTGTTCTCGGCGCCCTTCTTTGCTTTCGAGCCTTTGTCGGACGTAGCAGAGAACTGGCCCTTGGTGAGGCCGTAAACGCCGTTGTTCTCGCAGATATAAGTCATGTTCACGCCGCGACGGACGGCGTGGCAGAATTGGCCGAGACCAATCGAAGCGCTATCGCCGTCGCCGCTGACGCCAAGATAAATCAGATCGCGCGCAGCGATGTTGGCGCCGGTGAGCACCGACGGCATACGGCCGTGGACGGCATTGAACCCATGCGCGGGGCTTACGAAATAATCCGGCGTCTTCGACGAGCAACCGATGCCTGAGAATTTCGCGAGCCGGTGCGGCGCGAGATCAATCTCGAAGCAGGCTTGAATGATCGACGCACTGATCGAGTCGTGGCCGCAACCTGCGCAAAGTGTCGAGATGCGGCCTTCATAGTCGCGGCGCGTGAAGCCGAGCGTATTCTTCTCAAGCGATGGGTGATGCAACGGCGGCTTGGCGATGTAGGTCATGACGCTTTCTCCCGCAGCGGCGCCGCATGCGGGCCTTTGAGCTTCTCAGTGATGGCGGCGATTATAAAGCGCGCCGTAATCGGCGTGCCGTCATAGTGAAGCACGGAAACGAGTTGAGCAGGATTGATCTGCCCTTCGTTGACGAGCAACGCTTTCAACTGCGCATCTCGGTTTTGTTCGACGACAAAAACTTGCTCGTGCTCGTGAATGAAGTCGAACACCTCTTTGCAGAACGGAAAACCGCGAACGCGCATGGCGTCGAGATGGATTCCGTGACCTTCAAGCGCGTGCAGCGCTTCCTCCATCGAAGGATCGGTCGAGCCCATGTAAATCACACCGTCCGGTGTCGCCTTGCTCGCCTTGCGCACGATGGGGCCTGGCACGTGAGACTTCATAGTCTCCCACTTGCGCAGCAAACGCTCCATGCCTTCGGTGTAGTCCTCGCCCTTTTCGGAATAGCGCGCGTCTTTGTCGTGCGATGAGCCGCGCGTGAAGTAGCTGCCCTTGGTCGGGTGCGTGCCGGGGAGTGTGCGATACGGCACCGCATCGCCATCAACATCGCGATAGCGCCCGAAGGCGACGCCCTGCTCCAGATGCTCATAGCTCAGCACCTTGCCGCGATTGAGATGGCGTTTGGCGTCCCACTTGAACGGCGGCGTCAGCCATTCCTGCATGCCGATATCGAGTTCGAGCATAACGAAGACGGTTGTTTGAAAGAAGTCCGAGAGATCGAACGCTTGCGCACCCATCTCAAACGCTTCCGTCGGATTGCCCGGGAAGAGCATCGGGTGCTTGGTATCGCCGTGCGAGGCGTACGCTGCGAGCATCAAGTCTGATTGCTGCGTGCGCGTGGGCATGCCGGTGGACGGCCCGCCGCGTTGAACGTCAAAGATGACCGCGGGGATTTCGGCATAGTACGAAAAGCCAACGAACTCGTTCATCAGCGAAATACCGGGGCCGCTCGTGCACGTGAACGCGCGTGAGCCCGCCCAACCCGCGCCCATCACCATGCCGATCGAAGCAATTTCGTCCTCAGCCTGCACGATGGCGAAACGGTTCTTTCCGTCCGGATCCTTGCGGAGCTTGTCGCAATATTTCTGGAAGCCTTCCGCCAGGGAGGTGGACGGCGTAATCGGATACCAGGCGCAGAACGTAGCGCCGCCATAGACAGCCCCGAGCGCGGCGGCATCATTGCCTTCAACGAAGATGCGATCGCCGACCTTGTCACTGCGTTTGATCTTGAGGCCGATTGGCGCGAGGTGATCCTTCGCGAAATTGTACCCAAGCTCAAACGCCTTAAAGTTCGGCGCGATGAGCTTGTCCTTGCCCTTGAACTCTTCCTGCAAGAGTTGCTTCACGGCGTCCGTGTCGATGCCGAGCAGCTGCGCAAGCACACCAACGTAGCAGATGTTCTTGAACAGCTGACGCTGGCGCGGATCGGTGAATTCGGTGGCGATGAGATCGGTCAGCGGCGCGCCGATGATAGTGATGTCATCACGAAATTTCGCGGCCGGCAGCGGCTTGGATGAGTCGTAAAGCAAGTAGCCGCCGGGCTCGATGCCTTTCACGTCGGCGTCCCAGGTCTGCGGGTTCATCGCGATCATGAGATCGATGCCGCCGCGGCGGCCGAGCCAACCGGCTTCTGACACGCGCACTTCGTACCAAGTCGGCAGACCTTGTATGTTCGATGGAAAGATGTTGCGCGCGCCGACCGGCACACCCATGCGCAACACGACTTTGGCAAATAATCCGTTCGCGCTCGCCGAGCCCGAACCGTTCACGTTGGCGAATTTGACGACGAAATCGTTGGTCGCGGCGAGTGGCTTGGCCATGCGTGGGTGCGGCGCTCTTGTTGCCCTCACCGAAGCGGACCGTCCGCCGGCGCAGGGAGGAACTTAGTAGCCGGTCACGCGAAGTATTTGAAGGGCTTAGCCGGGTGCTTGCGGCTGAACAGGAGCGCCGGCTGGCGTAGCGGATGGGCGGTTGGCGCTGAAAACGACCGAGGCGTTCTCAAACGGGCGGCGATAGCGCTCAAGTTTATCACGGCTGATGGTGCGATAGCCCATCACCGGCTCGACGACGACCCAGCGTTCGTCGTCGTAGCCCACGACAAGCAGGTAATGATCGACCATCTCGAGGCCCGTCGCCTGCGACACCTGCCCTACGCGATACGAGAGCACACTGCCGACAAAACCAAGCACCGGCGCGTTAGCGCCTGGATAGGTACGGTTCTGGACGTAGATAGATGGCAGGCGCACCGCGACGAGCACGGGGCGACCGTTCTCAAGCTCGCGGATGACGGCGGCATCGTCGAGCCGCACGCCACTCGCGACCAGTCCATTGGCGCGCGCGAGCGCCATGATCTCGCCGATCGAGTAGCCGGCGGCGTTGGCGGGCGGTGTGGAGGCGTAAATCGTATTGCCCACGGCAGTGCCGGGGCCGCGCCAGTAGTTGATAACGCTCGCAAGCGCGTGTGCGCCGCAGGACGCGCCATTGGTTTGGCGATCATGGACGACCGGCAGCACGAGCGCACTGCCCGCCATCCGCCGGTCGAACACTTCGAAGCTGTTATTGGCGCTGTCTTCCGCGAACGTGTTCACGTCCGGCACCGGAGTGACGGCGCAGCCCGCGGAAAGAAGCGCCAACGCTAGAGCGCCAGCGAAAACGCTGCGCTGCATTAGTCGGCGACTGCAACCGCGATCACGACCACGGCGGCCAGGATACCGATCAACAGCCATTGGTTGTCTGTGATACCCGCTTGATATTGCTCGGCCTCTTCACGCGACAGCACGCGGATCTCGTAGCCTTGATTTTGCAGGGCTTCAGCGCGCGCCGTCGCGTTGGCGTCAAGACCATAGCTCTGGAGTTCCTGAGACGTGAAGCTCTGTGGCGCAGCAGAACGGAATTGCGCGGTTTCGGCATATGCAGGCGCAGTGATCAGCGCGAATGCAACGGCCACAGTGCCGAGAAGACGTGATTTCATAATCTAGTCCCTTCTTGTCCTCAAAACGCGGGCGGCGTCGAGACCCGAAGGGCTTGGCGCGCCGCAACCGATTGGCGGATCAGCGTTCGGCTGAACTGCTCAACAAGGCCCAACGCGGTGTGAGGCGCCCAGTTCCTGCGTAGCGCCACTTACGGGGAGGCCGCGCTGCGCAACCTCCCCTGCGGTGCGTTTAGCTTACGGCTACAGCGACAACGACGACCAGAAGACCGATCAATAGCCATTGCGTGCCGGTAATGCCCGCTTGGTATTGCTGAGCTTCTTCCGGCGACATGACTACGACGTTGTAGCCTTGCTCTTGATACGCCGCGACTTGCGCGGCGTCCGAAGCGCTGAGGCCATATTGCTGCAGCTCTTGCTGCGAGAAGGTTTGTGCTTCTGGCGCGCGGAATTGTTCAGCGAATGCTGAAGGCGCGACAGTTGAAAGAGCGAGGGCAAAGGCCAGCGCGGTTGCAAGTCGTTTCATGAGCAAAGCTCCCCTGTTGATTAGCGATACGAGGAGCGGCGCTTGTTGGCCTGTTGGGTCGATGCGCCGTCTCTATTTGGCGGCTACCGCGTGAAGCGGCGTCGCGGGAAAAGTGCGCGAGGTGCGCAACACAGGTTCCCCAACCCGCAAGGACGCTAACACGCGACGGACGTGCGACAAGATAATTCGAATTCGGGAACTTTACTTCGCAGGCGCCGGTTCGCGCTTGCGAGATGCATGCTTTGGCGCGCAGCCCGCGGGCGTGATGTCGAGGAAGAATTGCTGCATGTCCCACGCCCCGGTTGGGCAACGCTCAGCGCAGAGGCCGCAATGGAGGCAGACGTCCTCGTCCTTCACCATGACGCGGCCGGTTTTTAGGCCATCTTGAATGTAGAGATCTTGCGTCAGCGTGGTGGCCGGCGCGTTGAGGCGATCGCGGAGCTCAGTTTCTTCGCCATTCTCGGTGAAGGTGATGCAATCCATCGGACAGATATCGACGCACGCATCACACTCGATGCACGCCGGGGCCGAGAACACCGTCTGCACGTCGCAGTTCAGGCAGCGTTGCGCTTCTTTGTAGCCGAGCAACGGATCGAAACCCTTCTCGACCTCAATCTTCACGTTGCGCAGCGCGACTTCCGGCTCAACCAGCGGCACCTTGTAGCGAAGGTCGAGCGAGATATCGTTGTCGTAGGCCCATTCGTGGATGCCCATCTTGGTGGACATCATCGACACGCCCGGCGGCAGACGATCCTTCACATCCTTGCCGTGGCAGAAGAGATCGATCGAGACAGCCGCATCGTGACCATGCGCGACGGCCCAGATGATGTTCTTCGGACCGAAAGCAGCATCGCCGCCGAAAAACACGTTCGGAATATCAGATTGGAACGTGACTTCATCGACAACGGGCATGTCCCACTTGTCGAACGTCATGCCGATATCGCGTTCGATCCATGGGAATGAGTTTTCTTGGCCGACGGCCATCAGCACGTCGTCGCACTCGATGTGCACGTCCGGCTCGCCGGTGGGTTCGAGGCGCTTCTTCCCGTCCTTCTCAACCCAATGCATTTTCGTGAATAGCACCCCGGTGAGCTTGCCGTTCTTGTGCGTGAATTCTTTCGGATTGTGGAAGTTGATGATCGGGATGCCTTCGTGCTGGGCGTCCTCTTTCTCCCAAGGCGAGGCCTTCATCTCCTCAAAGCCGGACCGGACAACGACCTTCACGTCGTCCCCACCCAAGCGGCGAGAGGTACGGCAGCAATCCATGGCGGTGTTGCCGCCGCCAAGCACGATTACGCGCTTGCCGATCTTGTCGATGTGCTCGAACGAAACGCTCGAAAGCCAGTCGATGCCGATATGGATGTTGGCGGCGGCTTCCTTCTGGCCCGGCAAGCCAAGGTCGCGGCCACGCGGCGCACCGGTGCCGACAAACACAGCGTCCCAGCCTTGCGCCAAAACTTCCTTCAGCGAGTCCACGCGCTTGCCGAAATGCGTCACCGGCTCATAGCCGAGGATGTAGTCCACCTCTTCGTCGATCACGCTTTCAGGTAGGCGAAAACGCGGAATCTGGGTGCGGATCATGCCGCCCCCCTTCTTCTCGGCGTCGTAGATATGAACTTCGTAGCCAAGCGGCAGCAGATCGCGCGCAACTGTCAGCGACGCCGGGCCGGCGCCGATGCAGACGATGCGCTTGCCATTTTTCTTCGTCGCTTTCGGCGGCAACAGATGTGTGATCTCGCCCTTATTGTCGGCAGCGACACGTTTCAGGCGGCAGATCGCAACCGGTTCGGGCTTGCCATCTTGCTCTTCAACACGACCACGGCGGCACGCCGGCTCGCACGGGCGATCGCAGGTGCGGCCGAGCACGCCCGGAAACACGTTCGATTTCCAATTGACCATGTACGCGTCGGAATATCGCTGCGCCGCGATCAGCCGGATGTATTCCGGCACCGGCGTATGCGCCGGACACGCCCACTGACAATCGACGACCTTATGGAAGTAGTCGGGGTTCGCGATGTTCGTGGGCTTCAAGCGGCTTGGCTCCCGTCGTTGACGCGAACCTACTCCGCTCGGCCGCGTCGCGGCAATCGCTAAGCGCTTGATTGCGCGACCCAGGGCCGCGATGGTCGCGCCGCAATGAGTTGGCAATTTTGGATCGATCGCGGCGGCACCTTTACCGACGTTGTGGCGCGCGGACCTGGCGGCATCGAGGTCGTGAAGAAGTTGCTCTCGGTCGCGCCGGGCCGCTATGAAGACGCCGCGCACGAGGCGATGCGACTCATTCTCAAAGAGCATGGCGCCACGTTCGCTGACGTCGAGACGGTAAAGCTCGGCACCACAGTGGCCACCAACGCGCTGCTGGAGCGCAAAGGCGCCGACGTATTGCTAGTCGTGACCGAGGGGTTCGGCGACGCGCTAGAGATCGGTGTCCAGGCGCGGCCGGATATATTTGCGCTGCACATTGTGAAGCCGGAATTGCTGCAAAAGCGAGTCGTCGAGATCCGCGAACGGGTGACGGCCGAAGGCGAAGTGCTGATCCCGCTGGATGAAGCGCACACACGCACTCAATTGCAGCGCGCATTTGATGACGGATTTCGTACTGCGGCCGTCGCGTGCCTACATGGCTGGGCCTATCCGGCGCATGAGCAACGTTTGGCGGAGATCGCGCGCGACATCGGCTTTACACAGGTAAGCGTTAGCTCCGAGATCAGCGGCCTAATAAAGTTCGTCCCCCGCGCCGACACGACCGTGGCGGACGCGTATCTTTCACCGCTGCTGCGCGCCTACATCGACGGATTCGCGCGCGGTTTCTTGGACCGTGGACCCTCAGGGCCGCAAGATGAGCATCTGAAGACGCGCAGTCCAAATTTGCTGTTCATGCAGTCAAATGGCGGCTTGGCGCATGCCGATGCCTTTCGAGGAAGGGACGCAGTGCTCTCGGGGCCGGCGGGGGGTGTTGTCGGCATGGCCGCTGCGGCGCGGCGCGCCGGTTTTGACCATGCGCTTGGGTTTGATATGGGCGGCACGTCTACGGATGTCTCGCACTACGCCGGCGCGTTCGAGCGGACGAATGAGACGGTCGTCGCCGGCGTTCGGCTCTCGGCTCCAATGCTGCAAGTTCACACGGTCGCAGCGGGCGGTGGGTCGATCTGCTTCTTCGACGGAGCGCGCCTCCGCGTCGGCCCGCACAGCGCAGGCGCCGATCCGGGTCCTGCATGCTACCGGCGCGGTGGACCGCTGACAGTCACCGATTGCAATGTGCTCCTCGGTCGAGTGCAGCCCGAATTCTTCCCGGCGATCTTCGGGCCGAATGCGGATGAACCGCTCGACGATCAAATCGTACGAATAAAATTTGATACGCTGTGCGCCGAGGTTGAGGCGAAGACTGGCATGAGGCTTTCGTCAAGCGAGGCGGCGGAAGGTTTTCTGCGCATCGCCAACGAAAGCATGGCCGAAGCCATCAAGAAGATCTCGATCCAACGTGGCTACAATCCAACAGAATATGCGCTCGTTGCGTTCGGTGGCGCGGGTGGACAGCACGCGTGCGCCGTAGCAGACGCCGTCGGCGTGGAAACAATTTTACTGCACCCACTAGCGGGTGTCCTCAGCGCTTGGGGCATCGGCCTCGCGAATGTGCGAGCCGTCGTCGAATCCACGATTGAGAAGAAGCTGTCAGAGGGCGCCGACCTTAAAGTCTGCGCAGCGGACCTCGCGCAGCGCGCGGGCGCAGCCCTGGACTTGCGTGACCCTACACAGTTCGTCGTCTCGGTAACGGCAAACCTTAAATACGACGGCGCGGACTCTACCCTTCCGATCCCGTTCACGGATGTCTCCGGCCTAGCATCGGCGTTCGAAGCCGAGCACCACAAGCGTTTCGGATTCACGGATTCAACGCGGCCAATTGTGGTCGCTTCGCTATCGGCAGAAGCTGTGGTGGTCGCGCGCTCTCCCGGCGCCGCTGCAGCGCGACAAAAACCGTCGACAAAACCAGCACCACTTCGTCTCGTGAACGTCACAGAGGACGGCGTTTCGACGACAGCGCCGGTCTACCTTCGCCAGCACCTGCCCGCCGGTTTCCAACAGCGTGGTCCTAGCGTCATCCTTGAAAATGGTGCGACAACTTACATTGCCGTCGGATGGACCGGACAGATCAATGCGTGCGGCGATCTGGTTCTCACGCGCACCACCCATATTGAACGCAACGCCATCGGCACAAAGGCCGATCCGATATTGTTGGAGGTGTTCAACAACCGCTTCATGGGCGTCGCCGAGGAGATGGGACTGGCGCTGCAGACAACCGCGTCCTCGGTAAACATCAAGGAGCGCCTCGATTTTTCATGCGCCGTGTTTGACGACACCGGCGGGCTCGTCGCAAATGCGCCCCACATTCCGGTCCATCTCGGCTCAATGAGCGACAGCGTACGCGAGATCATCCGCCGGCGCGGAGACACGATGCGCGCCGGCGATATCTACATGCTGAATGCGCCGCACGCGGGCGGCACGCACTTGCCGGATATCACGGTGATTGCACCGGTGATCCTAGACGGCGAAACACGTCCGGCGTTCTTTACCGCCGCGCGTGGTCACCACGCTGATATCGGCGGCATAACGCCGGGTTCGATGCCGCCGAACTCGCGGCGGATCGAAGACGAAGGCGTACTGATCGAGAACTTCCTCCTAGTCCAAGGTGGCCACCTTCTCGAAGCCGAGACACGCGCACTGTTTGCCTCGGGCGCGCACCCCGCCCGCGACATTGATCGCAATCTTGCGGACTTGAAGGCGCAAATCGCATCAGTCGTACGCGGCGCTGACGAACTGAAACGACTTGTTGCTCACTACGGACGCGACGGTGTGACCGCGTATATGCGGCACGTTCAGGACAACGCCGAAGAGCAAATCAGGCGCGTCATCGATACGCTTAAAGCGGGCTCGTTCGCAGTTGAGATGGATAGCGGCGCAAAGGTTCGCGTCGCGATTACGCCGGATCATGCCAAGCGCACAGTGCGGATCGACTTCACCGGCGCCAGCCCACAACAGGACAGCAACTTCAACGCCCCTTTGGCCATCACGCGCGCAGCAACCCTTTACGTCTTCCGCACACTGGTGAATGACAACATTCCGCTCAACGAAGGCTGCCTGAAGCCGATCGAAATCATCGTTCCAGAGGGGTGTTTCCTGAACCCGGCGCGCGGCGCGGCAGTGGTTGCCGGAAATGTTGAGACCAGCCAGGTCGTCGTCGATACGCTTTATGGCGCGCTTGGCGTGCTGGCGGCGTCGCAGGGCACGATGAACAATTTCACCTTCGGCGACGAGAAGCGCCAATACTACGAGACGATCTGCGGCGGCTCCGGCGCCGGTCCTTCGTTCGATGGCGCTGCCGTCGTGCAAACGCATATGACGAATTCGCGGCTTACCGATCCGGAAGTTTTGGAGTCGCGCTTTCCTGTTTTAGTTGAACGCTTCGGCGTGCGACGCGGCTCGGGAGGCAGCGGCGCGCGCAAGGGCGGTGACGGCGCGGTGCGGCGCATTCGATTTCGTGAGCCAATGACGGCGGCAATGCTGGCGAACCGCCGCGCAACGGCGCCTTTCGGATTGAACGGTGGCGGCGATGGCGCGCGTGGCGTCAACAGGGTTGAGCGCTCGGACGGCTCCGTGACCGTGCTCGGCGCGACCGGCCAAGCTGAGGTGGAGCCGGGCGACGTGTTCGTTATAGAGACGCCAGGCGGCGGCGGTTTTGGCACGGCATAGGGGCAAGCATGCTGGTACTTCTGGGCATTGGCGTCGTGGTCTTAGGATTTGTGCTGCGCGCCAATCCGCTGCTCGTCGTGATGGCGGCAGCACTCACAACCGGGCTCGCTGCCGCTTGGACGCCAACCGCCGATTTGCAAACCATGTACGCGGCAGGCGTCGCGACACTGTCCGCGTTCGGCAAGGCTTTCAACGACAACCGGTATGTTAGCGTCGTCTGGGTCGTGCTGATGGCGATTGGCCTCTTAGAGCGCGCCGGCCTGCAAGAGCGCGCGCGCGCCGCTATCGCAAAAGTGCGAGCAGCTACGGTGGGTCGCTTGCTCTGGGTCTATCTGATCATCCGCCAGGGCGCGGCCGCAGTGGGCCTCACGTCTCTGGGCGGGCATCCGCAAATGGTGCGGCCGCTGGTTGCGCCGATGGCGGAAGGCGCTGCGACAGCAAAGTACGGCGAGCTGCCCGATCGCGAACGATTCTTGATCCGCTCACACGCGGCCGCGGTCGACAACATCGGCCTCTTCTTTGGTGAAGACATCTTCATCGCAATTGCATCGATCTTGCTCATCCAAGGCTTCCTTGAACAAAACGGCATCCTGGTTGAGCCGCTTGAGCTTTCGCTCTGGGCGATCCCCACGGCGATCACAGCGCTGCTGATCCATACGCTGCGCCTATGGCTCCTGGACCGGCGCCTGCAACGCGCGCTCGCGGCAAAGAGCGGCGGGGCGGCGTCATGACCTACAATCTGCCACTCTCGCTAGCGCACGTTTACATCGTCGGCGGATTGTTCTTCGCGGCAATCTCAATCCTGTCATTGCTCGACAAGAGCAACGCGCGACGCATCCTGAACTTCTTGTTTTGGGGCCTGCTTGCGACAAGCTTCTTGACGGGCTCTCTGCTAGGCGATCTCGGCAATGGTGTGTTGGCGCTCGGCCTAGTAGCTGTCGGCGCCCTAGGCTTGGGTCGGGGCACGCCAAAGACCACCAGCGCTGAGGAACGTACGGCCAGCGCCGAGCGACGTGGCAATCTCCTCTTTCTACCAGCCCTCATCATTCCCGCGATCGCGCTCGCCGGCACACTTGCAGTGAAGTTCACGGATTGGGGGCCGCTGATCATCGACCCGAATCCGTCGCGCTCGACGCTTGTCGCCCTCGTTGCAGGCACCCTTATCGCCGTGGTCGTTGCAATGATTTGGCTAAAGCCGCCGCCCCTAGCGCCGTTGCAGGAAGCGCGACGCTTGCTCGACTCGGTCGGTTGGGCGGCGATCCTGCCGCAGATGCTCGCTTCGCTAGGCGCTGTGTTCGTTGTTGCCGGTGTCGGCGAGCAGGTGGGGTTGCTGTTCGGCCAATATGTGCCGCTCGATACGCGCACCCTCGCGGTCATCGCCTATTGCATGGGCATGGCGCTTTTCACAATCGTCATGGGCAACGCGTTTGCTGCGTTTCCCGTCATGACCGCAGCGGTCGGTTTGCCGATCTTGTATCATGAGTTCGGCGGCAACCCCGCCGTCATCGGCGCCGTTGGGATGCTCGCGGGTTTTTGCGGCACGCTGATGACGCCAATGGCCGCAAACTTCAACGTGGTGCCTGCAAACCTCCTGGATCTGCCGGATCGCAACGCAGCCTTGAACGGCGTCATCCGCGCGCAAATTCCGACAGCGATCCCGTTGCTGATCGCAAACATCATTCTGATGCGGCTCTTGGCGTTTCCACTATGACCGTGCTTACGAAGGACATCGCCGAGAAATTCGCGAAGCTCGCGCTCGCGCATGTGAAACGCGAATATCCCAATATCATGCAGCACGCGATGAGCGGACCTACCGATATTGTCGGTCCTCGGGCGGCGCACCCGATTTTCTACGGCAGCTATGATTGGCATTCGTGCGTGCACGGCTATTGGCTGCTGGCGCGCCTTCTCCGGCGTTACCCCGATATCTCCACCGCCGCGCAGATATCGGCACTGTTCGAAGAACAGATCACACCCGCCAATGTCAAAGGTGAGATCGCGTATCTGATCCGCCCCGAAGCACGCTCGTTTGAGCGGCCATACGGCTGGGGATGGTTGCTCGCGTTGCAAGCGGAATTGGATCAACACAAGTCCGGCGCCGCATGTCGTATCGCCGATACGCTGCGGCCGCTCGCTGACCTGTTTGTGGCGCGATTCAAGGCATTCCTGCCGCTGAGCGATTATCCCGTCCGGACTGGCGTGCATTCGTCCACCGCGTTCGCACTACGGCTCGCCGCCGACTATGTGGAATCCAGTGAGCCCGAGTTGTTCGCACTGATGCGCGACAAAGTGATCGCGTGGTACGGCGCCGATCGCGCCGCGCATGCGTGGGAGCCAAGCCAGGACGATTTTCTCTCGCCTACTCTCATGGAAGCCGAGTGCATGCGCCGCTTCCTTGCCCCGCCTGCGTTCGTTGCGTGGTTCGCGGACTTTCTGCCGGATGCGGCAGGCGGCGAGCCGTCGACGCTGTTCAGTCCCGCGCGTGCCAGCGATCGCAGCGACGGCAAGATTGCGCATCTCGATGGCTTGAATTTTTCGCGCGCTTGGTGCTGGCGTTCAATCGCGGCGGCGCTCGGCGAGGGGCATGCGCTTACGAAATCGGCGCGCCGAGCAGCCGACACGCACATCGCTGCAAGCCTCCCGCACGTCGCGGGCGATTATATGGGCGAGCACTGGCTGGCAACGTTCGCGTTGCTCGCGCTGGAGGCCTAGCGCGCGATTGAGAATTTTAGCGGCGCCAACCGATCGATCCCGCACTCGATCGTATCGCCCGGGTTCAACGCCGACACGCCTGACGGAGACCCGGTGAAGATAAGATCGCCCGGCTTCAACTCCCACCAGTGCGAAAGCGCCGCGATGATCTCGGGTATGCTCCAGATCATGTCGTGCGTGTTCGCGTCTTGACGCGTCTCGCCATTGATCTTGATCCAGATGCGCGCATTAGCGGCGTCCCCGCTCGCTGACATCGGCGTCAACGTGCTGATCGGCGCTGACCGATCAAAACCCTTTGCGGTATCCCACGGCGTGCCGGCCTTTTTTGCCTCGGCCTGGCGATCGCGGCGCGTGAGATCGACGCCAACGCCGTATCCCCACACGTGCGAAAGCGCACTCGCCTCATCGATGTTCGATCCGCCAGTGCCAACGGCGACGACGAGTTCGACCTCATGATGAAAATTCGACGTGTTGGATGGATACGGGATCACCGCGCCGCTCTCAACCACGGCATCAGCAGGCTTCGAGAAGAACAGCGGCGGCTCGCTTTTGGGATCGTTCCCCATTTCGCGTACGTGATCGGCGTAGTTTCTCCCAACACAAAAAATACGGCGCACCGGAAAGCGCTCATCGCTCCCTGCGATGGCGACAGAGGCTTGAGGCTGGGGAGAAATGACAAATGACATGCGCGTCTTTGAGCACGCCGGCGTTAACCAAGCAAACTTCGCGTTCGCGGGGAAGCTAAGCGCTTTGCCGACGCAAAGAGTTGCGTTGCGCCCGCGAATTGCGCGATTTTCAAAGTCTTGCCTACGAGGGGCGGGCGGTTTTTTAAATGTGGGTTCTAGCCTTTTTGCCGCTAGCGGTATGGGTGTTGCTGCAAGCGCAGCGCATCGATGCGCTCACGCGGCGCGTGGCGGAGCTGGAACTGCAACTTTTCTCGGCTCGATCGGCCAATCCGAGCGCGCCTCCCACGGCGCCTGAAGGCGTACCCCCCGCGCCCGCTACGCCGGCACCAGAACCAGCACCGGCGCAAGACGAATTGCTGCTGACGGAAGTCGTGCCTGACGACGTTCTGGTCCTCGACAACCCGCTTCCTGCCGCGTCCAACGATATGGCGCCAATGCCAGAGGCGGTCGCATCTTCATCGCGCCCGCGCATGCATTCGCCGCTGTTGCTCAACGATCCTATCGACGAGGCGGAACGCCCGCCGGGGCCGCCAACACCGCCTCCCACCAAATCGGAACACCCACCAAGGCGGCTTGATCAATGGCTCGCCGAAAAGGGCCTCGCTTGGATCGCCGGCATCGCGCTCGCTATGGGCGCGATTTATCTCGTTTCTGTCGCCATGCAGTCGACGTGGTTCACGCCTGCCGTTCAGCTCGCGAGCGCCGTAGGCTTGGGTGTTGTCTTGCTGGGTGTCAGCGAACTCGCGCGACGCGTCGGCCTCAGAACTCAAACCGGCCACCCCCTGATCGCCGCGCTTCTTGCCGGCGCTGGTATGGTGACCTTCTACGCCACGTCTTGGGCCGCGCATGGCGTCTACGCGTTTGTTGATTGGCCCGCAGCCACCGCCCTACTTGCGTTGTGCGCGATCGGGTTGATCGCCTTGTCGTTCCTGCATGGTCAGGCGCTCGGCATTCTAGCGATTGCGCTCGCACTGCTCGCGCCTGCGCTTGCTAACGCGCCATTGTGGCCTTCTCTCGCGCTCACCAGCTACGTCGCACTCGTTGGCGCCGGTGGGTTTGCGCTTGCGCTGTTCAAGCGTTGGGCTTGGGTTGCGATCGCGACCATAGGCGGCTTGTACTTCTGGTTCTTCGCCTCGATCACGGCTGACGATGTGCGTCGCGCTCTTACATTAATCAGCTTCGCCAGCGTAGGCGGTGCATTGATGGCGTTCCGCGCGCCAATCGCCGACGAGTCCAAGAAGGGTCTCACCTGGACGGCCATTCACGAAATCGGCCCTAGCATCGCAATCAGCGTTTCGAGCGCGTTGTTGATCTGGGCTTGGCTTATCGTTGCGCAGGCTCCGGCGGGACGCATTGCCGGGCCGGCGCTGATCAGCATCTTTCACGTCGCGCTTGTGACTTACGCCGTCAGCGAACGTCGCGCCGCGCCAGCAGCTCTCGCAATTGCGATCGGCGGACTGACCCTTGGTTTCATGGCCTACCTGCGCGCGCGCGGCGTCTATGCACCTCTTGGTGGCGATTTTTACCCGACAGTTCTGCTTGCCTCGTTCAGCACCACGGTGTGCGCGATGCTCGCGAATCCTGAACGAAGCGGCCGCCCACTCATCGCAGGCTCTGGCGCAATCGGCGCAGCGCTGCTCACGATCTTCGCCGCAGTTTCGCGACCGGACTGGCACGCGATCGCAGCTTGGGCGCCGCTATTCACCACCGCCGCCCTCTTGTTTGGCGCCGCGTGGTGGACTGAGCGAACCACAGAAGACCGCAAAAGCGACAGCGCGATCACCTGGTGGGGCGGCGCCGGCGCCGTGCTTGTGCTGCTCGGGGTTGAATCCCTGCTGACGCCAGAGATGCGCACGCTCGGTCACGCGGGCGCGGCGCTGCTGTTCTCGACGGGCCTAGCGTGGCGTGGCTGGCGCGTTGCGAGTTGGGCGGCGCTAACATCAGCAGCACTTGCGATCGGTCACGCGCTATCTCCTGGCGACGCCCTTTCTCCCAGTCTGATCAGCATGACCTTGGCGCGCGAGTTGGCGCTATGGGCGGGCCTGCTCACGTTCGCGAGCGCGGCCACTTTGCTGTTCGGCGCATCGACGGTCATTCGGCGCAGCAACACCAATATTCCGATCGCCGAAGCGCTCAGCGCCACGGCGGCGATAACAATTCTCACCGGAGCCTTCGTCGCGCTGCGTTGGGTCGCCGCGGGCAACGCTGGCGTGACGTTAGACGGCTTTGCTGAAACCTCATTGCGCGTGCTCGGACTGATGGCGGCGGGTCTGACGCTGCTGCCGCGCATCCACGAAAGTCCTGGCCCAATCGGCGCTTGGCGCGGGCATGTCTTGTTGTGCTTCGGGTTGCTCTACGCATTGCTCGTTCCGGGCATGCTGATCAACCCGTGGTGGGGCGGCCCGGGGCGGGCGGTCGTCAGCGGGTGGCCGGTTCTCAACGCACTCGCCTTAGCTTTCGCGGCCCCTGCGGCGCTCGCATTTTGGGCCGCGGGACGCCTCTATGTTCGCCAGCGTTTGTTCGCGCGGCTCTACGCAGTCGCCGGCGCGATCCTCGCCTTGATGTGGCTGGTTCTGGAGATCCGCCACGAATTTCATAACGGCGCTATGGCCGAACCGCTGCTCGGACTCTTCGAAAGCGCTTGCTATGCGTTGGCGTTCCTTGGTTTCGCGCTTGCCGTCGCGATCGTCGCTCGGCTGCGCGCGCGTCGAAATCCCCATCGCCCGTTCACCGAAGACCTTATGCATTCAATGCGCGCTGTGAGTTGGGGCGGCTTGGGTGCGGCCGTGTTCATTATGCTGATCGCGCAACACCCGATCTGGGGCCTGCACGATAGCCGAGCAAGCAACGCCTTCTCGACTATGCTTGCCGTACTTGCGCAGCCGGCCGCGATGATCTTGGCGTTAGCGCTTGGGCGCGCGCTGTCGGTCTCGCGCGAAGCCGAGCCAACGCGCTTCGCAGCAGCCTCGACCGCCGCCTTGTTCGCCTGGAGCTTCGGTCACTGCGCCATCCGCTGGCTGCACCATCGTGGCTACATGGATGATGGTTTCGCGCCTTATGCTATGGAAGGCCTCGCGCACGCTCTTTGGCCGCTGATCTTTGTCATCGCCGCCGCGCAGCTCACGCGATTTGCGCCGGGCCGCGACACCACACGCGCCTACCTCTACGACCTGAAGGCGATCTGGGCAGCGGCGATTTGGCCGGCATTAGGCTTCGCGGCGTTAGGGCTCTGGCTGCTCTACAATCCTTGGTGGGGGATTTGGCCGGCGCAAACGTTGACACTCGTCGGCGCAATCATTGCGCTGCTCGCCTACTTAGGCGCCGCCGCACTAAGTTACGCCGCACCGGACGTGCCGCACGTTCGTGCGATGAAGTGGATGGCGCCTGGGGCAACGGTATTTTGCGCGGCGCACATCTTCGTCGCCGCAACGCTCGCGGTGCGCTGGCTCTACTACGGCTCCGAGATGGCTGGTCCACAATCGGGCGACGTCGAGCTCTGGATTTACTCAGCAGTATGGGCCGTATTCGCGGCGATGGCGCTGGGACTCGGGACCATGCGGGACGATCCCGTTCTGCGCTGGATCGGCCTGGCCGTATTCGGCGCGACTATCGTGAAGGTCTTCTTTATCGATACCGCGCAGCTGTCCGGGATAATTCGCGCCGTTTCGCTGCTGGGATTGGGCGCCATCGCCGCGATCGCAACGTGGATGTCGCGACGCAATCGCCCACCGCCTGGGCCGGGCGATCTCGTGACGGTTACGCCAAGCGCGCGGCGTGAAAGGCGACGTGTTCGGAGACGAACGTCGCAATAAAGAAATACGAGTGGTCGTAGCCATCGCGACGGCGAAGCGTGATCTTCTGGCCGACCTTACGCGCCGCTTCTTCCAACAGTTCAGGCTTCAACTCGGTCGCCAGAAACGAATCCGCGGTTCCCTGATCGACGAGGATATCGTCGAACTGCGAAGCCTTGCCTGCTTCGACCAACAACGCCGCATCGTGCAAACGCCAAGCATCTCGATCTGCGCCGAGATAGGCGTTGAACGCCTTATCGCCCCACGGACAGCGTGTGGGTGACGAAATCGGCGAAAATGCCGAAACACTCTTGAACAGCTGCGGATGCTTCATTGCCAACGTCAGGGCGCCGTGACCGCCCATGGAATGACCAAAAATCGAGCGGCGCGACGCTAACGGAAAGCTCGCCTCCACCGCCTCGATCAGATCGCTGACGATGTAACGTTCCATTTTGAAGTGAGGCGCCCATGGCGGCTGAAGAGCGTCGACATAGAAGCTCGCGCCCTGCCCGAGATCATAGGCGGGGTCATCCGCAACGCCTTCGCCGCGCGGCGATGTATCCGGCGCGACAATAGCGATGCCGTGTTCAGCCGCGGCGGCGTAGGCGCCGGCCTTTGTCGTGAAATTATCTTCGGTGCACGTAAGACCCGAGAGCCAGATCAAATACGGAAACGGCCCCGCGCCCGGGGGTACAAACACCGACAAACGCATTTGCGTGCCGGTCGCTGCGCTTTCGTGCGTCGCGTACGAAAGCTCGCCGCCGGCAACGCGATGCGTTTTGGCAATCTGCATTACGGCATGGGTTGTGCGGGCGGCGTCTGGCGCGGCGGCATACGATCAATTTCCGCAAGCGCGCGTTCGATAGCCGGCCCAATCGCGGCGCGTTCTTCTGGCGAAGGTTCGCCATGCGTGAAGCGCAGGCGGAGTTGCCGATCAGCGATTTCAAGCACAGCGATACGTCCACCGCTACGGATGAACAACGGAACACCAAGATCGGTGATCACACGGTGATCGTTCGGACCAATAAAGATCGAGGTTCGGTCGCAAACGACCGCATGCACCGAGCCCGGTGGTGCAGTAAATGGCGGCGTTGCGAGCAAGATCGAATAGCCTGGGATCGGAATGTAGGAGACATGCTCCGCATCCGTAATTTGAAAAACGCCGCAGCGCTCAATTGGCTGTTGCTGCGCCATCGCGGGCGCGGCCACGCAAGCCAGCGCGCACGCTATCGCCAAGGTCCGGATCATATCGTCACCCTCTGCCCTTGCTCAGGGCCTCAGCGTCCCACCGCTTGAGGCTGTCCTATCCTGGCGAGGCGTTCTCAAGCAACGCTCCGTGGCACAAATGCGACCGTCAGCGCGGGCGGGCGCCTTCCAGGGCGTATTCCTGCATCAGACGACCGTAGTCCTCGGGCGCCGGCCAGCGTTCGAAGCTGTGTTTTGCGCCCGTCATCGCACCAGGGAGCTTCTCCGCTGTCTGCGATTCAACAAAGGGCGCCACCCAGCTTGCATCTTCAAGCATCGTCGGACGGAAATTGAGAAAGCCCATTGCGGTGAGGTTTGGGCTCGTCGTGTAGAGCCAACTCAGGCAGCGCGGGCAGTAGTGATGAGTGCTATCGTCGCGATGCAGCGCACCGACTTGGGTCTCACCTTCGACGGAGAAACCTGCAGTCGGCAACATGAGGGTGAGCGAGTAGGCCCCGCTAGTGAGCTTCTGACAACCGGTGCAATGACACGCCATCGCGATGACCGGCGCAGCCGTGATACGCATCTTCACTTGGCCGCAGAGACACGACGCGTTCCAAGGCAGTTTCCAGTTACTCATTGATCACCACGGGCCGCGCGAGCGACGGGTCATTGTGCGCTCTCAATCTATCAGGGTTGCCGCATTCGCCAACGCCCAGCAAAGGCGAGCATCCGCGCGCGGTTATAGGAGCGCCCCTGTTCCAGCAATGCGGTGTCTTGTTGAGCGAGGTAGGCGCCATCGGCGGCAAGAATGAAAAAGTTCGGATAACCCTCGGATTGCGGAAAGCGTCGAAGAAACGCTTCGTTCTCATTCTCCCTACCGAAATTCACCTTGAGAACGACAAAGCTCTCCGCGAACGCCGCATGGACATCCGAATTTGCGGCGATAACCGATCAAGAATCTCGCACCAGACGCACCAGTCGCCGCCGACGACAACCAGGATGCGCTTGCCTTCGGCGCTCGCGCGTTGAACGGCCAATGCCAAGTCGGCTTCTGGATTGCGCGCTGGGTCATAGTGATCGACCACATAAAGGGATTGTGCCGAAGCCGGCTGTTGCGCGCAGGACGCCCAGCTTGCGGCCAAGGCGGCCAAAAAAATGAGAGTTCGGAACATCAGAACACCACCACGCTCCGAATGCTCTCGCCCCTGTGCATCAGGTCAAACGCCTCGTTGATGCGCTCCAACGGCAGCGTGTGCGTGATCATCGGGTCGATGGCGATTTTCTTGTCCATGTACCAATCGATGATTTTCGGCACGTCGGTGCGGCCGCGCGCGCCGCCAAACGCCGTGCCTTTCCAAACGCGGCCGGTGACGAGTTGGAATGGGCGCGTGGCGATTTCTTTGCCGGATTCGGCGACGCCTATGATGATGCTCTCGCCCCAGCCGCGATGGCAGGCTTCAAGCGCCTGGCGCATGACCGTGGTGTTACCCGTTGCATCGAACGTGTAATCGGCGCCGCCGCCGGTGAGCTCAACGAGATGCGGCACGACATCGCCGCTCACCGTCTTCGGATTGACGAAGTGCGTCATGCCGAACTTCTTACCCCATGCTTCGCGATCTGGATTGATGTCCACGTCCACAATCATGTTGGCGCCGACAAGCTTCAAACCCTGGATGACATTGAGGCCGATGCCACCGAGGCCGAACACGATACAATTAGCGCCGGCTTCGACTTTCGCGGTGTTGATCACGGCGCCAACGCCGGTCGTCACGCCACAGCCGACATAGCAGGCGGATGCAAACGGCGCGTCTTTGCGGATCTTTGCGACAGCAATCTCAGGCAGAACTGTGAAGTTCGAAAACGTCGAGCAGCCCATGTAGTGAAGGACGGGCTTGCCCTTGTACGAGAAGCGCGAGGTACCGTCCGGCATCAGACCCTTGCCTTGTGTGGCGCGGATCGCGGTGCAGAGATTGGTTTTACGCGAGAGGCAGCTTTTGCACTGGCGGCATTCGGGCGTGTAGAGCGGAATCACGTGATCGCCGGGCGCGACGCTCGTTACACCTGCGCCGACTTCGCGAATAATACCCGCGCCTTCGTGGCCAAGGACGCACGGCCAAGCGGCTTCGCTATCGAAGCCATCGAGTGTGTATGAGTCGGTGTGGCAGATCCCCGTCGCTTTGATCTCGACCAACACTTCGCCGGCCTTGGGGCCTTCGAGATCGAGTTCAACGATTTCCAGAGGCTTCTTCGCCTCAAACGCAACAGCTGCTTTCGTCTTCATCACGCGCGCTCCTTCGCGGCGCGCTTATAGCGCGGCGCTTTGGGCTTGCGCGCGAAAAATGCTTAGCTGCCAGCCTTACGAGATGACGTTTTGCGAGGCGCCGATCTTTTGGTCGGCGTCGCCTTGCCGCGAACCTTGCTCGGACCGCGTGACTTGCCTTTGGTCGCCGCCGCTAAGCGCTCGGGACTCATAGATCGGTAGGGCACGTTGTGCGCGAACGCCATCGCGCCTTCCTCGATCTCTTTGCGCGTCGCGGGATCTACATGCTTGCCTAAACCAGCAAGCATATAGATCGCCTCCACTGGCACGAGCGCTGCGACGGTTCGACCATAACGGTCGAACCCAATCACGGCATTGTCCACTTGAGCCGTTTCGAGAGCCTCCGCGAAATTAGCGCGCGCCTCTGAAGTGGATAGGACCGGCGGCCCCTTCACTTTGCGTGCGCGGCTAGCCGCCTTTTTGCGATGCTCTCGGACGGATCTCATGTGAAGACCTCTTCCTCTCGGGCGCCGAACCAAGTCAGCGGCCACAACCCCCCGCACGTATCGTCCGCCCGGGGTAATGGCGGTGCGTCCCATGACCAAGAATTGAGACGGATTCGCTTGCTCACGATGTAGCCCGCGTCACTCGGCTCTAAACGTCCAGAGGGACCAAACGTTTCAGAAACAAGCTCTCGCTGCTTTCTGGTTGCCGATTTGCTAACTGAAATGGAAAACACCCGAGAGACGAGCGATGATCGTACGACTGATGCAACAGCATCACGTAGATTTCTCAGATCATGCAACGCTGAGATAGCAGTTTGAGTTCCAACAGCGTTGGATTGAGATTGTACAACTCTGTAACGATGCGTTCGGACTCGCTTTTTCTCTTCCGTTTTTTCTGTTCCGGCGCCTTCGGTTTTGCTGATCCAGCGCGCGCACCGTCAGTATCACTGCGATTTCGGGAGCGCCGGCGCGGGCCGATATAATCGGGCGGCGCGTCCCGGTGCATGCGCCGCAGCTGAGGGGGCACGTCATTGCCGCCGGGCGCGGGGCCGTGCGACGGCATCAATTCGTACACACGGACTTTTGCGTTCGCGCCCGGTGATGGCGCGCGCGGCTCGAGGACATATGAACGTCCGTCCACTTCGAACGGGCTCCACCAATTCGTGTTGGCGATGGAGGGCGGGTTGCCGATCGAAACAATGTGGCCGCACAGCAAGCGCTCAGCCTCGTAAATGCGCGCGTAAGAAGCATCTTGAACATTGGTGAGATGGTCCGACGCCTTTCGGTGCGACTGAATCTGCGCCAGCGCAGCATCACTGATGCTGAACGAAAACTCGCTCGACTTTCTTCTGCCTGGCACTGCGTCCTCCCGCTCCGGCTTCTGCGCCGGATATTTCGTTTCATTGAGCCCCTGAGGTCTTGCTACCTCCGGCTGAGCGTCATGCTGCTCCTGCGCAGACTTTTTGGCTCCGGCGTTCTTTTTTGAACTCTCCTCTACCTCTGACTGAATCTGTTGCGTCGTCCGCGCTGTCTGGTGTTCACTCTCCTCTGAAGCCGTTTTTGCTTTTATTATCGACGCTTTCTGCGGTTTGATTGTCATCCGCGTTGATCCTGTGTGCCGCGCTCCCGCTTGCGGTTCCTAAACAGGACGAAATCAGAGCGCCGTTTTGTGCAATGCGTCAATTGATTC
>JAPLOL010000039.1 GCA_026400735.1 Alphaproteobacteria bacterium | reverse complement strand
AGCACTTCCGGCTCGACGATCGGCACGATCTGCTCTTGCTGGCAGATGCGCGCGTAGCGGGCGAGGGCGTGCGCGTTTGACTTGATGCAGGTCCAGGTCGGGATGCCGTCGGCGATATCGATCACAGCGCGCCACTTCGCGAAGCGCGCGCCCTGCTCGTAATAGCTGCGCAGACGCTTGGAGAGGCCGTCGAGGCCTTTGGTGACGGTTTCGTTCGGGAAGCCAGCCATCTTGCTGGCGCCCTTGTCGACCTTGATGCCCGGAATGGCGCCGGAGGCGGAGATGACATCCACCAGCGGCGTGCCGTCGGCGGCCTTCTGGAAGAGGGTCTCTTCGAACAGGATGACGCCCGAGACGTACTTCATGGCGTCGTTGGCGCGGAACATGAGCTCGCGATAGTCGCGGCGATTGTCCTCGGTGTTTTCTACGCCGATCGCGTCGAAGCGCTTCTTGATTGTGCCCGTGGATTCATCCGCCGCCAGAATGCCCCGGCCCGGCGCCACCATGGCTTGCGCCACCTTGTTCAGATCGTCGAGATTCACTGCTCGCCCCGTATTTTGATTGGATGACGGGTGTCTAGCGCAGCCTTCGCAAAATCGCCACGCCGGGCAGGGGCATGGCGAAAAAGTATCGCAGCAAGGCAGTTATGCGGGCCGAGTTACCGGCCCGCATTTGCTGTGGTTAAGCGGCCTTAGCCAGTTCGGCCTCAAGCACTGAGACTAAGCGCGGATCGTCCGCAGCTACGTCGGGTGAGAAGCGGGCGACGACGGCGCCGTTACGACCGACGACGAACTTCTCGAAGTTCCAGAGGATGCCGGGGGCTGCGCCGCCGAGGTTCTTGCCGGAGAGGCGCTCGCGGAACGGGCCTTCGCCGGTCGCTGACGGTTGTGCGGCGATGAGCGCGGCGTAGAGCGGGTGTTGGTCGTCACCGGCGACTGAGATCTTCGAGTACATCGGGAAGTCGACCGCATACGTCGATTGGCAGAAGTCGGCGATCTCGGCGTCGCTGCCTGGCTCTTGGCCGAGGAAGTTGTTCGCCGGGAAGCCCAGCACTTCGAGGCCGGCGGCGCGCTTATCTTTGTAGAGCGACTCCAGGCCGGCATATTGCGGCGTCAGTCCGCACTTCGACGCAACGTTCACGATCAAGAGCACTTTGCCCTTGTGCGCGGCGAGCGTGTCGGTGCCGCCATCGATGCGCTTCAACTGAATGTCTTGCAATGACGCCACTTCATGTCTCCTGTCGTATGGTTTGCTGAGCGATATCTGGCTTACGCCAAACGAACAACAAGAACCCAATCGAAATTATTAGCGCCCAGAGGCCTGCATTCAGGAACACGGCTGTTGCAATGAAGAGCCAGCTCTGGTGCAGCGCGATCATTCCGCTTGCCATCGGCGAGAGACTGTCGGGAGGAAGGTCCGCCAGCGCCCTCATTGCGATCCGCTTGATGTTGGCCTCTTCCAGCATCAAGCCGATGAACATCAACATGCCGATGAGGTAGATCAGGAACGCCAGAATTTTTATCGTGAAGCGAGAGCGGTTCAGAAAATAAAAGATCGCCACGACCATGGCGAAGTTGATCGAGATCACTTGGCCATAGAGCGCAGCAATCTGCTGGTTCGAGGTGCGGATCGCGTCGATGAATTCGACCTCGCCCATTATTTTTTCAGCGCTTCAACACCGGGGAGGGCCTTGCCCTCCATCCATTCCAAGAACGCACCGCCTGCGGTTGAGATGAAAGTGAAGTCGCCGGCAACGCCTGCGTGATTTAGGGCTGCGACCGTGTCGCCGCCACCGGCGACGGCGACGAGCTTGCCGCTTTTTGCGAGTTCAGCTGCTTCTTGCGCAGCGATCACCGTGGCTTGATCGAATGGCGGCACTTCGAACACGCCGATCGGGCCGTTCCAGATCAACGTGTGCGAGTGTTTCATCGCATCGCGCAGTTTGCGTACGGTCTTTTCGCCGGCGTCCAGGATTTTCTCGTCTGCGCCGATCTCGTCGAGCCCGCAGATGCGTGCTTCGGCGTGCGGCTTCACTTCCTTTGCGACAACCACGTCAACCGGCAGCAGGATTTCGCATTTGCCTTTCGCGGCGGCGAGGATCGCGCGCGCGGTGTCGGCCATGTCTTTCTCAGCGAGCGAGCCGCCGATTTCGACGCCTTGAGCGTAGAGGAAGGTGTTGGCCATGCCGCCGCCGATCGCGAGCTTGTCGAGCTTAGCGATCAGGTTTTGCAATAGGTCGAGCTTGGTCGAGACCTTTGCGCCACCGACGATGCCGAGAACCGGGCGCTTGGGTGTCCCGAGAGCGGCCTCGAGCGCATCAAGTTCGCGCTCCATTTGTTTTCCAGCGTAAGCAGGAAGGATGTGCGCAATGCCTTCAGTTGAAGCGTGCGCGCGGTGCGCGGCAGAGAAGGCGTCGTTGACATAAAAATCGCCGAGTGCCGCGATTTGCTTGGCGAGCTCCGGATCGTTCGTTTCTTCTCCCGCGTGAAAGCGTGTGTTCTCAAGCAAGATCACGCCGCCCGCCGGCATGGCGCGGATCTCGGCTTGCGCTTCGGCGCCGACGCAATCGTCAGCGAAGTCGACATTGACGCCGAGCAGCTTTGCGAGTGGCGCCTGCACTGGCTTCAGCGACATCTCCGGTACACGCTTGCCCTTCGGGCGATCGAAGTGCGCGAGCAGGGCGACTTTGCAACCCTTCGCCGTCAGCGCCTGGATCGTCTTCAGCGCCGCACGCAAACGCGTGTCGTCACTCACAGCGCCATTCAGCATCGGAACATTGAAGTCCACGCGCACCAGAGCGGTTTTACCTGACGGCGCATCTTCGATCCGGCGAAAGCTCACGTGTGTCCTCCTAAGGCGAGGCCGATCCAATAGGCGACGCCCGTGACCACCGCAATCATCGCAACCGAAATGGCGCCCTGCGTTAGCCGCGACTTTGGCGACAATTGCATGAGCGGACGCCGCCGCGTCCAGCCCCAGGAGGTCACCGCGCACGCAAACACCAAGATTGGGAAGAGGAGCGCAAGGCCGGTCCAGCCTGCAATCAGCGCCAGAAGCGCGAACGCAAGGTCGGAGCCGGCCGAGCCGATATTGGGCCGCCTTTGCAAGGCTTAGCTCATCAGGAAGTCACGCTTGCCCAGTTCGATGCCGTTATGGCGCAGGATCGCGTAGGCCATCGTGGCGTGGAAATAGAAGTTCGGCATCGCCCACTGGTTCACGTAGTCGAGGCCGCTGAACTTCAGTTCCATGTTTGGAATCTTGATCGTGATCTCGCGCGTTTCCGAGCCTTCCAGTTGATCTGGCTTGTACCCTTCGACGATGGCGAGAACTTTTTTGATGCGCGCTTGCAGCTCGGCAAACGTCGTCTCGTTGTCTTCCATCGGTTCAGGCGGGTGGCCCGCGAGTCGCGCGACGCAGCCTTTGGCGTGATCGCACGCGATTTGAATCGTGCGTTCAGCAGCACGACGGGATCGTAGCCTTTGGTCTTCGCTTGTTGCTCAGCCTTCGTCAGCATGTTGGCGAGGTTGTTCAGATTGCGCACGAATACGGGCGCGCTCACGGCGTGCATCGAAACTTTGGTCATGATTGTTAGATGAGCCCTGCTGCGACGAGGCCGAGCCAGTAGCAGCCGACCTGGATGGAGATGATGACGACAAAGCCGAAGGTCATCACCGTCGCCCAAGCCGCGCCGCGCAATCGGTTAAGCACCGAATTTCGCGTGACGGTCCAATAGGCCAGCATCGAGATTGCCGCTAGTGCCGTTAGCCACACCGGAGCGTCGAAAAGGCCGCATGCGAATGCTGCAAGCGCGAAGCAAAGCTCCGACGCCGAGTTCGAGAAGCTGCGATAGTGCCGCTTAGCACGCATATGAAAAGCGTGGGACAGCGCGCGCGTTAACGCTGTAGCGGACACCTGTTGCGTGTAGTTCCCGAGCACGGCCGAGCCTAAGGCGCGATAGCGTTCAAGCCATAGGCAATCGCGAACCCAATCCACGGAAAAGAAATGCCGGTTAGGATGGCGATTGCGATTGTCTTCCAATCAGTGCCGGTGAGCCGGCGTGCGAGGAAAAATTCACTCGCTACCCACGCCGCCGCCGAACCGATGAAGAAGATGCGATAGCCGACTTCAAAGTGTTCAACCGCAAGCAGCGCCGTGCCAAGCCCAACGCCCATCCCCCAAAGCTGACCCTTCGCAACGGGCGTGAGGTGAGGGAGACGGAATTTCATTTTAGTCCGCGATCACGCCTTTGCCGTCGACGACGCGGATGCGGAGTGTTGGTGCGTCGTAGAAGAGCGCACGGTCGGCGATTTCGCCGGTGCCGCGGAGTTCGTCTTCAGAGAAGCATGCGACTTGGCTCGCGTTTTCAAGCAGCACGCCGTACGCGACCGGTGGGCCGCCTTCGTCGCTAACACCGAGCACGTGCCCAGCTTTGCCGACGAGAGACGGGTCGTCCTCGCAATTCGCGACGACGACCCGTTCGTAGAAACTCAGCTTCGCCAAGACTAGATCAGCTTCGCCATCGCAACGGCCGTGTCAGCCATGCGGTTCGAGAAGCCCCACTCGTTGTCGTACCAGCTCAGCACCGAGCAGAACTTGCCTTCCATGACCTTGGTTTGGTCGTTGTGGAAGATCGACGAGTGCGGATCGTGGTTGAAGTCCATCGAGACGTTCGGGTGATCGGTGTTGCCGAGAACGCCTTTGAGCGCGCCTTCCGAAGCAGATTTGATCGCGGCATTGATCTCTTCCTTCGTCGTCGCGCGCTTGGCGACGAACTTGAAGTCCACCACTGAGACGTTTGGCGTCGGCACGCGGATCGAGATGCCGTCGAGCTTGCCCTTCAGATCCGGGATCACGAGGCCGATGGCTTTGGCGGCGCCCGTGCTGGTCGGGATCATGTTCAGAGCCGCAGCACGGGCGCGGTAGAGATCCTTGTGCAGCGTGTCGAGCGTCGGTTGGTCGCCTGTGTAGGAGTGGATCGTGGTCATCATGCCGTGATCGATGCCGATCGCGTCATGCAGAACCTTCGCAACTGGCGCGAGGCAATTGGTGGTGCACGAGGCGTTAGAGATCACGACGTGATCTTTGGTGAGGCCTTGGTGGTTCACGCCGTACACAACCGTGTAGTCAGCGCCGTCGGCGGGGGCCGAAACGATCACGCGCTTGGCGCCGCCTTCGAGATGGAGCGCAGCCTTGTCGCGCGCGGTGAAAATGCCGGTGCACTCGAGCGCGATGTCGACGCCCAGATCTTTGTGAGGCAGCTCGGCCGGGTTTTTGATCGCGGTGACTTTGATCTTGCCCTTGCCGAGATCGATCCAGTCTTCGCCCGACTTCACTTCGCCCGGGAAACGGCCGTGGACGCTGTCGAAGCGGAGGAGGTGGGCGTTGGTGGCGACGGGGCCGAGGTCGTTGATCGCTACAACTTCGATGTCCGTGCGGCCGCTCTCATAGATCGCGCGCAGAACGTTCCGGCCAATGCGTCCGAACCCGTTGATGGCAACCTTCACTCCCATAAGCCTCGTCTCCCGGAAAAATGCTGAATTTGGTGGCTTCCGATTAACTGCAAAGGGCGGTTGCGTCCACGCCCGGAACAGCAAGTCTGCCTTCCATCGAATCGATCACGGACGTAACAATTCGTCGCAATGGCGAGCGATTCTCTCACTGAGGCGCTAGACGCTCTGGAAACCGCCCTGGACACAACCGAGGGCGCGGATGCGGACGCATCTGCCGAGGCGCTCGCGCAGCCCGTCAAAGCTTTCAACGCGGCGGCCAGGGAGGCGCTACGCTGATGCAATCCACTGTGAAAATCCTAGGCGATGATTACGCCATCGAATGCGCTGAATGCGACACGCGCCGCCTTGAAGATCTCGCGAAAGCGCTCGAACAGCGCTTGCAAGGCTTCAGCGGCGACGCCACCGCTATGCGTCGGCTTGTGCTCGTCTCACTCGGCCTCATCGACGAGGCGCAAGCCACCGGCGCGGCGCTGGCTCGCGCCCGTATGGAGATCGAGCGGCTCACCGACATGTTAGTCGAAGCGCAGCTTCAAGCCGAACTGCCGCCGGAACCAACCGACACGCCCGATCGCGGCCGTGTCAGCGCGCTGCGGGTTGCGCAAGGCAGAGCTTGAGGCGAAGCGCTCCCCGCACTAGATTCAGCTCGGGCGGTGTCTGCGGCGTTCGAGAGGCGCTTTCATCCCTGGGACCGTATCTTCTCTCTCGGGAGCTGGCTCTGTCGCGGACCCTGGTCTGCAGCACCTGGCGCCCACCTAGTACGCTAGGGTTCGAGAGGATGAGCAATCCTTACGGCGTATGTGGTGCCGCCCAACCATTTTTCGGGGGAGCAAGATGACCCCCACCGAACTCGAATCCGCAAAAGCTGACGCCCGCATGCTGATGCGCGCCGAGCGCAACGCGGTCGAGCCGCGCGATGCGGCGATCAAGCTGATCGAAAATTTCCCACTGGAGCTGGCGACGCTTTCGCCGGTGGCCGGCTACTGGCCCGTCGGCGGCGAGATCGATGGGCGGCCACTGCTTGCGGCGCTCGCGAAAGCCGGACGCACAGTTGCGCTGCCGCGCATGGAATCTCGCGCCGGTCCAGCGCGCTTCTTGCAATGGCGCGGCGACGAGATTTTACGCGCTGACGCTTTCGGGGTGCCGTCGCCGCCAGCGGACGGCGCTGATCTCGCGCCGCGTCTGTTTCTCATCCCACTGCTCGCCTTCGACCGCGCCGGTCGTCGCTTAGGCCAAGGCGGCGGCCACTACGATCGCATCATCTCGCTCTATCGCGCGCATGGCGCGATCGCTGTGGGCTTGGCCTACGTGGAGCAGGAGATGGGCGTGGTGCCTACGGGGCCACACGACGCGCATCTGGATTGGATCATCACGCCAAAAGAAGCGATCCGCTGTGGGCGGGGTGAAGGGTTGCGCGGGCGCGGCGGCTAGCCGTTGCCGATTATTCTCGTACTGCCGCCATGTCGCTGGCCGCCATCACCGCGCGGCGATGGGGCCGGAGACTAGGGCGCTCGACGTACACGATCTCCTTGCCCGCGCGCTGCAGACCAAGCTGCAGAATGCGATTTAAGAGGTCGGGATAGGCAATGCCGTCGTGCAACGCTGATTGCGCCAACTCTTCGCTCGATGCGATTTCCGGGTTCGGATTGGCTTCGATGAAGTAGGGCGTGCCCTTCGCATCCAGGCGCAAATCGATACGCGCGTAGCCGTCGATTTCCAGGACGCGGCAGCAGCGTTTGACCATGTCGCGGATTTTGTTGGTCAGCGTCGGCGTCAGATCTTCGGCGAGGCCATCGATGACGCCGCGCTTTTTTTGGTACTCGACGTTGTGTTTTACGTGCTCGGTTGCGATCGGCAGCGCGCCAGCGGCCAGGGCGGTGAACTTCAATTCCCAAATCGGCAACGCCGTCAGGCGCTCATTGCCGAGCACGCCGACATAAATCTCGCGGCCATCGACATACTGCTCAACGATCGCTGCCGTGCCGATGCGGTCGTGGATGAATGCGACGCGTTCTTCGAGTTTCTCATCGCTATCGACGACAGAGTTCTGCGAAATTCCGGCCGACGCATCTTCCGACACGCTCTTCACGATCAACGGAAACTTCAGCCGCTTCGGACGCTTCGCCTTGCGCCCGATCGGCACCACAACAAACGCCGGTGTCGGGATGTTGTGGTACTTCATCAGCTTCTTCGACAGGTCCTTGCCCTGCGAGAGCATCTGTCCGCGCGGACCGCAGCCCGTGTAGGGGACCTTTAGGAGCTCAAGGAAGCTCGCGACGTGCTGGCAATAAAGCGTGTCGCCGTGAAACTGATCGAGCAGATTGAAAACGATGTCGGGTTTGAACTCATCGACCGCATCGCGCAGCGGCGTGAGGTCGAATTGCATACCCAGGCCTTGGACTTCGTGCCCGCTGGCGCGCAGCGTCGTGAACACGTCCCACTCGGTCTTGCAGGCGTAGATTTCTTTTTCGCTCAGGCCTTCCAGCGTCTCCGGCGGCAATTGGTCGGGCCGACAGATAACGAGGACGCGCAAGCTCTTCATACGGCGAACCAATGCCGGCGTGTGGTCGAATAATGCGTATGAATCGCTTTCGAACTCAGCATCGCCGTGATTTCCGCCCGCACCGTTTGTTCTGAACGAGCCGATCGCAACTTCAGCGCTTTGCAGCGTGTGATCATGTCGTCGATCGCCGCATCAAGCGCGAGAGGAAACTCGCCCGTCCGTTTTGCTACGGTACGGATAATCTTCCCGCGATTCTTACGAATGATTGAACTTGCGTGCGGAGCGCTCATCTTTCGCGCGTCCTCTCGAAACATTTTCCGCAGCTCGCGATCAAACACGTGCGGCGCATCAATGGCGTATCGTTTGCGCTTCGCGGCATAGTGCTCGCCCAGCGTGCCTTTGAGTTTCGAAACCGGATCGACCTCAAAGCGCTTCTGGGGAACAGGTTTCTCACCACTAAGTTCCGCCATCAGTTCGTCGATGTATTCAAGCTTTTCCAAAGCCCTTGGCCATTCGGCGTAACGCTTCTTCCAGCCCGAACGCGGCGTGAGCCAAACCGCGAACGTCTCTGCAAAATCCTCATCGGGATGGCATTGCGCGTACCAGCGCCGCAAATGCTGCACATAAGATTTGCTGTTCGGATCGGCTCTATAATGATCGGGATAACGTTCGCCAGCGCGCCCGAACAAGCGCTGGAAGCGTTTGCGTTTGTGCAGTGCAAAAGAATATTCGACGACGTGGCCGGCTTCGTGCCGCAGCAACTGCATGCACTCGCGCCGCGTGCCGCCTTCGACTTCGAGCATCATCTTGCGCTCAAGGCGCTTCAGCCGCGGGTGCGCGAGATAGAACGGGAAGGCGACGCCGGGTGTTTCTGTCGGGCTGAACCATTCGTCTGAGAGCCAGCCGTGGACCTTCAGCGCGATGCCGCGCGCTTTGAGCTCAGCATTTACGTCGCGCAGACAATCGGCCAGCCAGGTGCCGTCCAATCGAACCTTCAGGTTCTTCAAGGGTAGCTCCAGGAGGTCTTCCTCCGAGAGATCGGCCCAGCGCGCGGTTTCTCCGCGCCCGGACCTCTTCCGCGCTGTCTTCATGGGAGTTCAATTCCATGATTGCGCCCCAGGTTGCAAACGCCATCCGCGAAACATCCCAAACCGTCGCAGCGGCTTGAGCCGGAGGGCCTCCCCGGCTAGAGACCCCGCCCATGGCAGGCCATTCAAAATTCGCGAACATCCAGCACCGCAAGGGCGGGCAGGACAAAAAACGCGCCCAGCAATTCACCAAGATTGCGCGCGAAATCCAGGCGGCGGTGAAGCTCGGCGGCTCCGACCCGAACGCCAATCCGCGTCTCTACCGGGCCATAGCATCCGGTCGCGCAGTCAACATGCCGAAGGACAACCTTCAGCGCGCCATCGACAAGGGCGGCGGCGCGGGCGCGGAGAACCTTGACGAAATCCGTTACGAGGGCTTCGGCCCCGGCGGCATCGGCGTCATCGTCGAGTGCCTGACCGACAACAAGAACCGCACCGCTGGCGAAGTCCGTGCGGCGTTTGCCAAGAACGGCGGCAATCTTGGCGAATCCAATTCGGTATCGAACTCATGGCGCCGGGTAGGCGAAGTCCGTTACCCGATCGCCGCCGCCAGCGAAGACGCGATGCTAGAAGCCGCGATCGAGGCCGGCGCCGATGATTGCACCGTCGAGGACGAGCACCACGTGATCACCTGCGAGATGACCGCGCTCGCGCCGGTCTCGCTCGGACTCGCCAGGAAATTTGGTGACCCGGCCAGCGCCAAGTTCGTCTGGCGCACGGACATTGCCATTCCGATCGAGGGTGATGGCGCTGAGACGCTGATGAAGCTCTTGGATCAGCTCGACGATCTGGATGACGTTCAGGATGTCTACTCGAACGAAGATATCAGCGACGAAGAGCTGGCGCGCTTAGCGCAATAACATCGCACCTGCGAGCAATCGGGGGATTGTATGCGCGTTGGGTTAGTTGGGCTTCTGCTTCTCGCGTTGGCGGGATGTGTAACGGCGCCGCTGTCGCCGGAAGAGCAGGCTGCCTATTGGGGTGAGCCGGGGGCGCCGCCAACCGAAAGCGAATTGGCGGGCGCGGCGTATCTGCAGAATTACTACTGGGTCTCGCTGCCCGACACGAACGACTACGTCATGATCTACCCGCGCAACGCGTGGGATGCGGAAGCGCAGGGGCGCGTGCAACTGAACTGCATTGTTCAGCCGGGCGGAAAAATTGCGTGCCGTGCGCGTGACGACGGCCAACCACGTTATGATTTCGAGCGCGCCGCTACGATGATCAGCACACGGTTCCGCCTTACTGCGCGCGGGCAAGACCTGGATAGCATCGTCGGCTATCGCGTCGATGTGGGCGTTCAGTTTCGCTTGTATTAGCGTTTGAAGGGCTTGGCGCTCAGCTCTGTGCGAAGAACGCGCCGACCCGTGTTGCGAAGTTCCAAACTTGCGGAATTGCGAAACCAATCGCCGCTACCCAGAACGCCGCTGCCAGCGCCACACTGATGCGACGCCAAACTGTGCGCCTACCGATGACTTCGTACCGCGCGTCGATGATTTTGGCGCCCTGACGAAGAGGCGCGCGGCTCTCGCGCAACCGAGTTGTCTGCGTTTGGATCATGATCGCTGATCAAGGAAGAAAACGAGACCAGGATATGGCAAAACCGCCGGTGCTTTGGCACCGGCGGTTCCGACTGCAGTTACAATCTATTGAGATCGCAGTTTAGCCGCGACCGCGACGATTTCGGCGATCCCAATCCGTGAGGGACGCTTCTAGTCGTGAGTCCAAACGGTCGAAGCGACGGTCGAGATCGCGGCGTTCCTGCATGTTCAGGCCGCCGCGACGATAGCGCGCTTCAAGGTCAGCGATTTGGCGGAACTCGTAGCGAAGCTGCGTTGCCTCACGACGGTCCAGTGCCCCGCTGCGAATGCCGCGATCGATGCGCGCATCAAGCTGGCGTTGACGTTGGTTGATCGGCTGCCAATTGTCGCGGCGATCTTGGCGGTCGTTCCGCTCGAAGCGAACTTGTTGGCTCAAGCGATCGAAGCGCATGTCGAGATCGCGGCGCTCGGAATCTGAGAGGCCGTAGCTCGAACGGTAGTTCGCTTCCAAGCGTGCGAGATCATTAAACTCACCGCGCAAGCGTATGGCCTCCTGGCGCGTCAGATCGCCGGAGCGAACGCCAGCGTCGATGCGCGCATCGATGTTCGCTTGGCGTTGATTGATGCTTTGCCATGCTTGGGCGGAGACGGGGGCTGCGATAGCGAGCGCGCTCGCGGCGACGGCCATTGCAAGGAGTTTTCTCATAGTACCTTCCTTCAGTGCTGTTGGGCCATTCGGCCTCTGATCTGTTTCAAATCCGTCGCGCCAGCATCGTTCCGAAGAAACATGAGCCAAGCTGCCGCGCCGCACTGGTTCCCGGAGCGGTTGCCAATTTGTGTCGAACCATTCATAGCGACACATCTAGACAAGGTTCCGAGCTTCAGTTTGCGACTATCGCGCACGTGCTCTGAACCTACGCTGATGGAGTGTTTCACATGAGTGCTGGCGATCTCGTCGTCGTGTTCGGCGGTTCCGGCTTCATCGGTAAACAAGTTGTGCGCGCGCTTTGCAAAAACGGTTATCGCGTGCGCATCGCGATGCGTCGTCCGCACCTCGGCGCTGAGCTGCGCGTGATGGGCGATGTCGGCCAAGTGCAACTCGTGCAAGCCAACGTGCGCTTCCCGCAATCGATTGATGCCGCGCTTGAAGATGCAGATGCAGTCGTGAACCTTGTCTCGACCATGTACGAGGGCGGCAATCAGAATTTTGAAACGCTGAATGTCGAAGCCGCGCAATCGATCGCGGAAGCTGCGGCCAAGCGCGGCATCAAACGCGTCGTGCAGATGTCGGCTCTCGGCGCTGCGTCGAAAGGGGCGCGGTATGCACGCAGCAAGTATCGCGGCGAACGCGCCGTACTCGCCGCCGTACCAACGGCCACAATCCTGCGTCCATCCGTGGTGTTCGGTCCTGAAGATACGTTCTTCAATCGCTTTGCCGAAATGGCGCGCAACCCGTGGCTGCACGGCATGGCCGGTACGATGCCGTTGATCGGCGGCGGCAAAACCAAGATGCAGCCGATTTTCGTCGGCGACGTCGCTGACGCGGTCGTCGCGGCGATCAGTAAGCGCGAAGCTCAAGGCCGCGTCTACGAACTCGGCGGCCCGCGCGCCTACACGTTCAAGCAATTGCTCCAATACGTTTGCGACGAGACCGATCGCCACCCGATCATGATGCCGCTGGCCTCAGTCATCGCGCACCCGATTGGCCTCATCACCAATTGGCTTTTCGGGCTGCTGCCGTGGAATCCGCCGCTCACCGGCGATCAAGTCACGATGCTAAAGCGCGACAACGTCGTTGGCATCGACGCCAACGCGCACACGATCCAAGATCTCGGCGTAACGTCGCTCGAAAGCATTGAAGCGATCGTGCCGAGCTATCTTTGGCGTTTCCGCCCGTACGGGCAGTTCCAGACTAAGCAAAACGCGGCATGAACGGGCGTTTCTGGGCGATCGCGACGGTGATCACGGGCGCCATTTCGCTCGGCATCACAATCGCCTTCGCGATGCTCCCTGAAGTCACCGCCGCCGGTGAGTGCTTCCAACGCGGCGCGGTCGTGCAATTCGAGTTCGCACGTCACATTGCCGATCTACTTTCGATCTTCGGCGAACCTGAAAGCACGTGCCGCCCGCTGGTCGTCACCGCGATGGACGCAGTCAATCATCTCGACACGCTGGCATTCATTCCGGCGTACACCCTCTTTTGCGTCTGCGCTGCGCTCTTCCTCGCGAACGGCGTCTGGCAGCGCCCCTTAGTGATTATCGCGATCGGCGCCGCGTTGCTCGCCGCAGTCGGCGACTATCTCGAAACCACGACCTTGCTCGCGCTTACGCAAACACTCGATGCGCCGGCTGACTTGCTGCAATATTCTCAACTCGGCGCCTGGTCGAAGTTCGCGTTGCTCGCGGCGCACGCCGTCTTCTGCGCCGGCATCTGCTACACCTCGGATAGGCCGCGCTATATTCTGGGCGCCGTGCTGATGCTGCCGCCCTTCGGCGTAGCCGCGGCCGCTTACGACCACGTCGCGTTTTCCAACATAATGGCCGCCGGTTTCACCGTCGCGTGGGTCGCGCTGTTGGTGATGGCGATCGTTAGTGTGGTTCGGGCGAAAGGTGCTCAGGCGTAAAGCCGAACTCGTCTTCGATATGGCGCGCAACAATGGCGCGATGACAGCCGCGCCAATCGTGCTCCAAGCACATGATGCAAGTACGCCCGCGTTTTGCCAAATCCGCGGTCTGCGCCAGCGCGAGCTGGCTTTCCGGCTCAACGAGCTTGGCTTCGAAAATGCGCGTCATCGTTGGGGTGTCGCCCTTGCGTGCGGCTTCGCGGCCAAGCTTCGGCGTGCCGAGCGGTTTCATGTGAATGTAGCCGATGCCGGCTTCATCGAGCGCGGCGGCGAGTGACTTCTTCGAAAATCCGGCGCGGCGCGAATTCGCAACTTCGCGTACATCCACAAGCGTCTTGACCTTCGCCGCTTTCAACGCTGCGACGAAATCAGCCTGTCCAACCTTCTCGTATCCGATCGTGTAAAGCTTCGTCACAACCATCCCATCGTGAGGGCGCCGATCAATATCAGGCCCACCACGATACGGTACCAAGCGAACGGCCCAAACCCAACCTTGGTGACGAATTCCAAGAATGGTTTCACGACGATCAAGGCCGAGAGAAACGCGAAGATGAAGCCGACCGAGATTTCGGCGATGCGGTCTGGCGTGATGTGATCCTTCACCTCGATGAAGTCATAGATAAATGCCGCAATCATCGTTGGCATGGCCAAGAAGAATGAGAACTCCGCAGCGGCCCTGCGATCGAGTCCAAGAAGAAGGCCGCCATAAATCGTCGCGCCTGATCGCGAGACGCCTGGTATCATGGCGATACATTGCGCAAAGCCGACCGCGATCGCCCGCCAGATCGGCGTCTCAGCGGCGTCCGTGACGACGGGCTTCGGCGCGAAGCGCTCAAGCACCAGCATGAGGACGCCGCCGATGAGTAGCGCCCACGCGATGACCGGAATGCTCTCTTGCAGCACGGTCTTCACGTAATCGGCCGCGAACAGGCCAATCACGACTGCCGGTAGAAATGCCAGGAACAGCATTAGCGCAAAGCGCCGCGCTTCCGGCTTGGTCGGGAGGCCGGTGATCACGTCGAAGATGCGCTGCCGGTAGAGCCACATGACCGCCAGGATCGACCCGAGCTGGATCATGATGACGAAGACATTGTTTGGGTCGTCGTAGCCGATCAGATCCGCGCCAAGCAGCAGGTGCGCGGTCGAGGAAATCGGCAAGAACTCGGTCAGCCCCTGCAGGATGCCAAGCAGCGCCGCGCGTCCGAGATCGAGAAGGTCCAAAGCGGCGCCCCTTGTTTGTGCGGGGCGGAGCTTGGAGTGCGTCGCGCGCTCCTGGAAGCGGCAAAGCGGCGCTTTAGCTGTGCTCAACCGCCGCTTCTCTTGCACCTGCGAAGAATCTAGGCACAAGGGAAGGATCAACCCATCGTTGCGCCGTTTGGAGGGCGTTCGTGGCCGAACGCATGCAGAAATTCGTGTCGCTAGGGCAGACTATGCCCGATAAACGCCCCGCCGAAGCGCGCGCGGGCGATTTCCACGAAATCTACGCTGATTTCATTGCGCAGAAGGCGGCCGATCAGGCGTCGCGTTGCGCGCAATGCGGCGTGCCGTTCTGCCAGACGCATTGCCCGCTGCAGAACAACATACCGGATTGGCTGAGGCTGACCGCCCAGGGCCGCCTTCGCGAAGCTTATGAGCTTTCGGCCTCCACAAATTCGATGCCGGAAGTTTGCGGCCGCATCTGCCCGCAAGATCGCTTGTGCGAAGGCGCGTGTGTTATCGAACAGAGCGAACACGGCGCGGTGACGATCGGCGCCGTAGAGAAGTACCTGACCGAAACCGCGTGGCGCGAAGGCTGGGTGGCGCCGCTCGCGCCGCGTGCTGATCGTGGCGAAAGCGTCGGCATTATTGGCGCTGGGCCGGCGGGGCTCGCCGCGGCGGAGCGCATGCGCCAACGCGGCTATCAGGTGACGGTGTACGATCGCCACGATCGCATCGGTGGCTTGCTCATCTACGGCATTCCAAATTTCAAGCTCGAGAAGGAAGTCGTCCAACGCCGCGCGCAACGGCTCATCGATGGCGGCGTGAAGTTCGAGCTGAACTGTAATGTCGGCGAGACGATCGGCTTCGCCGATCTTCGCGCCAAGCATGACGCAGTGCTCATCGCGACCGGCGTCTACAAACCAAAGCCGCTCAACGCGCCAAACGATCGCGCAGTAGTGAAAGCGCTCGACTTCCTCATCGCCGCCAACCGCGTCGGCCTTGGCGACGAGGTGGCTGAATTCACCAATGGCGCCCTTAATGCGAGTGGTCGCCGCGTCGTCGTTATCGGCGGCGGCGACACCGCGATGGATTGCGTACGTACCGCGCGTCGCCAAGGCGCCGCATCGGTCACCTGCCTCTATCGCCGCGACCGCGCCAACATGCCGGGCTCGCAACGCGAAGTCGCGCATGCGGAAGAAGAGGGCGTTCTGTTCGATTGGCTCGCTGCGCCAAAAAGCGTGCGCGCTGGCAAGTCGCCTGCGGTGAAAGCCGTGCGCATGCAACTGGGGCAGCCCGACGAAAGCGGCCGTCAAACGCCGCAAGAGCAACCCGACAGCGCCTACGAAGTCCCCGGCGATCTCATCATCGCCGCGCTCGGGTTTGACGCCGAAGATCTGAGCGACTGGAATGTCGAGCTCACACGCTGGGGCACGGTGAAGGCCGATCCGATCTCGTTCGTGACCAACGAGCCCGGCGTGTACGCCGCCGGCGACATCGTGCGCGGCGCCTCGCTCGTTGTCTGGGCCATCCGCGAAGGCCGCGACGCGGCTGATGCGATGCACGCCTACATTCAGTCGCAAGCGAAGGTCGCTGCGCAATGAGCGGCGCCGAAGACATCGCGCGCTATGAGCGCGAACGCGCCAAGCTTGAGCGCGATGGCCTCTATCGCGCTGCCGAAGAACGCGACGCCTGCGGCGTGGGTCTGGTCGCGGCCATTGACGGCAAACCGCGTCGCGACGTCGTCACGCTCGCACTCGCCGCGCTGAAAGCCGTCTGGCACCGCGGCGCCGTAGACGCTGACGGCAAGACTGGTGACGGCGCCGGCATCCTTATCGACGCGCCGCGCGATTTCTTTGCAGAACAAGTCTCGCGCACCGGTCACGTTGTCAAAGATGGCCCGATCTTCGTCGGCCAAATCTTCTTGCCGCGCCTAGATCTTGGCGCGCAGGAGCGCGCGCGCGTCATCGTCGAGAGCGAAATCATCCGCGCCGGCTTTGTGCTGTATGGCTGGCGCCAAGTGCCGGTGAACATCAGCCAGATCGGCGAAAAAGCGAACGCCACGCGTCCCGAGATCGAGCAAGTGCTCATGCATGATCCGCAAGGGCGTGACGATGACACAGTCGATCGTGATCTTTTCATCGTGCGCCGCCGGATTGAAAAGCGCGCGCTCGCATCGAACATTCCCGAACTCTACGTCTGCTCGCTCTCAGCGCAGACGCTGATCTACAAAGGCATGTTCCTCGCCGCGCAGATCGATGCGTTCTATCCCGACCTTCGCGACGATCGTTTTGTTTCTGCCGTCGCAATCTATCACCAGCGCTACAGCACCAACACCTTCCCGCAATGGCGCCTCGCGCAACCGTTTCGCATGCTCGCGCACAATGGCGAGATCAACACGCTGAAGGGCAACGTCAATTGGATGAAGAGCCATGAAATTCCCATGGCCTCCGATACGTTTGGCGACGACGAAGAGTACGTAAAGCCAATCATCCAACCCGGCGGCTCAGACTCTGCAGCGCTCGACAATGTGTTTGAATTGCTCGTGCGCGCGGGCCGCACGGCGCCGATGGCGAAGTCGCTGCTCATTCCGGAAGCGTGGGCTAAGTCGCGTACGATGAAAGCCGAGCACAAGGCGCTCTACGCATATTGCAACGCCGTGATGGAGCCGTGGGACGGGCCGGCGGCGCTGGCGATGTTCGATGGGCGCTGGGCCGTGGCGGGCTTGGATCGCAATGGCTTGCGCCCACTCCGCTACGCGCGCACCGAAGATGGTCTGCTCGCTGTTGGTTCGGAGGCCGGCATGTGCCCGCTCGACGATCGCAAGATCATCGAACGCGGTCGCATCGGCGCCGGCCAGATGGTCGCGATCGATACGCACAAGGGCGAGATGTTCTATCACGACGCGCTCGTCGATGAATTGGCGAAGGCGCACCCGTATCGCGCCTGGCTCGATAACGTCATCGATCTCGACAAGAAGCTCGAAGGTACGGAGACAATCCTCTTCACGGATCGCCGCGAGTTGCTGCAAAGGCAAACCGCTGCCGGCTTCACCATGGAAGATCTGGAGCTGTTGCTTCAGCCGATGATGGAAGATGGCAAGGAAGCGATCGGCTCGATGGGCGATGATGCGCCGCTCGCCGTGCTCTCCGAACAGAACCGGCCACTTTCGCACTATTTTCGCCAGAACTTCAGCCAAGTCACCAATCCGCCGATCGACCCGCTCCGCGAAGGGCGGGTGATGACGCTGACCACCCGCTTCAAGAATCTCGGCAACATCCTCGCGCAAGACGAAACCCAATCGCGCGTCTATGTGCTCTCGAGTCCGATCCTCACCAACGGCATGTACACGCGCATGATGCGCGAGATGCGCGATGACGTGGCGCGGATCGATTGCACCTTCCCAGCGCCGGAGCCCGGTGAAGATACAGGCGCGACTTTGCGCAAGGCGCTGGTGCGTATTCGCGCCGAAGCTGAGCAGGCGGTCTCATTCTACAAGCGCTCGCACGTCGTGCTGACGGATAGGCAGCAGGGGCCAGATCGCATCGGCTGCCCGATGATCCTCGCTGTCAGCGCGGTGCATTCGCATTTGGTAGCGAAGGGGTTGCGCTCTTTCTGTTCGCTGACGGTGCGTTCGTCCGAGTGCCTCGATCCGCATTACGTCGCCGTGCTCATCGGCTGCGGCGCGACGACAGTGAACCCCTATCTCGCGCTTGAGACTATCGCCGATCGTGTGACGCGCGGTCTTTCAGGCAAGCTCACGGTAGAGCAGGCGGCGTCAAACTATCGCGCTGCGCTCGAGGCAGGTTTGCTGAAGATCATCTCGAAGATGGGCATCTCGGTGATCTCGTCTTATCGCGGTGGTTTGAACTTCGAAGCGATTGGTTTGTCGCGTGCGTTGGTCGATGAGTTTTTCCCCGGCCTTACCAGCCGCATCTCCGGCATCGGCCTATCCGGCATCGCACTCGAAGCCGCGGATCAACACGCGAAGGCGCACGATGAAACGCTGACTGCGCTTCCGATCGGTGGTCAGTATCGCTACCGCGCACGCGGCGAACGCCACGCGCTTGAAGCGGACTCTATCCACCAATTGCAGCGCGCCTGCGATACCGGCGACTACAAAACCTATCGCAAATATTCAGAGTTCATCCGCGAGCGCCGGCTCAATCAGCCGATCCAGCTGCGCGACCTGCTCGAAGTCCGCGAAGAGAAGCTCAATCCAACGCCAATCGCCGAGATCGAAAGCGTCAACGATATTCGTAAGCGCTTCCTCACGCCTGGCATGAGCATGGGTGCGCTATCGCCTGAAGCGCATGGCGCGCTCAACATCGCCATGAACCGCATCGGCGCGCGTAGCGTGAGTGGCGAGGGCGGCGAAGATCCCGAGCGCTACAAGCCTCTGCCAAACGGTGATGACGCCAACTCCGCCGTGAAGCAAATCGCCTCCGGCCGCTTCGGCGTGACGGCTGAGTATCTGAACCAATGCCGCGAAATCGAGATCAAAGTCGCGCAGGGCGCCAAGCCGGGCGAAGGCGGCCAGCTGCCTGGTTTCAAAGTCACTGAACTGATCGCGCGCTTGCGTCACGCAACGCCGGGTGTTTCGCTGATCAGCCCGCCGCCGCACCACGACATCTACTCGATCGAAGATCTCGCGCAGCTCATCTACGACCTGAAGCAGATCAACCCGATCGCGCGTGTCTGCGTGAAGCTTGTCGCACAGTCTGGGATCGGCGCGGTGGCCGCGGGTGTTGCGAAGGCGGGCGCCGACACCATTCTCATCTCCGGCCACGTCGGCGGCACGGGCGCGAGCCCGCAAACTTCGATCAAGTACGCCGGCATCCCTTGGGAAATGGGCCTGGCGGAAGCGCATCAAACTTTGATGCTCAACAATCTACGCCACCGCGTGAGACTGCGCACTGATGGGGGCATCCGCACCGGGCGTGACGTTATCGTCGCAGCCATCCTTGGCGCGGAAGAGTTTGGTATTGGGACGGCGTCGCTGGTGGCGATGGGCTGTCTCATGGTGCGACAGTGCCATTCAAACACATGCCCTGTCGGCGTCTGCACGCAGGACGAGGCGCTGCGCCAAAAATTCACGGGCACGCCGGACAAAGTCGTGAACCTGATGAGCTTCGTGGCTGAAGAAGTGCGCGAAATTCTCGCCATGATTGGCTTCCGGCGCCTCGAAGACATTATTGGTCGCACAGATCTGATTGAACAAATCAGCCGCGGCTCCGAACACCTCGACGATCTTGATCTCAATCCGCTACTGGTCCGCGTGGATAGTCCGTACCCGAGCTATTGCACTCAGCTTGGACGCAACGAACCGCCGCAAGCGCTCGACCACGAATTTATCGATCAGGCCGCGGGATTCTTCGAACGCGGCGAGAAGAAGCAATTGGTGTTCAACGTGCGTAACACGCAGCGCGCCATTGGCTCGCGTGCTTCGGCGCACGTTGTGCGGCGCGTCGGGCAGGGCGCGCTGCCCGAAGGCCAGCTCGTTGTGAAGCTGCGCGGCTCGTGCGGTCAAAGTCTCGGCGCGTGGCTTGTGCAAGGCATTGCGCTTGATGTGACCGGCGATGCCAATGACTATGTCGGCAAAGGTCTGAGCGGCGGCGTCATCACACTTCGTCCGCCACAGGGCGAAGAGCCAGGCGCCATCATCGGCAATACTTGTCTGTACGGCGCCACGAGCGGACGCCTCTACGCCGCTGGCCTAGCTGGCGAGCGCTTCGCTGTGCGCAACTCTGGTGCAACAGCGATCATTGAGGGCGCCGGCGCCAACGCCTGCGAATACATGACTGGCGGCACGGTCGCGATCTTAGGCAGCGTCGGCGACAATTTCGGCGCCGGCATGTCGGGCGGCATGGCGTTCGTGTATGACGAGGATGGCACATTCGTGGAGCGCGCCAATCCAGACTCGATCATCTGGCAACGGCTTGCATCGGCGCACTGGGAAAACGTGCTGAAGGCGCTGGTGAACGATCACGGCAAGCGCACGGGCTCGTTGCGCGCTGCAGCGTTGTTGGCAGGGTGGGACGCAATGCGCGGAAATTTCTGGCAAATCTGCCCGCGCGAAATGCTGCCTCGCTTGGAATTCGGGCTTTCGGACACGGGCGAAGCTTCATCGGCCGCGATGGCCTAGCTCCGGATCGACGAACCACAACTTCGGCGCCATAAGTACCGCATGAAAATCTTTCGTTGCCTGATCGCTCTCGTCGGGGTCTTCGCTTTTGCGACAGCCGCAAGCGTCGCGCCGCCTGCTTATGCTCAAAGTGATACAAACGCGCGCGCCGAGTACGAGGTGCGCTCGATTGCGAACTGGGCGCGGGAGGTCACTGCGGTCAACACGCGTGGCGTTGCGCTTCTCCAATCGATGGAGAGCATCAATGGCGCGATGGAGCGCTTCGGCAATGGTCAGCTGAATGAGCGCGGCCTGCGGCGCGAGATCAACGCGTGGCGAACGCAATTCAACGCCGAGATTGCGCGGCTGCGTACAGATTTCGCCGCGCTACCGCCGCCGCCGCGATTGAGTTTGCTTGCCTCTTTGCAGCCTGGGCTTGAAGCGGTCATGCGCCGGTCCGAGCAGGGTATCGACCAGATTGAGACCTTCGGCACCGATATGGTGAATCTGTTCGAGGGCGTCGCCACCGGGGACATTGATAGCGGCGACGCAATGCATCAGAGCGCCATGCGCATGTTGCGCGAGTTACTTCAATTCGAGAACGGTTCGTTGGCGATCATGCGCGCGATGTCGCCGCCAGATCACCCAAACCAAAGCATCGCCGGGTCGCGTACTGCGCTCAACGACGCGCTGATCGTCTTCTTCGACGCTTATCTTACCAGCATGCGGGCCGACCGCGTCATTCTGAGCGACGCGCAACGCCAGACCTTTCGAGATGGCGCTGTAGTCATGCGGCAGAACAATGCTGAAGGCCGGACGGTCACGGGCCGCGTGCAGGCGGATATGGATCTCGCGCCCCATGTGGTCTCGCCGGCAATGCGCCAGGCCACGACGCGGATGCTCAACAGTTTGCAGGAAACCTTCACCACGCTGGATAGGGCCGCGGCGCTGCTCGACAATACCGCCGCACTACCCGACGGCGGAAACGTCGAAACGCTGGATTCCGTGCTGTCAGAGGTGATGGTGATCGCCGATCAGCTTGAGGTGCAGAACACCGAGCGTGTCACCGTGCTTTCCGGACCGGCCGCCCCACCGTTGTGACATCGGGCAAGTCGACGCCGACGGGTAACTGGGCCATATCGCGCGCGTGGGCATCTCCGACATCAGGCAGCAAGCGCGTGTGCTGGGTTTCGACGCAATCGGTGTTGCGCCGGTAAGCGAACCCTGGCCGGCTGGTGCGCGGCTACGCGAATTTCTCGATGCGGGCCGCCACGGCGACATGTCGTGGCTCGCTGACGAGCGCGACGGCGCCAACCCGCGTGAACACCCGAGCGCGCTGTGGCCAGAAGCGCGAAGCGCAATTCTCGTCGGCCAGAGCTACGCGAGCGCCGATGATGCGATCGCGTTGCTGCAACAAAGGAGCAGCGGCCTCGTGTCCGCATACGCCGCCCGGCGGGACTATCACGACGTCGTCAAGGGCAAGCTGAAGCAGCTCGCGCAATGGGTCGCGCGTGAGAGCGGCGCGGATGTCAAAGTCTTCGTCGATACTGCGCCGCTGATGGAAAAGCCGCTGGCGCAGCGCGCAGGCATCGGGTGGCAAGGCAAGCACACGAACCTTGTCTCACGTGAGCATGGCTCATGGCTTTTCCTCGGCGCGATCCTCGCGGTTGCCGAGATCGAACCTGACGCGCCGGAGCAAGATCATTGCGGCTCGTGCCGCGCATGTCTCGACGTGTGCCCGACGAATGCATTTCCTGCGCCGTACCAACTCGATGCGCGCCGTTGTCTTGCGTACCTCACCATCGAGTCGAAACAACAAATTCCGCTTGAGTTTCGCGAAGCGCTCGGCAACCGCGTGTTCGGTTGTGACGATTGCTTGGCTGTGTGCCCGTGGAACAAGTTTGCACAGACATCGCGCGAAGCGCGCATGGCGATGCGTGATGAGCTTCGCCTTGCACCGCTCGCTGAACTGGCTGCGCTCGACGATGGCGCATTCCGTGCACGTTTCGCCGGTACGCCAGTAAAGCGAACTGGGCGCGATCGTTTCGTGCGCAACGTCGTGTGCGCCATCGGCAATAGCGGCGACGCGGCGCTTGCGGCGGTCGCCACGGGACTAACAACAGATTCATCCCCACTTGTGCGCGGTATGGCTGTATGGGCTTCGCGACGGTTGCTTGACGCGGGGGCGTTCGAGCGCCTCAAATCGGAAGGAGCGCCGCGCGAAGGAGACCCAAGCGTGGCTGAGGAATGGGACCGATGAATCCGGACGAGGAAGAGCCGAAGAAAGAAGGCGAAGCCACGCCCGAACCGCGCGCGGAAGACAACGCTGTGCCGGAACCCCAGTCTGACATCGCAGAACCGCAGCCCGAAGCAGTGCATCTTGAAGCTGCGCCGGAGATCGCAGCGTCGGAGCCAGTGGTCGGAGTGCGTCCGCCGGGAGCAGATGAGCCGATTGCGCCGGTTCAAATGTACGAGCCACCAGAACCAGAACCAGAACCAGAACCAGAACCAGAACCAGAACCAGCGCAGGCGTCTGAACCGCCAGCGCCAGAACCCGAAATTGCAAAAGCCTACGAACCGCCAGCGCCTGAACCGGAGCCAGAGTTCGTCGCAGAACCAGAACCGGTTTTCGCGCGTGAGCCAGAACCAGAACCGGTGCAGGCCTACGAGCCGCCGCCCGAGCCGGTGCATGTCGCGCCCGAACCGCCGCCGCCCATTTACGTTGAACCTGCACCACCGCCCGTCGCTGAACCGCCGCCGCGCATTCACGAAGCCGCCGCGAAGCAATTGCACGAAGAGCCATTGGCTGAGATCGAACGCAATTACGCGCCGCCACCGCAAGCGCCGCCGGAGCCGCAACGTTCTGCGTTCGACGAAGCGGAATATCCGTTCGGCGAACCTGAAATTCCAATGCCCGAACCGGCGTCGCGTCCTGGCGATCGCCAGCGCCGCCGCGACGCTAAGCGCAATCTCGATCTAGATCTTGGCCGCATCAAACGGCGCAAGCGCTATGGCCTGTTCATCACCAGCATCAGCGTGCTGTTCGTTGCCTTCGTGCTCGCGCCAGTTACCTGGACGCTTGCATATCTTTTTATCGATCCGCCTTCGACGGTGTTGATGGTGCAGCGCGCCGCGGAAGGAGAGACCATCCGCCACTATCCTGTGCCGCTCAATCGCATGTCGCCGCACATTGTGCGCGCCGTTATCGCTGCCGAGGACGCGAACTTTTGCACGCATGATGGCTTCGACATCGAAGCTATCCAGGATGCGCTGGAATCCAATCGCCGTGGCCGCGCGTTGCGTGGCGGCTCAACCATCAGTCAGCAAACAGCGAAGAATCTTTTCCTCTGGCCCGATCGCGGGTGGGTGCGCAAAGGCTTCGAAACCTATTTCACTGCGCTGATCGAATTCATGTGGCCCAAGCGGCGCATCATGGAGGCGTACCTCAACAATATTGAATGGGGTGACGGCAATTTCGGCATCGAAGCGGCCGCACGCGCGCGCTTTGGCGTCTCCGCCGCCGATCTCACACCGCTGCAAGCGGCCCGTCTCGCGGCCGTGCTGCCGAGCCCCAATCGCTGGCGCGCTGACAATCCGGGGCCTTACGTACGCGGTCGCTCGGCGACCATTGCCGCCCGGGCCCGTGAAGTCCGGACTTCGGGGACTGCATCCTGCGCACTGTTGATGGATCGGCCCGCTGCGAGCCGCTAATTCGCGCCATCGGCGCATGGGGGCTGCAAGGCGCATCCGGCTAGGCTAGGCTCGTTCTGCTGTCACAATAAGCGGGGGTCGCCATGTCGTTGGCGCTGATGATTTCCATTGCTGCGCTCGTAAGCGTGATCGTTCTCGCGGCGATTTTTTATATCGTGAGGCGCTATTACGAGGCCCGCTACGACCTCACGTACATGACACAGGACGATCGCGGTTTCCGTCGCGCGCTCGATGGCAAGGTTGTGCTCTGGGATTGGGACGAGACGGTCGTGCGCGGCCCGACAGCGCCGCATATCGAATTCGTCGCGCTCGATCCTGCTACGGGTGGACGGCGCACAGTGAAGCTGCTGAATCCTCGCACTGGCGCGATCAATCTGCGCCCACACTATTGCGCGCCGCTGCCGTTCGATGCGGTGACCGCGGACTCGCACAAAGTCATTGTCGAAGCGCGCGTGCAATTCAGCTTGAATCGTGAACTGCTGAAGCACGTCTACGAGATTCAAGAATTCTCGCTTGCGCTTGAAAGCCGCATCCAGAGCGCTTTCCGGGCTGAAATCGGCAAGCGCAATGATGAAGACTTGCGTACCGCGCTGCAAGAAGTCGAACGCGGGGCCATTGAGCGTTTGCGTCGCGACGAAGATGAGGGTGACGAAGCGGGCGAGAAGGGCATGGCGCTTGGCGTGCGTTTCCACACCGCGAATTTCACTTACACGCAACCCGACGAATTCGCTGTGCCGGCGATGGCGGTTGGCGGCGTTCCGCTGCCGCCCAACGCAACGCCGGAACAACAAGCCGCCGCGCGTGCTCTTGCGCGCGCCGCTGGCGTGCTGACCTTGCGCCCGCAACAGATCGATCAATTGGCCGACGTGTTCAAAAACCGCGACCCGGCCGCGCTCGCGGCGTTGCTGGCAGTCATGGATATGCAGACGCGCCAAAACATCGCTGAAGCCTTGGCGGCGTCGGGCCAGCTTCTCGTGCTCACACCACAGGAGCTTGGTCTGGTCGGCGCCGCCGCCCAGCGTGACGCGTTGGCCCGGCGTGTGGCGCCGGCGCCCGGTCCCGTCCCAAATGGCGGCGTGCACCACCCCGAACAGCGCATCTAGAGCGTCTGCGGCGCCTCAAAGGCTTGCCTTGGGCTAGGGACACGCGCCAAAGGAGTCGTCGGGGACTAGGCCGCCCGGCCACGCGCCTGCAAGGGAGTAATCCTGCTTGAACGGATTGAGGCTGTTGCTCGTGTTGGCGGCGTTCGCAGGCATGGTCGCGCTATGCGTCCTCGGCTGGAGTTACGGCGGCATGGGCGGATTGATCGGTGGCGGATTGGGCTTCTTGATCCGCTTGGGCGGTCGCGGCCTCGATTGGGGTGAGCGGCTTGGCAACGGTTACGTCGGCGCGCTCATGGGCATGCCTGTCGGCCTGTTGATCGGCGGCCTCATCACCGTCGGCGCGCCTTATCTCCTCACGATGATCAACAACACGCCGCAATAAGAACCCAAACCCGACGCCTCATCCCACGAACAGGGGAGGCGTCGAATTCAACAAACGCGCTTAGCCTCCCTGGGTGGAGAGTGTCATGCGCGCTGTGTTCTTGGCTTTCGCTGTTGGTCTCATATCCGCAAGCGCGCTCGCGCAGGACAAGCCGCCTGAAACCGCTGCGCAGATCAATTATTCGGGCTTTCGCGATCTCACGCGCGAGGTTGAAGCGTATCGCCAAGATCGTCTCGTGACGCTCGCAGATTTCCAACGCATGGCGCGCGAGCCCAACACGATCATCCTCGATGCGCGCTCCGCCGATGCTTACGCGGAAGGCCACATCAACGGCGCGATCAATCTGCCGTTCACGGATTTCACCGACCCAAGTCTGCGCGCGGCATTACGTGATCCGAACGTCCGCATCCTGATTTATTGCAACAACAATTTCTCCAACAACGCCCAGCCAGTGGTGCTGAAGCGTGTTGAGCTGGCGCTGAATATCCAGACCTTCATCAACCTCTACGGTTACGGCTATCGCAACGTGTACGAGCTTGGCGACGTCGTTGATTTCAACGATCCAGCCGTCGCCTGGGTGCAAAACTAGGCGCTAGCGTCGGTACCTCGTTTGCGCTTATCTCGCGCCATAACAGGAGGCGGGGATGCGTAGACGCGAATTGATGTTGGCTTTGAGTGCCGCCGCGCTCGCTGCGTGCACGCCGCCGCAAGAAGGCAAGGGCGAAGCTCCCGCGCGCGCCGCTACCGATCCGTCGGCCGTGATCCGCCCGCTCTACGATCGCTACATGACGCCGGATGCGCAGTTTCCGTCGTTCCAAGAGCAAGCGCCGTGGTCGAACAGTTTGTGGGCGATACTCTCAACAATGTCGGCGCGTTCTGAAGCCATCAACGAGCCGATCCTCGACTTCGATCCGCTCATCGGTGCGCAGGATTATCAGTTGAGCAATCTCAACGTCGCTAACGAGGCCATTACTGAAGGCAGCCACGCCGTCGTGCGCGTGACGTTCAACAACGCCACAACGCCGACCAACATAATCTACGATCTGATCTGGGAAGATGATCGCTGGAAGGTGGACAACATCCGCGGAGAGGGCTGGGATCTTCGCCAGATCGCCGCCGCTCCCAACGCGGACGCCATTCCTCACTAAGAGCTACTCGCCGAACAGCCGCACAGTCGCCGTGCGGCGACGGAAGCTGGTCTCTTCATAAACCATCGCCACACGCGTGATGTTGCGATCATCGCCGTTCAGATCGATGGCCCGCGTGCACTCGCCTGCGTTGATGCGTGTGCGCACAGACACGTCTTGATGGCCGCCGTTCCGGTAGAAGACATCGAGATCGTAGAAATGCACCGGGTTGCGATAGACGCAGAGCTTGATCCGCTCGAACTGTCGCGGGCCGTTGGCATGGATAACGTCTCGGTCGGTGCGGTCGCGCACTTCGCGCGTGCCGATTTGTGTCCATGCCGCCGCGGGTGTCGCGCATGCGGCAGCCATCACCAACGCGCCTGCAAGAATTGCTTTGAAATTCACGTTCGCCTCCAAGCGAAGAAGCCCTCACGCCAGATGAAACGGGCGTGTCGGCGAACTCCGTCGCGGAAAAGCGAAGCGTTAGTTACGTTCGAACGGTGCGCCGGTGCGAACGCTCTCGCGAATGTCGCCCAGCACCAATGTATTTTCTTGGTTGCTGGGCTCCAAGCGGATGGCGGCGCGCGCATCCGCCTCGGCCAGGTCATAGGAACGCTGGTTCATACGCGCGGCGGCGCGCAGGCGCAGCGCAAGCGCGTTGTCGGGCCGGATATCGAGCGAGCGTGAGAGATCTTCTTCCGCCGGGCGCCAATCACGCTCCATTGCGTAGGCGCGGGCGCGATCGATCAGAAGGTCAGGCAATTGCTGCGGATCAGCTTGCAGCGCTGTGATTGCGCGCGTGAAATTGCTTCGTGCGTTGCCAGGCTCGCGTGCAAGCAACCAAGCATTGCCCGCCTGCGACCAAAGCGCTGCGCGCAAACCCGTGTTGTCAGGGTTCACCGCGCCTGCGAGCGATTGCAGACGTGTTGCGCCGTCATCGTAACGGTTCTGCGCAATCAGGGCCATCGCGGCGCAGCGGTATGCGTGAACGGACTGAGCTTCGGCGGCCCAAGCCATCGCTTCTTCATAAGCGCGTTCCGGATTTTGCTCGGTCATCGCAACGCATTGCGAGAAGCGCTCGGCCAACGCGCCGTTCGGCAGGGCAGAGGATTGCGCCATTACGAGCGGCAGCAGCAGGGCGGCAACGATGGACATGAACGACGTTTCTCCCGCAGGTCCCCAAGGGCTGTTTCAACCGATGCCCCAAAGATTGGGCAAATCCAAGCCGTTCGCTCAGCGCGCGAGCCGCAATCGCAATTCCGAGGCGATCGCCACGAGCTGCCGCAAGTCTTGCGGCCGCGACAGACGGTGGTCGCCGTCTGGGATGCGGCGCAGCGTGACGTCCTTCGACTGCAGCACCGGCAGCAGGGCCAGAACGTGATCCAGCGGCACGTCCGGATCCTCCCCGCCAGCTAAGATCCGCACCATGCCTTCGAAGGGGAAGGGCGCGTCCATCACCAGATTGCGCCGCCCGTCCTCGATCATTTCGCGCGTGATAATAGTCGGTTCGGGCGCATAGGCGGATGGCAGCTCAAGCCGGCCTTCGGCCATCAGCCGCGCCTGCTGTTCCGCGCTGAATCCAGGCCACATAAGCCTCTCGGTGAAATCGGCTGCAGGCGCGATCAACAAGAGCGCTGCGACCCGGTCGGGCCGCGCCCGCGCCGCCAGCAGCGAAAGCCAACCGCCCATGGAGGAGCCGACCAGCACCAATGAGCCCGTGGTCAGCTGATCCAGCACCGCCAGCGTGTCGCTTAGCCAGCGCGAAATCGAGCCGTCCTCGAACTTGCCGCCCGACACGCCATGCCCGGAATAGTCAAACCGAACAAAGCCTTGACCAGCGTTCGCGGCCCAGTCCGCCAACGTCTGCGCCTTCGTCCCCGTCATGTCCGACTTGAAGCCGCCGAGCCAGACGAACGTAGGCGCGGCGCCCTCGATCCGCTCGAAAGCGATCTGCACACCCTGGTGCTCAAAGGCCTCGATTTGGCCGAAGGGCATGGCTCTACTCCGGGGTGCGCGGGCGGGGAAAACGCCCGCAACTACGCGCGTTTAATGAATCTAAGCGCCTTGTTAAGCAAAACCGTTATCAAACATTGGTTTAGCCGAGACGGGCGGGAAACAGGCGACGGCCAAGCATTGCAAGAAGGTCACAACCTGACAGTTCTGCAAGTAACT
>JAPLOL010000124.1 GCA_026400735.1 Alphaproteobacteria bacterium | reverse complement strand
TCCAGCGGCGAGCGCGCGCCGGTGAGCGGATCAATTTCTTCCCCATCTGCGAACGCAGCCGAAACCGTCAGGCCGACGCCGTTGGCCCACGTGAGATCAGCGCGGCCTTCCAGACCCCAAATTTCCACCTCACTCAAGTTCACCCATTGGAAGATAGCGGGGTCGCCGAAATTTCCGGTCTGAGTTTGATCGATGAAGTCCTCGTAGCGGCCCATGAAGGCATTGCCCTGGGCGCGCAGATCTGCTTCGAAAAGCGTTGTATTCCGAGACCGAATGCCAAGCTCAAGAGACTCGCTCGTCTCCGGACGCAGGTTCGGATTTGGGATCGACGTGTAACCGGAAGCGAGATTTGTGAACGCGTTATTCACCTGGCTCGGTGACGGCGCCTTGAAGCCTTGCGCGTAGTTGAAGAACACGCCGAACGTTTCCGTCGGCCATGCGACAACGCCCAAGCGCGGCGTCACTCTTGAATCACTTTGATCGGCGATCGCGATCGAGAGCGGATAGAGCGGGTCGCGCTCACCTTCAATTTTGAACGCATCGTAGCGAACCGCCGGGAAGAACGCGACGCGTCCATCCAAGAAGCTGATCTCGTCCTGAATGAAGACTCCCGCCAGCGTGTAGTCGGTGTTTGGAAACGGACGCGTTGGGAAGGTCTCGCCAAATGGCGGCGTCGTGCCGTCGCGTAGGCCTTCTTGGTGCGTCAGCGAGTAATCGCCGCCGTACGTCAAGGTGTGCTCCGCCGCGCCCGTGACGAACCCGCTCGTCGCCTGGCCCGAGACGCCCCACACATCATTGTCGAACACGTTACGGCGCGAACGGTCAGCGGCGGGATTGCGATCTTCGAACGTGTACTGCTCGATGGTCGAGGTTTGGTAATAGATCGCCGCGAACGCATCGCGAATGAAACCGTCGCTCTCATACGTGTAGTCGAAAGCCAAACGCTGGCGCTCGGTCTCGTCGTCGCCGAAAAGATCGAGTGTCGAGCCGCCATTAATCGCCGTAAGCGCGCGCGTGAAAACCGTGCGGTTGCCGTAGTCGGCGGTCAGCCGGAAGCGATGTCCTTCGCTCGGCTGGAACACCAAGCGGGCCATGGCCGAATCCGACTCGATATCAGACGGATTGGCTTCGGTGCGAAGCGCACCGTTGCCTCCCACATCGCCATTGGTTTCCTGTTCGTGCGACTCGCGATGGTTGTAAGTCGCCAAGAGCGACCAGTCGCCCCAGCGCGCTGCAGCGGCAACGCCGGTCGCTAAGCTGTCGTCGGCGCTAGCGTACGAGACGCGCGCACGCGCTGCGAACTGCTCATCGGGGCGCAGAAAATCCGCTGGATCCTTGGTGGTGAAACTCACAACACCCGCGACCCCGTCGCTGCCGTAAAGCGCGGAGCCCGCGCCGCGCAGAATTTCGACGCGTTGCAGCAGGTCGAGATCAACGTAGTCGCCGCGACCGAACAGGATCGGGCCGAAGTCGAACGTATCCGGCACCCGAACGCCGTCGACTTGGAAAAGTACGCGGTTGCCTCCCAGACCGCGGATCGTGAAGCCCGCGTTGCCGTCTCGGCCCGTGGCCGCCAACGCTGTGTTGAACCGCGCCGGGCTGCTCTGCACCGAAACACCGGGCTCGAAGCGAACCAGGTCCTTGATGTCGGTAGCTAGGTTTTCTTCGATCTCTTCGACCGTGATGACGCTGACAGCGTTCGGCACGTCGAATGTATCCTGCGCGGTGCGGGTCGCGGTGACGGTGATGTCAGCGTCCGGCGTTCCCGCATCTTCGGCGTTTTGCGCGGCAGCCGTGCCGGCGATCCCGAGGCTCAGAGCCAGCGCCGAAATTCCCCAAAGTCCCCGCACTTGCAACTCCCTCGCAATTGCAGCGAGCCTTAATGCGAACGCTTCGCAGGATCAATATCAAAAAGACAAGGGTTTTACCGGCCAACTTTGTCGCGCCTGCCCTTGAGTGACGGCTCGGCCACAGCGATTAGAGGTATATGGCCGTCACTGAGCCCCGCCCGCCTGCGCCGATCCCCAGCTTCTGGAGCGCCACCAGCCGCGTTCGCATCCGCACGCTCGTGCTGTTGCGCTGGCTCGCCATTCTTGGCCAAACCTTCGCAGTTCTGTTTGTCCGCTACGTCCTCGACGTCGACTTTCCGCTGAGTTGGGCGATCGCCGCGATCGGCGTCTCGATCATCGTCAACCTCGCTCTCACACGCCGCAACCAAGACCTCGCGCGCGAATGGGAAGCTGCGGCGCAACTCGGCTACGACGCTGTGCAGCTCGCGGTGCTGCTCGCACTCACGGGCGGATTGCAAAATCCATTCGTATTTCTGTTCATTGCGCCCGTCGCTGTCAGCGCCACCGTGCTGCGCCCGCAAGTGACAGCGATGCTCGCGGCACTGACGTTTATCTGCGTGGGCGCGATCTCGGTTTGGCGCTTGCCGTTGCCGTGGCCTGACGGTGCGACCTTCGTTATGCCGCCGCTCTACCAGATGGGCATCGCTGCCGCCGTGCTCGTCGGCCTTGGCTTTACCAGCGTTTACGCGTGGCGCGTTGCTGCGGAAGAAGAGCGCCTCAACATCGCGCTAGCAGCTGTGCAAGCCGTGCTCTCACGTGAACAAACGCTCTCCGCGCTTGGTGGCCTCGCCGCCGCCGCCGCACACGAACTCGGTACACCGCTCGCGACTATTCACTTGGTGGCCAAGGAAATGACGCGCGAACTCAAGCCCGACGATCCGCGCTACGAAGACCTGCAGCTCCTGGTCACCCAAAGCGAACGCTGCCGCGCAATTCTCGGCCAACTCTCCGCCAATCGCGAACGCGGCGACGTCATGATCCAGCGTGCGCCGATTAAAGTGCTGCTCGAAGAGGTGACCTCGCCGCACGAGGGATTGGGCACGGAGATCTTCATCGACGCGCAAGGCGACGGTCCGCTTGAACTCCGCCGCATGCCAGAGATCGTCCACGCCCTTGGCGGCTTCGTCGAAAACGCCGTCGGCTTCGCCCGCACGCGCGTCGACATCGAGGCACGCTGGACTGCCGAGACCATAGAGATCGCGGTCCGTGACGACGGACCCGGCTTTGCCCCTGCCATCCTTAACCGCCTCGGCGAGCCCTATCTCACAGAGCGCGACGAAGAGGGCATCGCCGGCGGCCTCGGCCTTGGCTTCTTCATTTCAAAGACGCTGCTCGAACGCAGCGGCGCCAAACTCGAGGTCCGCAACCGGCGTCCACCCCAGCACGGCGCGTTGGTGAAAGCGGTCTGGCCACGTGCGGCAATTGAGGCGCCTGCGCTATGAAAATCGCAAAAAATAGCTAGATAGAACCCAGCTGGAGCTCGTTAGGCTGATGACCACCGAAGCGCCCCTTGAAGGCGAAAAAACTCTCCTCGTACTTGATGACGACGCCGCGTTTCGCACGCGGTTGGCGCGTGCCCTCGAAACGCGCGGCTTTGAAGTGACGGCCGTCGCCTCGGTCGCCGAAGCCAACGACATCGCTACCAAGACCCCGCCCGCCTACGCGGTCCTCGATCTACGTCTCGAAGACGGTTCGGGCCTCTCGGTTGTCGAGGCCCTCAATCGCAGCCGCCCCGACTGCCGCGTTGTGATGCTGACCGGCTACGGCGCGATCGCCACCGCGGTCGCTGCGGTGAAGGCCGGCGCGCTCGATTATCTCGCCAAGCCGGCCGACCCAGAAGATATCGTCAAAGCCCTGCTCGCGTCGCCAGACGAAAAGCCAGAGCCGCCGGAAAACCCGATGAGCGCCGATCGCATCCGTTGGGAGCACATCCAGCGCGTCTACGAACTCTGCGGACACAACGTTTCCGAGACAGCGCGCCGCCTCAACATGCACCGCCGCACGCTGCAACGCATCTTGGCCAAGCGCGCCCCGCGTTAGGGAACTTTTGAAAGAGGCTCCGCGTTCACGTCGCTGGCCAGGGCGGAATGACCTCAAAAAGCGATACATCGACCGGAGGTAAAACCGAGCTCCGTTTCTTGGACGCGCTCGGCCAAGGCGTGTCTAAGCATTTGGACGCCGACGCCATCTTGGCCGTCACCACCCAAATGCTCGCACTCCACCTCAACGCCAGCGTCTGCGCTTACGCGGACATGGAGGAAGACCAGGACCGCTTCACAATTCGAGGTGACTGGACGGCCCCAGGCTCGACCAGCATTGTTGGCCGTTACAGCCTCGCCGCTTTCGGTGAGCGCGCCGTGAAACGCTTGCGCGCTGGCGAACCGCTGGTCGTCAATGACAATAGCGCGGACATTCCGGCCGAAGCAGCAAGCGCCTTTCAGGCCATTGGCATTCGCTCGACCGTTTGCATGCCGCTCATCAAGCAAGGTCGCCTCACAGCACTGATGGCTGCGCACAGCAAAGAGCCGCGCGTGTGGATGGCAGACGAAATCGAAATCGTCCGCGAAGTTGCCGAGCGCTCCTGGGCGCACGTCGAACGCGCGCGCGCTGAAGCCCAGATGCGCGACAGCGAAGAACGCTATCGCACGCTCTTCAACGCCATCGATGAAGGCTTTTGCATCATCGAATTTTTCGACGGCCCGCACGGACCGCTCAGCGACTACATCCACGTCGAGGCCAACGACGCCTATGCCAAGCACGCCGGCATATCGAATGTCGTCGGCCAAAAAGTTCGTGAAATGGTTGGCGCTGAGGCGGACGAATGGGTGCGTCTCTATCGCGGCGTACTCGAAACTGGCGCGCCGATCCGCTTCGAACGCGAGCTTGAAGCAACGGGGCGGTGGCTTGAACTCTCCGCCTACCGCGTTGAGCCGGCGAGCCGAAAGCAAGTCGCCGTGCTCTTCCAAGATCAGACCGATCGAAAATTAGCCGAGCTTGCATTGCAGGAGAGCGAAGCCGACTTCCGCACGCTCGCGCGCGCCATGCCTAACCAAGCCTGGACGGCGTTGCCAAATGGCAATCTCGATTGGTTCAACGAGCAAGTTTACGTCTTCAGCGGCCACGCCGAAGGCACGCTCGATGGCGCCGGCTGGGCTGTCATGGTCCACGACGACGACATCGCCGGAGCCGAACAACGTTGGACGACTGCGCTCAAGAGCGGCGAGACCTACCAGAACGAATTTCGTCTCCGCCGCGCCGATGGAATCTATCGCTGGCACCTGACGCGCGCTGTCGCGATCAAGGATGAGCAAGGTCGCGTCACCCGCTGGATCGGCACCAACACCGACATCCACGATCAAAAAGAAGCCGCGGAAGCGTTGGAGCATCGCGTCGAGGAACGCACGCGCCAGCTCATGCAGGTCGAAGAAGCGCTGCGCCAATCGCAGAAGATGGAGGCCGTCGGCCAACTCACTGGCGGCCTTGCGCACGACTTCAACAATCTTCTGGCGGGAATCTCTGGCAGCTTAGAACTTCTCGCCAAACGCATTGCCGAAGGTCGCACGACGGGCCTTGAGCGCTACCTCTCCGGCGCCCAAGAAAACGCACGGCGCGCCGCTGCACTCACACAGCGTTTGCTCGCATTCTCGCGCCGCCAAACGCTCGACCCGCGTCCGCTCAATCTCAACAAGCTCGTGGTCGGCATTGAAGACCTAGTCCGCCGCACGGTTGGTCCCGACGTTCAGGTCGAAGTTGTCCAAGCGGGCGGGCTCTGGACGGCGAAAATCGACGAATCCCAACTCGAAAACGCGCTGCTCAACCTCTGCATCAACGCGCGCGACGCGATGGCGCCCGCTGGCGGACGCCTCACCATCGAAACCGCCAACAAATGGCTCGATGAGCGCGCCGCCCGCGAACGCGATCTGCCGCCCGGCCAGTACATCTCGCTCTGCGTCGCCGACACAGGCTCAGGTATGAGCCAAGACACCATCGAGCGTGCGTTCGATCCCTTCTTCACCACCAAACCACTCGGCCAAGGCACTGGCCTCGGCCTTTCCATGGTCTACGGCTTCGCACGCCAATCAGGCGGACAGGTTCGCATCTATTCGGAAGTCGGCGCGGGCACGACCATGTGCCTCTACTTCCCGCGCCATCACGGCGAAGCCGATGAGCGCGAAGAAACCAACGCCGCCGCTGAGATTGAGCACGGCCACGGTGAAGTCGTCCTCGTGGTCGACGACGAAGTCGTGCTGCGCATGCTGATGCTCGATGTGCTGCAAGAGAACGGCTATCGCGCGCTTGAGGCGATGAATGGCCCTACAGCGCTGAAAATCCTAGAGTCAGATCAGCGCATCGATCTCTTGGTCACTGATGTCGGGCTGCCCGGCGGCATGAACGGGAGACAAATTGCGGATGCGGCGCGGCGCACGCGGCCAGATCTAAAAGTGCTCTTCATAACCGGTTACGCAGAGAACGCCGTCGTGGGTAATGGTCACCTCGCACCGGGCATGGAGGTGATGACCAAGCCTTTCGAGATCGCCGCATTCGGTCACAAGGTGCGCGACCTCATCGATCGCTCGTGAGTTATCCACAGGCGGAACATGAAGCCTCCGCAAGCCATGCGCCTCGCGCATTGGCTCATTCGTTTCGATGCGATAACGACCTCATAGCGCCCGTTTGCGCGTGACGACTTCAAGGTGAGGGACATGTCCAATTGGTTCGCAGACAAGCTCGGCCCCGCTCCTCGCGTGAGCACCGGCCTTGGCGCGGCAAAGCCGTCGCAAGAGCCGACGCCTCAGCGCGCGCCACTGCAATCAACGCCGCAGCAAGCCCGCGCACCTGAACCACAGCGCCAGCAAGCCGCCGCACCGCCGCCAAAGGCAGCTGCGCCAGCGCCTGCGCCTAAGGCTGAAGAGCCGAAGAAGAAAAAGGGCTGGTTCTAACCAGTCTTTCGCTTCGGCAGCCTGATCCGCTCAAGCGGCGCAAACATGAGGCCAAGCGCGATCGTCAGCGCAATCGCAGCGACCCAGATCACATAGATGTTGAGCCCAAGCTCGCCGCCGAAATACGCGGCGAGCGAATAGCCAACGCCCTGCCACAGATAGATCGAATATCCCGCGCTCATGAACGGCCGCACCAACGGCGAGCGCGCCAGCGCTTCACGTTGCGTTTCACGCGTCAGACGCGCGCCTATGAGAAGCGCCGCGGTCCAAGCGCACGAGAACAACCAGAAGATCGCGTTCGGCGGAAACTTGTTGTGCTGCATGTCGAGCGTGACGCTCGCCGGCTGCAACATCGCCGCGCCAATCATGCCAACGATCGATAGCACCAGCACCAGCGCATAATCTGCCAAGCTCCATCGCTTCGGCATCGCCGCAAGCATGAAGCCGAAAGCTGCCCAAAAGCTATAAAACACGCCGTTTTTGAGCAATTCATCCAGCGGCTGAATAAGCGTCACGCGCCCCAGACCCAACACGACGAGCCCAGCTGCTACCGCAAGCATCCACGGCTTCACAAACCCAGCCACACGCTTGGTCGTGATGAACGGCATCAACGCAGTGACAATAAGAAACGGCGCGACGAACCAAAGATGCCAGCTCAGCATCTTCCACGTGTACCCCGCGCCGCGCGTCACCGGATTGAGCCACGACAACGCGCTCGCGCCGACCTCTTTAAGCGAGAGAGAGCCATCCCACTTAACGATTGCCGCGATCAACGCCGCGACGATCACGTAGGCGAGATACGGCACGTAGATGCGCACGCCGCGCCGGAGGAGAAAGTCGAAATAGGTCGCCGAAGTCCAACGGCCCTGCTTTGAACCTTCGCCCAGAAAGTACGCCGCACCGGTGATCACGAAGATCGGCGGCATCTCGAACAACAGCCACGCGCCCGGCCCACGTGGGATCACGCCCAGCCAGAACGTGCCGTGGATCACGATCACGATCCACGCCATCAGCAAGCCGCGCGCTAGATCGAGCCCGACATCGCGGCTCGCAGCGGGCGGAGGCGCGGCCGTTTCGCTCAATAGATCAGATGCTTCGCACGTTCGACAATCCACGCCTCTTCATCAGGCACGGTGATCGCATCGAGATCAGCCGCGGTCGAATTCGGATCATCAACCCAATCTCGCAACAGCGACGAACCGTTGATCACATCGATAGCGAGTTTGTCGAACACGTATTCATACGAGAACTGACGCCACAGATCGTACTGAGGATAGAGCCGCCGGATCGCCTTGAACGCTAAGGCCTGCACGCGCCACGGTTTGAAGGCTTGGTGATCATAGTGCGCCGGATCCTCGCAATGGATCTGCACGCCGTGGCAAAGCTCGCCTTCCCATTTGTGGAATGTCGGCTCGAACCAGATTTCACGCAGCTTACAGCCAGCCAACCAGTGCGGCGCAAAGCGCTCCATCTCATCAAGAACATCGCGCGCGTTGATGTCAGCAGCGCCGAAGATCTCGAGCGGGCGCGTCGTGCCGCGCCCTTCCGAAAGCGTTGCGCCTTCAACCATCACAGTGCCGGCATAAGCGCGCGCCATCCAAAGGTTCGGCGCATTCGGCGAGGGGTTGACCCACGTGCGCTCACCGATCGGCCAACCATAACCAGGCGCTTCGTCCGGACGATAGCCTTCCATCTCGATGACGCGATAGGCGACATTGAGTTTGTAGTGCTCGATGAACCAGTGACCGAGTTCGCCGAGAGTCAAACCATGGCGCATTGGGATCGGACCCGCGCCAACAAAGCTTTCCCAGCCGCGGCGAAGCGTCAGCCCTTCAACTGGGCGCCCCGCTGGATTGGGACGATCCAACACCCACACTTCCTTGCCGTCCGCCGCGCAGGCTTCGATCATGTAGAGCAGCGTCGTGATGAACGTGTAGATGCGGCAGCCGAGATCCTGCAGATCGATCAGCACGACATCGAACGTCGACATCATCTGGCCCGTCGGTTTGCGTTGATCGCCGTAGAGGCTGAACACCGGAATGCCGTGCACGGGATCGGTGTAGTCGCGCGACTCCACCATATTGTCCTGCTTGTCGCCGCGCATCCCGTGCTGCGGTCCAAACGCCGCTGTGATACGCACGCCGTCTAACGCCATCAGCGCATCAAGAGAGTGCGTGAGGTCGCGTGTCACCGACGCTGGGTGCGCCACTAACGCCACGCGCTTGCCGCTCAAAGCTGCGCGCAGCGACGAATCTTCGAGTAGGCGATCGATCCCGAACTTCATTGCGCCGGTCCCAGCAAATAAAGGTAATAGTCGAGGATGTTCTCTTGCGGCCCCTGCCTCATGCGGTTCTCCACGCGCGCCCACGGCCAGAACAACGTCCCATCCGCCCCCTGCACGCCCGGGATCGAACTGCCCTCATTGGTAATCATCCCCCACGAACCGCCGTGGTTCTTGCGATACACTTCACCAATATAGCTGCCGAACATCTTGCCGAACTGCGCCAACACTTCAGCGCGCGGCAATCCTCGAGTGGCGTTGCGATCGAAGTTCTCCATCATGCTTTCGATCTGCGCGATGCTCGCATCCGAAAAATCGAGCTCGACCTTGAAATTCTTCCGCGCGAACGCGATCGCATCGAGCGCATATGCCTCTGCGACCTGTTGAACCTTGGCGTCTTCAGCGAAGTCCATCGTCATCCTCACCAGCTCTAAGCTGGAAGCTCCAATTGAAACCCATCGGCGTGATGAAAATCCGGCTTGCCCGCCGTATGCTTCAGCGCCCAATACGATTTCACGCCGTTGGTTTCTTCAATCACAGCCGTCAGCGCCAACTGCCACGGCTCATCGTTCGCCGGCAAATAGATCAGCGCGTCGACGTCGATGTGCGTCGCGTTTGCGCCGGTGACGATCGCGGGCGGGGAGAGTTCCGCCAACGCCATGCCTTTACGATAGTCGGTGAAATGATACGCCGCCCACTTGCTCGAGGGCGACAAGTTGAATTCGTAATAACCCGCGCCGGGCATACTCTCGACGAAGGCTTCGAAGCACGTCGTGCGCCACAAATCATCGGTGCGCAGTGGGTCGCTCGGCGGCGCCAAGCTCACGCTCGCGATGCGTCCGCTCACCGTATATCGCAGGGCTAAGAGTCCAGGCTCCGGCCGCGCGACCGCGACGTCGATCCGATCAACGGCGGCGCTGGGCGTATCTGGGTGGCAAATCAGTTGGTGCAGCACGCCGATGGCCTAGCACACCAACCTTTTAACGCGCGGTAACACCTCACACGGACTTGGCCGCCCGCGGCGCAAAAAGCCAAAACGCCGCCGCACCCAATGGCGTCGACGCGCTGAACACCCAACCGTCAAACGCCGACCCGCTCCACGTCGCCCCAGCCCCGAAAAGCTGAACCGAGATCGGCAAGAACGACAGCGCGTCCGAAGCGGTGTCAGCATAGATCGTCCCAATGCCGAGAACGATGGCGATGAGCCATATCCAGCGCACTTTCAGCCCCTGCCGAAACAGCGCCGTCCAGAACGTGATCAAAATGAAAAGCGGAAAAACCACCGCCGCCGCGATCACGGCCTGCACGCCACGCGGCTCGGTCATGATATCGAACGTGCGCTCCGCCAGTTCCTCACGCGACAGCACATTCACATTGAAACCGGAAACCTTCCAAGGTTCGCTCGCGGTCGCGCGATAGAGCGTTGTCTCCGCCCGGACGACGTGGCCGGGATACTCATACTCGCGCACGCCCCAGAGGCGATTGCCGTCCGTGCCGGTCGCGACGTTGAACGTGGTCAGTCGCGAGGATGTCGCCGCACCCGGCGGCAGCAACGTTTGGATGCGATCGATCTCCGCCTGGGTGCCAGCATTGCTCTCAACCAAACTCGCCGCCAACTCAGCATCGCGCCCTTGCGAGACATCGTCATATGGCGCCGCGAGCGCTGCCATATCTTGCGGATTCACACCGGGCACGTTGCTGAAATCAGGGCGCCAAATGCCTGCGCCCATGACATAGAGACTGGCCATCCCGCCAACGACGACCAGTGTCGTCACGATAGCCAGAATAGAACGTCCCCAAGGCATTCTCGTCCCCATCGTTTGCGAGCCGAGTATTCAGAACCTCGCCCCAGCGACAAGCCCCGTATTGGATAGGCGCGCTTGACGTCTTGTGAGCCGGCAGCGTAGCAACCGCTCGTGTCGATCTCGATTGCCCTCTTTCAAAACTATTACCGCCCGCTCAATTAGCGGGCCGCGACAGCACGCCCGCCTTCAAGGCCGGGATGTGCGCTCGACAAAGACACAGCTCCGGCCCCAAAAGTCCGCCAGGAGTTTACCTCGTGACCACCGAAGCCACCGTCCAGTCCCAATTCCTCCGTGACGCCGTTGCGCGCGGTCAGTTCCACCAATGCACTGATCTCGAAGGCTTGGACAAAGCCGCGCTCGCGGGCGTGACCGGCTATATCGGCTTCGACATGACGGCGCCGTCGCTGCACGTGGGCAACCTCACGCAGATCATGTACCTGCGCCGCCTCCAACAAGCTGGCGGCAAACCGATCGTGCTGCTCGGCGGCGGCACCACGCGCGTCGGCGATCCTTCCGGCAAGGAAGAGATGCGTCAACTCCTCAGCGAAGAGCAGATCGTCAAAAACACGAACTCAATTCGCGGCACGTTCGAGAAATTTCTGAAGTTCGGCGACGGCCCAAGCGACGCCCTGCTCGTCGACAACTCCGAATGGCTTCCAAAACTCAACTACCTCGACTTCCTGCGCACAGTCGGTCGCCACATGAGCGTGAACCGCATGCTCTCAATGGACAGCGTGAAGCTCCGCCTCGAGCGCGAGCAGCCGATGAGCTTCATCGAGTTCAACTACATGATCTTGCAAGCCTACGACTTCGTGGAGCTGAAGAAGCGCTACAATTGTGACCTGCAAATGGGCGGCTCGGATCAGTGGGGCAACATCATCAACGGCGTCGAACTCGGCCGCCGCATGGAGAGCTTCGGCCTCTTCGGGCTCACGCAACCGCTGATCACGACGGCGTCCGGCGCGAAGATGGGCAAGACCGCCGACGGCGCAGTCTGGCTCAACGCCGACATGAAGAGCCCCTACGACTACTGGCAATACTGGCGCAACGCCGAAGACGCCGACGTCGGCCGCTTCCTCAAGATTTTCACCGATCTGCCGCTCGACGAAATCGCGCGCCTCGAAGCGCTGCAGGGCGCTGAGATCAACGACGCAAAGAAGACTCTCGCCACCGAAGCCACAGCGCTCCTCCACGGCCGCGACGAAGCCAACAAAGCCGCACAAGCGGCGCACGATACGTTCGTCAAAGGCGTCACCTCGGAAAACCTGCCGACGTTCAACGTCACGAACGAAGAACTCAGCGCCGGTCTGCGCGTCGGCGCGGCCTTCCAACGCGCGGAGCTCGTAGCTTCAAACGGCGAGGCCAAGCGCCACATCGCTGCGGGCGCCCTGCGCGTGAACGATCAAGCCGTCACAGAGGAAGCTGCAACGATAGGCGCCGCCGATCTTGTCGATGGCGCGATCAAGCTGTCTCTCGGCAAGAAGAAGCACGCGCTACTACGCGTGGGCTAGCCGCTAAGGCGTAGCGTCCGCCACGGCGTCGGCGCCACTCTCGACAACCGGCGCGACCGGGTCGGGCGCAACGGGAGTCGAGCCTGACGGATCGAACATGTTGATGCCATTGGTCCCGCGCGCGGGCGCTTCGGCCTCGCGCTGTGGCACAGGTTCGAAAATTCGCCGCAGGATGCCCGGCGTTAGCGCCGACACTGGGTTCACGCCAACGCGTGGCTCGCCAGCATGGCCATTGATCGAATACGTCATGCCGAACACGCCTTCGCCGCGGCGTGACACCAAGAGATCGCCAATCACCGGAATGCTGCCCAGCATCGACAAGTTCAGCATCGGCGACGGCGCCACGACGCCATCGATATCAAGATTGTCGCGCGCAATGTCGTAATTGCCGGCGCCGGTTAGACCCAACGACGGCCCCGCCATACGTCCTTCGGAAAACTGCAAGCGATCGTTCGCGTAGGTCATCTGCGCTTCGAGCGCATTGAAACCGATGCCGTCGCCGTTCAGCATTTCGACAAGGCCCGTCAGCGAACCAGCCGACGACAATAGCCGCGCCATCGCCGGCAAGCGCACGACCTGGAAGTCGCGCATCTGCACATCGAACCGCGCTTGGCTTTGCGCGCCGCCGCGCCAATCGCCATCCGCGGACGCCGTTCCGCCAACAACGTTTTCCGCGCCCGTGAGGGCGCGCACTGCAAAGCCTGCATCACCAGCACGGAAGCGGACGCGGCTACGCGAATCGCCAGCGCGAGCGCCGAGCGTCAACGAAAACGCCTCGCCGCCTGGCGAGCGCCCCTCAGCCGACAATGTCATCAGACCGTCGTGGACAGTCGTCAATTGCACGTTGGCGTCAGCCAAAGTCGCGCCACCGCGCATCTTTAGGCGATCGACAATAACACTTGCGCGCATCGCGCCCGAGCCAGTTTGCGCCTGTGTTTGCACAGCGGTCGGCGTTGCCGTCTCGCTCGGCGAACTTTCGGACCCCATAAACGGCGCCGCATCGAAGAGCGCGCCACGCACCGCCACTTCGAGCGCGCCATCTTGGGCGCGCGCGGCATGAATGCGCGCGTCTGAGCGCCCCTCGATAACAAGCCGCGCCAGATCTACTCCCTGCACGCTGTTGTCACGCGCCAAGCGCGCACGTCCTTGCGCCGTGAGCCCGCCGCCGCGCGCGTCGATATCGTTGAAGGCCAGGCCACCGTCACTTTGGCGCTGCACCACAAATCGCGCCGACGCTGGCTGCCCCGATCGCTTCGTCCAGAATCCACGCGGCAATTCAACAGCCGCGTTGCGCAAATCCAGATCGATACGTGCATTGTCGACGTCAAAACCGCGCCCTTGACCGGTGACCGTCACGCCGATGCGGCCTTGCGCGTAGCGCGCGACTGGATACCCAAGGCGCTCCAAATCGTTCGCGTCGAAATCACCGGAGATTTGATACTCGGACGAACTCGCAGCGTCCGCGCCAGTGCGGCCGATGTGCTCGGTCCAGCGCACATTCGGAATGACGGAATCGCCGGCGCGGATCGGTCCGCTCACCGTCACCGCGCGCTGATCACCGCGCACCGTGAGCTGACCTTGGCTCAACGCCATGCGCCGCGTCGACATATTGCCGGCGAAATCGCGCACCGTGCCGTCAATGTTGAAGCGCCACGCTTCGAACGGCGCCTCGCGCACCATCGGGCGTTGAATGCGGAGATTGACGCTGCCGCGCCCGGTCGCGGTGCTCGCTTCAATTGGCAATCGGTCGCCCAGCGAGATCGGCTCCATCGCCAGCACTTCGAGGATTTGACGCGCATCGCCATCGGCGTGCGCAGAAATCGTCAACATCGAACCGCGCGGTTTGAATTGCGGCGCCTCGATCCGGCCATTGGTGATGGTCATGCCGTGAAAGCGCGCTTCTGGGATCGTCATGTCGAAGCGGTTGCCGCGCAGCACGCCTGAGGCGCGCGCGTTCGTGACCGGAGACATGGTCGTGATAAACTGCATCGCTGCATTGGAGACGTTGAAGCGCACGTCCACCGCGTCATCGGTCAAAACGCCATCAGCGATGTCCGACGGCGTGATATTGATCCGCACCGTCGCATCGGTGACGCGGCCGCTGGTGATCGTGCGCGCCAGATATTCGCGCGCGCTTTCACCCAGACCCACCGGCCACATATGCAGCACATCGCGCGCCTCCAGCGCACCATCGACTGCGCCGTTGAGTTGAAGGCCCACGTGCGAGCGCCCGCCAACATCGGCCCAATACAAGCGGCCAGTCCCGTTGAACGTCCCTTCACCAGTCCGCGCTGTCAGCCGCGTGAAGTTAATCGTGCGCTGACCCGAGATGATCGAGCCGGCGACTTGCACGTTCGAGAACGCCAGCGGCTCTTCAAACGTACCCGGCACTTCAAGCCGCATCGATGGCAGCGTGATATTGAACGCCGCCGGTTCGTTCGGCGCCGCGCGCATGATCGCGGAAACATCGCGCACGCGGATATCACCGCCGACGCGCGTGCGATCGCCGGCCAGCGAAATCTGATCGATGATCAGTTCATCGCTCTCGATGTCGTAGCGACCATGCAGGCGTCCGCCGCTGAGATTGTAATTGTCGCCCGGCATCGCCGCCGAGCCTTGGCCGATGATCACGTCACCTTCAAAAAGGTTCACGCCCGCCTGGCGATCGAGCCCGACAGAAATGTTCATCGTCACAGGCGCGTCGAGAGCGCCGAACGGCCCCAGCGCGGCTTGAGAGAAAAGCGCCCGCGGCCGCGCATTCTGTGCGCCAAATTCAATCACCGCGCTTTGGAAGCGCGTGTCCGTCGTGATCCGCAGAGACGCTGGCGCAACGCCCTCCGCGCCCTCAAGCTCGGCGTTCGCCGAAAGCGCAAGCGACCGGCCCCGGCGCGCCAATTCCAGATTGGCGGCGTCCGCCGTCCAACGGCCTCCGCTCGCCTCGTCAATAAGCGTGAGCTGCGCACCACGCGCTGAAAGCTCGCGCAAGCTGCCGCCGGCGCCGACTGGTTTGAATGCGCCCTCCATGCTGTCGAGCACGCGCGCAACGCGTTGTTCAAGCGTCTCGTTCAAGGGCGGCGGCGCGATGATGATATCCGGCGGCGCGCCTTCAGGTCCGAACGCTATGTAGAGCGCGCCGTTGGGCCGGCGCGTAAACGTAATGGCGCCGCCTGCAAACTCCGCGCGCGAAACCGATATTCGTCCAATCAGCAACGGCAAGACATCGAGCGAAATCCGCGCCTCGTCCGAGCGCGACAGCACGCCGCCCCGCCCATCCTCAACCGTGACGCCGACCGCGCGTAACTCCAAAGCTCCACGCGGGCTCAAGCCCAGCTCGACGCGCTCGATCCCTACCGGCCGGCCTGAACGCGCCTGGCTCAGCTCCGTTTGCATCTGATCGCGGATGGCGTTGAGTTCGATCGGCCCTTGGCTGAGACGCCACCAAGCGACCCCGAGGCCGATCGCGAGCGCCGCGACCAGTCCAAATACGATCTCGACTGCTAACAGCGTCGAGCGGCGGATCATCCGGCGTGCTCCAACGCCCCTCGCAAGCATCTAGCGCGGTTTAGGTTTTTGACGCAAAGCAAAGCCCCAGCCGCATCGCAGTCTGCGATGAGCGGCGGCACGGCCAACCCAAAACTCTGGGGGCCGCGAGCCGGGAGGCTCCCGATGGCTAAAACAGCGCTCAAACCTGGCGACCCCGCACCCCCCTTTGATTTGCCGACGGCCCGGGGTGGGCGCGTCAGCTTAGGTGGCCTTAAAGGCAAACGCGTCGTCCTCTACTTTTACCCAAAGGACGACACACACGGTTGTACCCTGGAAGCCCTAAACTTCACTGAAAACGCGAAGGCTTTTGCGAAGGCTAACGCCGTGGTCCTCGGCGTGTCTCGCGATAGCGTCGTTAAGCACGATAAATTCGCGGCGA
>JAPLOL010000069.1 GCA_026400735.1 Alphaproteobacteria bacterium | reverse complement strand
TGTCGCACGCGGTTTCCTTGACCCTCGCGCGACCCCTGCTAGTTTCCGCGCGCGCGAACGGGGGGTGCTCAAGATGAGTCGCCCCTTTGGGCGCGTGGACCGTTCAATGGCTGATAAAAAACCGCCCGAGGACGACCTTTCTAACCTGCGCCGGCGCGTCGCCGCCGCCAGGGGCGAAGGCGCCTCGAAAAACGCTCCGGCTCAGAGCCCAGCATCGCTCGCGATGCGGTTCGGCGGAGAGTTCGGCGCGGCGATTATTGTCGGGGCATTGCTCGGTTATGGGGCGGATTACTTTCTCCACAGCTCACCTGTGGGGCTCGTCATCGGCTTTGGGCTGGGGTTTGCGGCCGGCATTGTGAACGTCGTGCGCGTGGCGCAGTCGTTCAACAAGGCCAACCCGCCGGACCCGAACGCGCCGTCCATCCCGGACGACGACGATTGAGGATTTGAGTTTTGTCGAACGACCCGATCCACCAGTTCCACGTCAACAATAACGTCGACGTGCCGCTCGGCGAATTGCCGTTTGGCCTGGGCCATCTGGCGTTCAACGACGCGGCGCTGTTCATGGGCCTGAGCGTCGCCGGCGCTGCTGGATTCATGATGTGGGCGATGCGTCCCGCCGCCGTCGTGCCGGGCCGCGCACAAGTCGTCGCTGAAGGCGCCTACAGCTTTATCCATTCGATGGTGAAAGACGCCGCGGGCGAGGAAGGCGTGAAGCGCTTCTTCCCGTTCGTGTTCACGCTCTTCCTCTTCATCTTCGCCGCGAACATGCTGGGCATGTTCCCCTACTTCTTCACCCCGACCAGCCAAATCATCATCACAGCGACGATGGCGCTGATGGTATTTTTCACGGTCATCACCGTCGGCATCGCCAAGAACGGCTTCAAGTTCTTGAAGCTCTTCGTGCCCTCGGGCGTGCCTTGGTACATCTTGTGGTTCGTTGTGATCATCGAGATCATCTCGTTCTTCTCGCGCCCGCTCTCACACGCTGTTCGTCTCTGGGCGAACGTGCTTGCGGGCCACTTGGTCTTGAAAGTGTTCGCTGGCTTCGTGCCGATGATGGCCGCTGCCGGCGGCATCTGGATCCTCGGCTCGGCCCTGCCGCTGACGATGACCGTCGCGCTTTACGCGCTCGAATTCCTGGTTGCGTTCCTGCAGGCGTACGTGTTCGCGCTGCTGACCTGCATCTACCTGAACGACGCCCTTCACACTGGCCACTAAGCGGCCATCGCAAAGAGAAACTGGAGAGAGACTTATGGACGTTGAAGCAGCGAAAATGATCGGGGCCGGTATTGCTTGTATCGGCATGGGCGGCGCCGGCATCGGCGTCGGCATCATCTTCGGTAACTTCCTTCAAGGCGCCCTGCGCAATCCGTCGGAAGCCCCGAAGCAATTCGGCAACCTGATCTTCGGCTTCGCCGTGACCGAAGCGCTCGGCATCTTCTCGCTGCTGATCGCGCTCCTGCTGATGTTCACCTAAGCCAAAGGCTGATCCAATGGCGGCGACGCCTCACGCAACCACTGTCGACCCGCACGCGACCACGGAAGCAGCGCATGGCGCTGCCGACGCGGCCGCGCACGGCGCCGAAGGCGGCGCCTTCCCGCCGTTCGACGCGACAACGTTCGGGACCCAGCTCTTCTGGTTCGTCCTCACGTTCGCGATTCTCTATTGGCTCCTGTCAAGCAAGGTGCTGCCGCAGATCACTGCGGTGCTCGAAAAGCGCGCAGGAACCATCAAGAGCGATCTGGACGAAGCTGCGCAGAAAAGCGCGGCAGCTGAACAGGCGCGCGTCGACATGGAAAAGGCTGCCGCCAAGGCTCGTGCCGATGCACGCGCTTTGGTCGACGCCGCCCGCGCTGACGTCACTGCAAAGCTGACGGCTGAACAGGGCGCAGCTGAAGAGCGTCTCGCCAAGAAGATCGCCGACGCGGAAGCCAAGGTCGACGCCGAGCGCAAGAAGGCGCTGGCCGAAGTGCCGGGGATCGCTGAAGCGCTCGCGCGCGACATCGCCGACAAGATCGCACCGGCAAACGCCAATGCACCGCGTCAGCGCGTTGCGGGAGAAGCGTGATGCACTTTGATGCTACGTTTTTCGCGTTCGTCGCGTTCGTCATCTTCTTCGGCGTAATGATCTGGTTGAAGGTCCCGGCGATGATCCTCGGCGCGCTCGATGCGCGTTCGAACGAGATCGCCAAGGAACTGCACGAGGCGCGTCGTCTCCGCGAGGAAGCTGAGAAGCTCCACGCCGACTATACCGCTAAGCAAGCAGCAGCCGAGGCGGAAGCCAAGGAAATCGTGGCGAACGCCAAGGAGCAAGCTGCACTGGTGGCGGAAGAAACCCGCGCTTCGATGCAAGCCGCCATGGCGCGCCGCGAACAGCAGGCCAACGACCGCATTGCAGCAGCAGGCACGAAGGCTTCGGACGAAGTCCGCGCCGCCGCCGCCGAAGCTGCGATCGCTGCGGCCGAGAAGATGATCCGCGATCGCATGACCGACGCCGCTCAAGCGGGCCTGGTTCAGGACGGCGCGGCTGATCTAAAGCGCAAGTTCGGTTAGAGCCGTTCGAGACTGCGAGACAAGATTGACGGCCTGGAGCTAAGCTCCGGGCCGTTCTTCTTTGGAGACGCCGCCCATGGCCGCTCTTTCGCGCATCCTCGTCGCGCTCGTCGCCCTGCTGCACTTCGGCTTTCTGGTCCTCGAGATGTTTCTCTGGACCGGCACCATCGGCCAGCGCGTCTTCGGCATGACGGCGGAATACGCCGACCAAACCGCCGTCCTCGCCGCGAACCAAGGCCTCTACAACGGCTTCCTCGCGCTCGGCCTCCTCTGGGGCGCCATCCGCGTCTCGCGCGACTTCATGGTCTTTTTCCTACTCTGCGTAATCGCGGCCGGCATCTATGGCGGCCTCACCGCCAAGCTCAGCATCCTCTACATCCAAGCCGTGCCGGGCCTCATCGCACTGCTCGACGTCATCGCAGCGCGCAGGCGCGTCGCGCCCTAATGTTCAAGACGCATCGCTTCACCGACAAACAACTCGACCGCTTCCGCGAACTCCAGCGCCTCTCGTTCTCGATCCTACAAACCGAAGCGCGCGCTCTCGAACCCGGCATGATCGAACGCGATGTCGCGCATCGCCTAGTGCAAGCCTATCGCCGCGAAGGCGTGAAGAGCTTCTTCCACTTGCCCGTCGTGCTCTTCGGCGAACGCACCGCGCTTCCCGGCGAATGGCCCGTCGGCAAGTTCTTCCCAAAGAAACGCGCGCTCGCCGCAAACGAGTCCGTCATCTTCGACGCTTCGCCCGTGTTCGACGACTATTTCGTCGATACCTCATTCTCGTTCTGCTTCGGCGAAAGCGACGCGCACCGCACCATGATGCAGCGCCTCGCTAGTTTTCGCGAAATCGTGCCCGCAGCGGTCAACGCCGGCACGACGTTCGCGACCATTGCCGAAGACGTGAACGCGCAGATCTCCAGCTTCGGCTACGAACCCGTACACGGCAAACACCCAGGCGCCGTGCTCGGCCATCGCGCCACTATGCTGCCGCGTCTGCCGTTCGTATGGCGCTCACAGGGCTTCGACACGCTCTCGCTCACCTGGTTCTACGGCATGGAATACGTCTCGCGCGCCAAGCTCGCGCGCTCGCCACTCTGGAACACCACCGCCACATCAAAGCACAAACCCTATGACGGCCTCTGGCTCGTCGAACCGCACGCAGGCGACGGTCCAACCGGCGCGAAATGGGAAGAAATCCTCGTCATCGAAAACGGCAAAGCGCGCTGGCTCGATGACGAGCCGCCGCACGTGAAGCAATGGCGCCTAATCAGCGAACAACGCGACTACGGCCCCCGCGCGCTCGTCGCTTGAGAATGCGAACACCTCGCACGTTTGACGCGCACCGCACGCAACCCTATGTAGCCTCCGTTCTCGGGGAGTAGCCGGCCGCAACGTTCAGCGGCGCCCGCGTCAACATACTTGCTGGCAACAGCATGGCGCAGGCGGCGGATCACACGATCCACTTGGCGAGACCGACGATGCAGCATCCAAGCGAGGGCCGCTTGGACGCACGCGTCGTCGTGTCAATTTGCGGCCCTGGAAGTTCAATCATGGAAGCGTTCCTCACCTCCACCGGTCTCGTCGCAATCGCGGAGATCGGCGACAAAACCCAATTGCTCGCCATCGTGCTCGCCGCACGCTTCCGCGCACCGCTGCCGATCATCCTCGGCATCCTCTGCGCCACGCTGCTCAACCACGCCGCCGCCGCGACGCTCGGCTATTTCATCGCGCAATGGCTAACAGGCCAAACCTTCCAACTGATCGTCGGCGCAGCGTTCATCGTCATGGCCGCCTGGGCGCTGATCCCAGACAAAGAAGACGAACGCGCCGGCAGCACCAAAGCCGGCGGAGTTTTCCTAACCACGCTGATCGCGTTCTTCTTCGTCGAAATCGGCGACAAGACTCAGATCGCGACTTCGCTGCTGGCCGCCCAATTCCAAAACATCGCCCTCGTCACCGCCGGCACGACGTTCGGCATGATGCTCGCCAACGTCCCCGCCGTTCTCTTCGGCGAAGCCGTCACGCGCGTCGTGCCGCTGAACTACGTGCGCATCGCGGCGGCCCTAGTGATGGCGGCGACGGGCTTCTGGGTGATCGTAGCGGCGCTCGCTTGAGCGCGACCGCCTAGATCAAACCCCACTCTGTAGGGACATTCGCTACGATCGCCTGATTTTGCACCGTGAAGCCGTTCATGGTCCAGAGAGCGACTGTGCCATCGGTGTTGTGCCAGAGGATGTCATCGCGGCCATCGCCGTTGTAATCACCAACGTTCGCGATGCTCCAGCTCAGCGGCGCGCCGCCAACCATCTGAACACCGAGCGTCGCATTTCCATTCATCTGCCACATGGCGAGACCGCCATCGCTGGTGTTGCGGAAGAGAATGTCGGCGCGGCCATCGCCGTTAAAGTCACCGACACCCTGGATCTGCCAATTGCTCGGCGCCGAGCCAACAATCGCAGCACCCGTCTGCGTGACCCCGTCGGTCGTCCAGCGCGCAACCGTTCCATCTGTGTTGCGCAACAAGATGTCGTCTCGTCCGTCACCGTCGAAGTCAGCGATGCCGGCGATATTCCACGCAGCAGGCGCGGCCGAAACAATCGCTTGGTTGGCAATCGTGTTGCCGTTCATCAGCCAGACGGCGACAGCGCCGTCGTTGGTGTTGCGCCAGACAAAATCGTCACGACCGTCGAAGTTGAAATCACCGACGCCTTGGAACTGCCAATTACCCGGAACACCCGTGATGATCGAGGCGGCAGTGCCCGAACCATCAGCCCACACGGCTACCGCCGTTGTAGTCGTGTTGCGCCAGATGATGTCGTCACGTCCGTCGCCAGAGAAATCACCGGTGCCAAGAATGCTCCACTCACCCGGCGCGCCGCCCGCGATATAAGCGTTTGTCTGCGTCGCACCCGACACCTGCCACACCGCAACCGCGCCAGTGTTCGCATTGCGCCAGAGCAGATCAGACGTGCCATCGCCAGTAAACGTGCGGAAAGCGTTATCCAACACAACGTTGCGATCGGTGAAGTTGAGCACTTCAACACCAGTCAGCGTATCGACGCCCTCTGCGCCCGCCGTGACTGTCCAGGTCCCATCCGGATTACGCGCCCAACTTCCAGAACTCGAAGCAAGCGAATAACCGGCGATGTCAATGCCACCGCCGCCGTTCAACGCGTCATTACCAACGCCGCCAACCAGCCGATCATCGCCGGCATTGCCGCGCAGGGAGTTGGCAACCGCATTCCCGGTGATCAGATCGTTTCCAGCGCCGCCGATGCCGTTTTCTATGATCGCGCCGCGCGCAATCGAGATGTTTCCATACGCCCGGCCGTTGTTGATCGTGTTGCCGACCGATCCGGGTCCTGCGCTCGAGAACGCCTCTTCGCGCAAATCGATTTCGACCGTGGTCGAATAGCCTGAGAGATCGAGCGTGTCGTTTCCGCCCGCATCCCAAATGGCGAACACAGGCGTGGCTTCGTCTAGCGTGATGCTAAAATGCGCGTGGCCAGTGTTGGAGTTGAACCCGTAAACAGTATCGCCAGTGCGCGTCGACATGTTCGCGCCGTAAAGCAATTGCGCGGCAGCGATGTCATGAAGCTGCGGCCCTGATGCGAACCCTCCGAGATTCCCGCCTGGCCCGGCGGAACCAAAATAGCTCATCACCGTGTACATGCGCGAGTCTTGCCAATAGACCGCAGACGCCGGGTAAGTTGGATCTGCCGCATCCGACGCATCGTAGTTTGCTGGATGGGCGAGGCCGATGGCGTGCCCAATCTCGTGCGTGAGCGTGTGAGGCCCGAAGGCGCCCTCAATCAAATTTGAGTTGTTGGTGTCGAGCGAGAGATTGACCCAAACATCACCGGAATTGGCTGAGACGCCCGGATAATAGGCAAACGCGGATGCGTTTGCTGCTCCCGCCGTATAGTTGGAGAAGAGCATAGTCGCATTGTTGCTGTAGCCCGCGCCATCGTCGATGCGCAGGAACGTGATGTTCGCCGTCTCCGCCCATAGCGTCAAACTTTCCAGCGCCACCGCAATCTGCGCCGCATTGAATTGTTGAAAGCCGGTAACGCCGTTGGGCATCTGATTTGGCGCAGTGGCGCGAAATGCAAACGTGACCGTGGCGCCCGCGCCCCAACCGCTGCTGTCGCGCGCGATCTGCGCTGCCGCCTGGTTCCAGTTGAAAATCGGCAGACCGTTTGGCGCAACGCCAGTCTGCGGCTGAACGAAGGCTTGCGGATCAGAGGGGGACACGCCGCCGCGCAACGGATTGGCGAAGCGCCCATCGAAACCGGTTAGCGTCTCTAGGCGAACACCGCTTTCGCTGAAGCCTTCGTAGATGGGCGTATGTAAGTGGGTAAGCCACGCTGCCGTGTCTGGCGTATCGGAATCGATGGCGACGAGGCCCCTGCTCTGTGTCGGCACGTTGGCTCCATGCAGTTACGTGCGCCCAAAACTAGTGCGACGGCGCCAGTTTGCAAGCAGCCTCAGCGCTCGCATGCGCCGTTGCTCGCAGCCCATTGTGACCTGCTAGATACAATCTTGTTCGCGCTTGCGGCACGGTAGCGTGTTGCTAGATCAATCCCCACTCCGTGGGCACATTTGCAACAACGGCCTGATTCTGGACCGTGAAGCCGTTCATGGTCCAGAGAGCGACTGTGCCATCGGTGTTGTGCCAGAGGATGTCATCGCGGCCATCGCCGTTGTAATCGCCAACGTTGGCGATGCTCCAACTCAGCGGCGCGCCGCCAACCATCTGAACACCGAGCGTCGCATTTCCGTTCATCTGCCACATGGCGAGACCGCCATCGCTGGTGTTGCGGAAGAGAATGTCGGCGCGGCCGTCGCCGTTAAAGTCACCGACACCCTGGATCTGCCAATTGCTCGGCGCCGAGCCAACAATCGCAGCACCCGTCTGCGTGACCCCATCGGTCGTCCAACGCGCAACCGTTCCATCTGTGTTGCGCAGCAAGATATCGTCTCGTCCGTCGCCATCGAAGTCAGCGATGCCGGCGATATTCCAGGCGGCCGGCGCGGCCGAAACAATCGCTTGGTTGGCAATCGTGTTGCCGTTCATCAGCCAGACAGCGACAGCGCCGTCATTGCTGTTGCGCCAGACGAAATCGTCACGACCGTCGAAGTTGAAATCACCAACGCCTTGGAACTGCCAATTACCCGGAACGCCCGTGATGATCGAGGCGGCAGTGCCCGAACCATCAGCCCACACGGCTACAGCCGTTGTAGTCGTGTTGCGCCAGATGATGTCGTCACGTCCGTCGCCAGAGAAATCACCGGTGCCAAGAATGCTCCACTCACCCGGCGCGCCGCCCGCAATGTAGGCGTTTGTCTGCGTCGCACCCGACACCTGCCACACCGCAACCGCGCCAGTGTTGGCATTGCGCCAGAGCAGATCAGACGTGCCATCGCCAGTAAACGTGCGGAAAGCGTTATCCAACACAACATTGCGATCGGTGAAGCGCAGAACCTCGATGCCCGTCAGTGTGTCCACGCCGTCTGCGCCCGCGGTGACAGTCCATGTTCCGTTGAGATTGCGCACCCATGTCGCGGCTGTCGACGCAACTGAGAAGCTCGCGGTATCGACGCCAGCGCCGCCATTGAGCGCGTCGTTTCCGGCGCCTCCCGTTAGCATATTGGCGCCGGCGTTACCGGTCAGCGCGTCGCCAAACACCGAGCCGATTACATTCTCAATCGACGTTAGCGTGTCCGTAGCGAAACCGCCGTCCGTGGCGCTTCCGGTCTGAAGGTTCACAATAACTGCGTCGCCGTCAGCCGAATAATCAGCGGTGTCGACCCCTGCGCCGCCATTCATTGCGTCAGCGCCCGCGCCACCAATCAGGACATCATCGCCGTCGCCGCCATTCAATGTGTCGTTGCCAGAATTGCCGTTCAGCCGATCGGCGCCGCCAAGACCATTGAGCGCGTCGACGCCACCGCCGCCGTTGATCCGATTTTCCGCGTCATTGCCAGTGAGCGTGTCCGCGAAGTTTGAGCCCGAGAGATTTTCTATTGAGATGTAAGTGTCGCCGGCCGCTTCAGCCGTGTTCGATGCTGGCAACAGCAGACTAGCCACCACACCGATCGACGCCAAACCGTAGGAGGCCCAATCCGAGCCGTCGCCTCCGTCCAGGACGTCAGCGCCCTCGTCGCCATAAAGAAAGTCGTCTCCGCCGCCGCCCTGCAGCGTATCATCACCCTCGTTCGCCATTAGGGTGTTCGACAGCGCATCACCGACGAGCGCGTCAACGAACGCTGATCCTGTGACAGCTTCAACGGAGACAAGAGTGTCGCCCGTCGCATCGCCTCCGGAGGCAACGCCTGTCGCAAGGTTGACGCTGACACCGGATGCTGACGACGAATAGAACACAGTGTCAAAGCCGTCGCCCCCGTCCAGAACGTCCGCCCCCGCGCCGCCGCCCAGCGTATCATTGCCAGCGCCGCCGAGGAGTTGATCGACCCCCGCATCACCGATCAGAACGTCTGCCCCATCTTCGCCGTACAACACATCGTCGCCACCAGCGCCTTCAAGTCTATCATTGCTGCGACCGCCCCAGATTGTGTTCGCGTTGTCGTCGCCATAAAGTTCGTCGACGGAGTTCGAGCCGCGCAGGTTTTCGACTGACGTCAGTGCGAGAGATCCACCGGAATAGAAGCCGGTAGCTAAGAGTACGGTGACGCCATTCGACTGCTCGAACGACCAGGTATCAATGCCCGCGCCGCCGTTGAACGATCCGGTGTTGGCGGCGCCAATTGTCGGCATGATAAGGATGTCATCACCGTCGCCACCTTCGACAATATCGATCCCATCGCTATGGAAAATGTCGTTGCCGCCGAGGCCGAACAAATGATCGACGCCGCCGGCGCCGGACAGAATGTTGGCGCCGCCGTCTCCGCGAAGCGTATCTGCGTAGATTGAGCCGTAGAGGTTCTCGATCCCATCGAAGGTGTCGCCCGCAGCCTCGCCGACCGATCCGCCGGCGACGAGATCAGCTACGACACCGCTTGACGCGGCAAGGTATGTGACCGTGTCGTTGCCCGAGAGGTCGTGAAATGCATCGGCGCCCAGGCCGCCCCTTAGGACGTCGTCGCCAGCATTGCCTTGAAGAATGTCGTCGCCATCGCCGCCATCGATGATGTCGTTACCAACACCGCCGTCGATGAAATCGTCGCCTTCATCGCCGCTGAGGAAGTCGTCGCCCTCGAACCCGCCGATTTGGTCGCTACCGGCGCCGCCATAGATAGTGTCACCTTCGTCGACACCACCCGGATCGCCGTCGAGATCGTTTCCGCCGATTAGAAAGTCGTTCCCGGCGCCGCCGTAAATGACATCCGAACCGTTTTCGCCATAGATCTCGTCGTCGCCATCGCCACCGTAAATCTCATCGGAGTTATTGCCCCCCATGATGAAGTCATTGTCGGCGCCGCCGTCGATGTAGTCATCGCCATCGCCGCTATCAGCGTAATCTTCGCCAGCGCCACCGTAGAAGGTGTCGTTGCCCACTGAAGCGGCGAGCGCGTCATTGCCCGCCCCACCGTCGAACCAATCGTCGCCTTCGCCCCCGTTGAAAGAGTCGTTTCCGTCACCGCCGTAAAACGTGTCTGTTCCGCCCGCACCCGCGAAGTAGTCGTTTCCGGCCATGCCATGCACGGTGTTGTTTGGAGCTCCGGTCAGAAGCCCATAGATAATGTCATCACCTGCGCTGCCGGTGATGTTGACCGCTGTAGACCCCGACAGAAATATCAGCAGTCGCTCAATGCTGGCGACACTGCCGCCGCCCGGAAGCGCAGCGTTGAAAGAGCCTCCCGCAAAGTAGCTCGTCATATCGAGCGTCGCAGCTTGCGCCGACGTCAGCGTGACCGTGGCCTCGTCGAAGTCAGCCCCTCCGATGAAAGTATCCTCGCCGTACCCGTAGAGTTGATCGGCGCCGTCACCGCCATCCATCAGGTCCAAGCCGCCAGCGTCGCCACTCGTTAGTTGATCGTTGCCCGCCTCGCCGAACAACTGATCATCACCTGTGGAGCCGAACACTGTGTCGTTGCCGCCGCCAGCGTGCATGACATCGTTGCCGCCACCGAGCGTGACGAAGTCATCGACGCTAGAACCGGTCACTTGATCGTTGCCCTCGCCCAAGCCGAAGGAGACGAATTCAACATTGGCGCGCACGATCCCGCCGCCAGGCAACAAGAGATCAAGTCCGCTCCCGCGCGCTGTGAGGTCGAGCACGACAGGCGTCGACGATCCCGTGGATCGCACCAGCGCGACGTCGTCTCCGTCGCCGCCGTCATAGATGTCGTTCAACCCGCCAATCAGGCCGTCGTCGCCTGCGCCGCCATTGAGCGTGTCCGCTGCGTCCAATTGATTGTCGAGGTAGTAGCCGCCCCACAACTCATCGTTGCCGTCGCCACCCGAGACGACATCGGCTCCGGCGCCGCCGGAGAGGATATCATTGCCGCCATTTCCATTGAGCGTATCGGCGCCGCCGAGACCGTGCGCGGTTTCATTCGTGCCGTCGCCCGTAAACGTATCGTCACCGTCCGTCGGACCGGATCCCGGCGTCCAAACACCCATAACGTCCCCCACTTTTTCGTCAGCTTAGTGGGGGCGCACAGGGGTGACCAGACCGACGGTGCGGTTCCGCAGAATCTCGCCACATTCACTTTGGCAGGTGCACACGCGCCGCAACCAAGTCGCACTCCTCACCCAATTGGGTGAAAGCAACACGTTGTAGCGCGCTGATTGCACACGGCGCCGGCTTGTACGTTTTAGATGAGACCCCATTCGGTGGGGACGCTTGCGACGATAGCTTGGTTCTGCACGATGAAGCCGTTCATCGTCCAGAGCGCCACGGTTCCATCCGTGTTGTGCCAGAGAATGTCGTCACGGCCGTCGCCGTTATAGTCACCGATATTGGCGACGCCCCAAGAGAGCGGCGCGCCGCCCACCATTTGCACGCCAAGCGTCGTGTTGCCGTCCATCCGCCACATGGCGAGCCCGCCGTCGCTGGTATTGCGGAAGAGAATGTCGGCGCGCCCGTCGCCGTCGAAATCGCCCACGCCTTGGATCTGCCACTGGGACGGCGCCGAGCCGACGATGGCAGCGCCCGTTTGAGTGACGCCATCCGTCGTCCAGCGCGCAATTGTTCCGTCAGTATTGCGCAGCAAGAAGTCATCGCGACCGTCGCCGTCGAAGTCAGCGACGCCGGCAATGCTCCAAGCAGCAGGTGCTGCCGACACGATCGATTGGCTGGAGATGGTGTTGCCGTTCATCAGCCAAACAGCGACCGCGCCATCATTGCTGTTGCGCCAAACGAAATCATCACGGCCATCGAAGTTGAAATCGCCGACGCCTTGGAACTGCCAATTGCCCGGAACGCCTGTGATGATCGAAGCGGCAGTGCCCGAACCATCAGCCCACACCGCAACCGCCGTGGTCGTGCTGTTGCGCCAGATGATGTCGTCGCGGCCGTCACCGTTGAAATCGCCGGTGCCGAGGATGGCCCAATCGGCTGGAGCGCCGCCGGCGATGTAAGCGTTGGTCTGGGTAGCACCCGACATCTGCCACACGGCGACCGCGCCAGTATTGGCGTTGCGCCAAAGCAGATCCGAGGTGCCATCTCCGCTAAATGTGCGGAATGCATTATCGAGAACGACGCTTCGATCCGTGAATTGCAGAACCTCGACGCCGGTCAACGTGTCCACGCCATCCGCGCCGGCGGTGACAGTCCACGTTCCGCTCGGATTGCGCGTCCAGATCGCCGCCGTCGACGCCACCGCAAAGCGCGCTGTATCTACGCCAGAGCCGCCATTGAGCGTGTCGTTTCCTGCCTCGCCTATAAGCAAGTCGGATCCGTCGTTTCCAAATAGCTGATCGTCCCCGGACACGCCGTTAAAGTTGTCATTTCCAGCGCCGCCGAATACCCGATCGTTTCCGGCGCCCGCCCAGACGATGGGGTTCTGGACCGCGAGTGTGCCGTCGAATAAGTCGGCGCCGCCGCCGAGATCTACGTTATCGGCGATTTGCCCGGTGTTAATGATCTGATCGTCTCCCGCCGCCAACTCTAGGCGCCCGAAGATCACACCGCTGTTGTCCAGGTGAAGAGTCTCCGCCGTTGCCTGGATTGCTACAGCCGCTTCGATGAGCCCCGAATTGTGGACGGTGTGCACTCCACCCGCGTAATAATCGAGCCGCAGAGCCACGGCGGCGCCGCCATTCGAAGCCGGCAACGACCGCATGACTCCGGAATTGTCGATCAGTTGACCGCCGCCGCTAAATACATATCCACCAACGACTTCAACCAAGCCAGTGTTCACAAAGGTCGACACCTCGCGAACTGCGATACCGCCTCTGGAAACCACTCGCAGAACGCCGTTGTTGATCACGCTTTGGGTGCTTGTGATGCCCCAACCCGCTGCAGAGGAGATTATCTCAAACAAGCCGTCGTTGATCACATCATGCTGCGACACACCGATGGCGCGCTCACCGTCGCCCGGTGAAAGCAATTCGACGCGAAATACAGCGCCGACGCGGTTTTCCACCGCAACGAACGCTCCGAACACGTTTGAGTGTCCGGTAATGGAGAATGTGCCCTCATTGATGAGGTTGTAGGACTGAGACCAAAAGGGAATTGTCGGGCTATGCACTCCGATTTGCACGCCGACCAGATTGATTTCCTCGCCAGGAAGGATGTGAAGGTCTTCCGACCACAACACGATCTCGCTCTGGCTGATGTCGAGGGGGATATCGGGAACGGTTTCTATTGGCACAGCCGCGTTCATGGAGAGCGCGGACGCGACGGCCGACGTCGTGGTGTTGAGAATGCGAATAGAATTGTACGGCGCAAACGTGAGCAGGACGTCCGCCCCAACTTGCTGCAGCGACTGATAAGCCGTGAAGCCGAAAACGTTTATCTGATCACCCTCGCTGGCCGAAAAATCCGTAATCGCGTCGTCGCCATCGCCCACAACAAATCGAAACTGATCCGCGCCGCCGCCTCCGGAGAGTAGATCGTTGCCGGCGCCACCATCGATCACGTCGGCGCCACCACGCCCCAGAAGCACATCGTCGCCGCCTTCGCCCTGAAGCACCTCAGCACCTTCCGCGCCGGCGATCTGATCACCGTAGCGACTGCCCACTACGCGTTCGAAGCCGGAGATCGAATCTTGCCCAGAGGAATTCGCAGTGCCAGCGAGCAGGTCGACTTGAGCGCGCATGTTCGCCGTCACAAAGGAAAGCGTGTCAAAACCGGCGCCGCCACTTGCGACATCGTTTCCGCGACCGGTATCGATGTAATCATCGCCACCGCCGCCACTGACAACATCATCACCTTCGCCACCGAAGATCGTCTCGGAGTGATCGCCGCCAGTTAGTTGGTCAGCGCCTTCGCCCGCGAAAATCGAGCCGGTCACTTCGCCGGCCCCAACATACACATCTGTTCCAGCGCCAAGATCAATGAGACCATTTATGGTCCCATCATTCTCTACGCGATCAGCATCGATCGACAGGTCGATGTTGCCGACGATCGTTCCAGTATTGACTATCGTGTCATCACCCGCGGACAGGAAAATATGTCCATGGACTTGGCCGCTATTCTCAATGCGCTGATTAGAAGCGTAGATATCGGAGAACGCCTCATCGCTGTAGCGGAATGAATAGTCGCCCTCGATCAGACCGCTGTTCACAAACGTGCCGCCGCCGGTCATGCCGACGGCGATGCTACGGTCGACGGCGCTCACGCGGATCGTCCCGGTATTGGTCCATTCGCGCGCGCCACCGATAGCGACCGCGCTGTCGTGACCAATCACTTCGATTAGTCCCGCATTGTAGAACAGCTCGCCTCCGCCCAGCATTTGACCAATGCCGATGCCGCGTTCGCCAGCCCACACCCGCACTACGCCTGTTGCACTGTTGGTAAACCACGTAGCGGCGCCAGCAGCGGCGCGACCATTCACCGAAATCGCTTCAATGAGTCCATCGTTGACGACGGTGAAGGCCCAGTTCACCGAGTTGAAACCAATCGCACTGGCGCTGTCACCTTGAGCGATCGCCCGGATCACGCCGGTGGCGGTGTTGTGCAAGGTGAACGGACGGTCTGAATACAGCACCTGTGTGAGGCCAGCGCCGGCGACGCCATCTCTGATCCCTGTCAGCGTGCCTGAATTCGTGAGCGTGACAGCGCCAGAGTTCTGATGCACGAACATCACGGAGTCGCGCGTATAGAGACTCGATCCCGCCGTTACGCTGAGGTCAGCTTCCAACAACGTGGCGGCGACCTGTGTACCGGTCGGCTGCGATATCGCCGGCATTGGAGCAACAGTCCGCGCGGGCGAGTAGGTGATGCTGTTCGGATTGAAGTTGGCGATATTGAAGAATCTGAGCGTTATGATCTCGTTCACGTCGTATTGGTCGCCGAACCGGATGAGCACATCCTGGCCTGACTGCTCTATGGACGTGTAACTGGTGTAGCCACGCACGACGAAGCTATCGACGCCCGGTTCGAAACCGTAAATCAGCAGCTGACCGTAGCCCCGCTCATAGACATAAGTGTCGTTTCCAGCGCCTCCTCGCATCTCGTCGTAGCTGCCCCCGCCGGCATCTAGTATGTCGTTGCCGGCGTCGCCCCACAAAGAGTCGCGACCAGCTCCGCCAAACAATTGATCGGCGCCATTGCCGCCACGCAGTTCGTCATTGCCAGCGCTGCCGTAGATCAGGTCCGGTCCGATCCAGCCGAATATCTGATCGCCGCCCCAGCCACCGTTTGTTGTTACCGGGGCAAGCGGCGCACCGAGCGGCGATAAGCCGGAAATGTTCTCTGGCAGCACGAACGCAGACAACACGTTCTGCAATACAAGGGTGTCGCGCCAAACACCGCCGATGCTGAGTTGCAACACGGCCGACCCGCTGACATCGACAAATCGAACAAGCCCCGCTGCGAATGGATTCGACTGCTGGTCCCAACTCGGAAGCGCTGACTGCAGATAAGAAATTAGATCGATATAGTCACCGCCTGGACCCGCATCGAAGTCGAGAACGATAGCAGCAGCACCGATGCTTGAGGCGCTTGAGAAGACAATGTGATCGCGTCCGTCACCAAGCACCAAATTCACTGCAGATTGAATTGAGCCAAGGGTGAAGTAGTCAGCTCCATTCCCGCCGTTGGCTGTCAGCATCCCCCCTGCAGAAGCGCCGGAAGTTATATTGAATTGGTCAGAACCTTCGCCGCCAAACGCCGATATTTGTTGGCCCGCGGTTGTGGGTGAGAGATTGAAAACGTCATTGCCGGACTCTCCGAACAATTGCGTATGACCAACGCCGCCACCACCAGCGTTCAAGGTATCGTCGCCGGCGCCACCATAACCTAGGCTGTTCGCGCCCGCCGAAATGCTATCCCCGCCGTCGCCACCGGTCAGCAGATCGTTGCCGGAACCGCCATAGAGTTGATCACGCCCATCGCCGCCTTCCAAAATATCATCGCCGGCGCCGCCCGAGAGGTAGTCGTCGCCGCGCAATCCTTCCAAGTGATCGTTGCCGTCAAAACCGCTCAAATTGTTATTGTCGGCGTCGCCGACAATGTGCCGCGCAGCAGAAGCCGAACCATCCGGATTGTAGACGACGTTGTAGGCCGTGAACGACGCAGCGTTCGTGTTCTGGAACCGGAGCATAGTGAAGAAGCTGTTCGCGCCGCCGTTCAGATCGACCTGCAATAATGTGTCGGCGCCGCTCTGCACCAGTTGAACGAAGCCGCCCGACCCGAACGGATTGGCGCCGTCCCAGTTTTGCAGCCGGTCCTTGAGCCAATCGAGAAAATCAAGCTGGTCGCCAGAACTCCCAGCGACGAAATCCGTAATGATGTAAAAGCTGAGGTCGCCGGTGATCTGGAGAACGTCCGCACCTGGACCTAGTGTGACCGTAGCTGCAGCGGCGCCAGACAGGACAACGCGATCATTGCCAGCGCCCGCATCGATGGTGCCGCTCGCATAAGCATATGACATCTGCAGTCGGTCGTTGCCGTCGCCACCGATTAGCGTTGCGCTTACGGGGCGATTTGACTGACTCGCCATCACCGTGAGCGAATCGTCGCCAGCACCGCCATTGAGGACGACAGTGCTCGGGCCGATCGCAGCGAAAACACTGCGCTCGACGAAAAGACGATCGTTGCCATCCTCACCCAAAAGGGTGTCGTTGCCGCCAGTCGTGTCGGTGAGTTCGTCGTCACCGCCGCGGCCGCTCAGATGGTCATTGCCCCCCAAACCGTTTGCGACATCAACGCCGTCTGTGCCGACAAACGTGTCGTTTCCGCCCGTCGGCCCTGATCCCGGCAACCACCCCATACCTCATCTCCCTGAGGGGGAGGTAAGCGACTGGTCGCCGCTAGGTCAACTAAACATGCCCGTTACCAGCGCTACTCCGCCGCGACCTTCGCGCCCGCATCGTTCTCACCGCGCCGCCAGCGAAGCTTCGGCTGACGCGCCGCGCGCGTGTCATCCAAACGACGCATCGGCGTTAGCTTCGGCGCTTGCTTGAAGAATTCGACCTCGCCCGCCTTCACGCGCTCAGCGAGCGCGATCATCACATCAGCAAAGCGATCCAACTCGCGCTTGGGTTCTGTTTCCGTCGGCTCGATCAGCATCGCACCATGAACGACCAACGGGAAGTACGTCGTGAACGGGTGATAGCCCTCGTCCAAGAGCGCTTTCGCCATATCGATGGTTTCAACGCCTTTCGGCTTGATGCTTGAATCATCGAGCAGCACTTCGTGCATGCACGGACGTTCGCCGAACGGCGCGCTGAAATGCGGCCTCAAGCGCGCGAGCAGATAGTTGGCGTTCAGCACCGCGTCTTCGGCGACTTGGCGCAGGCCATCACTGCCGTGGCTCATCATGTAGGTGAGCGCGCGCGTGAACATGCCCATCTGACCGTGGAAGGCGCACATGCGGCCGAACGCTTGCGTGCCGGCGATGTGTTCGCGCAGTTCGCGCACGCCGGCTTTGAGTACGATGTGCGGCACCGGCGCGAAAGGCGCGAGCGCAGCCGAGAGCACAGTCGGGCCAGCGCCCGGACCACCGCCGCCGTGCGGGGTCGAGAACGTCTTGTGCAGATTGATGTGCATCGCATCGACGCCGAGATCGCCCGGACGCACCTTTCCGACGATGGCGTTGTAGTTGGCGCCATCGCAATAGAAGTACGCGCCCGCAGCGTGGATCGCGTCAGCGATGTTCTTGATCTCCGGCTCGAACAACCCGCAGGTGTTCGGATTGGTGATCATGATGGCCGCAACGTCAGGCCCGAGCTTAGCCTTCACATCATCGAGGTGAACGCGGCCATCGTCGCGCGCCGGGATTTCATCGACTGTGAAGCCCGCCGCGGCGGCCGTCGCCGGATTGGTGCCGTGCGCCGAGCTTGGCACCAGCACGCGCTTACGGCTGCTTTCGCCGCGCGCTTCGAGCGCCGCTTTGATCGCCAGCATGCCGCACATTTCGCCGTGCGCGCCAGCTTTCGGCGACAGCGCGACAGCCGGCATGCCGGTCAGCGTGCAGAGCCAATGCGCAAGCTCGTCCATAAGTTCGAGCGCGCCTTGGATCGTCGACGTCGGTTGCAACGGATGCAGATCCGCAAAGCCTTCGAAGCGCGCCGCGCGTTCATTCAAACGCGGATTGTGCTTCATCGTGCACGAGCCGAGCGGGAAGAGACCGAGATCGATGGCGTAATTGCGCTGCGACAGACGCACGAAGTGGCGCATCGTTTCCGGCTCAGAGAGCCCCGGAAGATCGAGCGCCGCTTTGCGGCCAAGGCCACCGAGCTTATTCGGCGTGCCCTTCGGCGCAGGCAGATCGACGCCGGCGCCAGTCGCGTGGCCAGTTTCAAAGATCAACGGCTCAGCTTGCAAAAGGCCGCGATTGCCGGAGGTGGTGTCGGTGATCATTGCAGCACTTCCTTCAACGCCTTCGCGTAAGCGGCGATGTCTTCGTCGGTGTTCATTTCTGTGGCGCAGGTGATGAGCACGTTGTCCATGCCTGCTTTCGGATTGAGACGGCTCATGGCGACGCCGCCGATGACACCCTTCTCCGCAAGCTTATCGACGACCTCTTGCGCAGGCTTTGTCAGCTTCACGGCGATCTCATTGAAGAAGCGCGTGGTGAGCACTTCAACGCCCTTCACGCCAGCGAGCGCATCGCCCAACGCAATCGCCTTCTCATGATTGAGCGTCGCGAGATGGCGGAGGCCTTGCTCGCCCAGCAACGTCATGTGGATCGTCCACGCCAGCTGGCAAAGGCCAGAATTGGTGCAGATGTTCGATGTCGCCTTCTCGCGGCGAATGTGTTGTTCGCGCGTCGAGAGCGTCAGCACAAAGCCGCGCTTGCCGTCGGCATCGAGCGTTTCGCCCGCGACGCGGCCTGGCATCTGACGGATGTATTTTTCTTTGACCGCGAAGAGACCAACATACGGTCCGCCGAAGTTCAGCGCGTTGCCGATCGACTGACCTTCGCCACAAACGATGTCTGCACCCATCGCGCCCGCCGGTTCGATCAGGCCGAAGGAAACACACTCGGTGAACGTCGCCACCATCAGCGCGCCGGCGCCGTGCGCGGCCTCGCCGATCTTGGTGAGGTCAGTCACCGTCCCGAACACGTTCGGCGACTGCACGATCACGCACGCGACATCGGCGCTGAGTTCTTTGGTCACCGCCGCTTCGTCGTCGACCGCAGCAGGCAGCGCCACGATCTCAAGGCCCATCGCTTCGCAAGCGGTGCGCGCCGTATCAACGTAATGCGGATGCACGCCGCCGGAGAAGACGATCTTCTTCCGCTTCGTAACCCGCGCCGCCATCATCGCAGCTTCGGCACAACCAGTGGAGCCGTCGTACATCGAGGCGTTGGCGACCTCCATGTCGAGCAATTGTGCGACTTGGCTTTGGAATTCGTAGAGCGCCTGCAGCGTGCCCTGCGCGATTTCCGGCTGGTACGGCGTGTAGGCGGTTAGAAACTCGCTGCGCTGGATGAGGTGATCGACGCTCGCCGGCACATGGTGACGATAAGCGCCCGCGCCGAGGAAGAACGCCGTCCGGCCCGCCGGCGTGTTCTTTTCCGCCAGACGCTGGAGGTGGCGATGCACCTCGATCTCGCCTTGCGCCTTCGGCAGCGGGACGACGTCCTTCAGCAACGCGCTCTTCGGCACATCGACAAAGAGATCATCGATATTCTTCGCACCGACGACCTTGAGCATTTGCTCGCGGTCGACTTCCGTCAGCGGCAGATAACGCATTAGAGGCCCTTCACGTAATCGTCGTACGCGGCCTGATCCATGAGGCCGTCGAGTTCGCTCTTGTCGGCGATCTTCAATTTCACGAACCAGCCGCCAGCTTGCGGTGCGTCGTTGATGATCTGCCATTGCTCGCTTTTGATCTCGGCATTGGCTTCGACCACTTCGCCCGAGATCGGCGCGTAAACGTCCGACGCGGTCTTCGCACTTTCGACAACAGCCATGTCGTCGCCTTGCTTGAAGCTTTTGCCGGCGTCCGGCAGCTCGGCGTAAACGACGTCGCCCAATTGCTCGGCGGCGTAAGTGCTGATGCCGACCGTGGCGATGTCGCCGTTCAGCTCAACCCACTCGTGATCTTTGGTGTAGCGTTTGGTCATGGGCTTTTTCCCTCAAGCTTTCTTCGGGCGATAATATTGGTGCGGCACGAACGGCAGCGGCGTCACGGTGGCCGCGCGCGCTTGGCCGCGGATCATGAGTTCAAGGCCGGTGCCGATTTCAGCGTGATCCGCTTCGACATAGCCGATCGAAATCGGCGCATTCAGGATCGGCGAGAAACCACCACTGGTGACAACGCCAATCTTCTTGCCGTCTTTGTAGATCTCGACGCCTTCACGTGCTGGCGCGCGATCGTTCGGGCGAATGCCAACGCGTTTACGCGCCGGGCCCAAATCGTATTCGCGCAAGATGCGCTTGGCGCCCGGACAATCCTTCGCTTCGCGACGGCGCTTTTGGATCGTCCAAGCGAGATCAGCTTCGATCGGCGACGTCGTCGGATCGAGATCGTGCCCGTACAGGCAAAGCCCCGCTTCCAGCCGCAGCGAGTCACGCGCACCCAAGCCAATTGGCTTCACCTCAGGATGCGCAAGTAGAGCGTTCGTCAGCTCAGCCGCATTCTCGGCGCGCACCAAAATCTCATAGCCGTCTTCGCCCGTGTAGCCCGAGCGCGTAACCGTGATCCGGCCAAACGCATCATAGCGCTTCACCGTCATGAAATTCATCTCAGCGAGTGCCGGATCAATGACAGCCGCAGCAGCCACATGCGCCATCGGCCCCTGCAACGCGAGCAAGCAGCGATCGTCAGCGCGCACGAGATTGGCTTCGCCCTTCGTCGCCTCTTCGATCAGCGCCCAGTCTTGATGCTTACAGCCAGCATTGACGACGATGTAGAGATCGCCCGCGGCGCCAGGCTCAGCTGGACGCGCGATCATCAAATCATCGAGCACGCCGCCATCTTCGTTTGTGATCATCGTGTAGCGGACTTGGCCGGGCTTCAGACCCTGAATGTCCGCCGGCACCAATCGCTCGATCAGCGAGGCAACCTTCTTGTGCGCTTCATCGCCCTCAAGCCCGTGGCCCTTCGGCAAAGCAAAGAAGCTCGGCCCCATGTGCGAGACATCGAACAATCCCGCATGCGTGCGCGTCCAATTGTGCTCCGGGATCAAACCCTCGAACTGCAGCGGCATGTCGTAGCCGGCAAAATCGCCGAACTTAGACGTGCGCGCGCGCCAGATCGCATCGAGCGGCAACTTCTTTGGTGGTGATGATCCGGCTTCGGCCATGTTTGTCCCAGGTACGCGTGGCGCGTGCGAAATGGCACGCAGCCCCCGCTGTCCTGGCGCCTGAGAGATTCACCGCATTTGGTTCGCGGCTTACTCCGTCGGCGGCTGCGCGCCCTTGAGCGCAGCGCTTTCCAGCGTGTTCATCCCCCCGCGGTCCGGTTCCCTGAGAGTTTCCGGGGCGGTTGCTCCTTCGGGGGCGCATCTTCGGCGCTCTCTCCCACGGGGTTCGCTTGTCTGGCCGGAAATGCGCGACTCGCGTCGGGCGGCTCCGTTATGGGCACTCCTGACTGCCCCGCTTTGGAGAGTCAATCAGCCGAAGCTGATGAGCGCCTCGCCCCGCAAAATCGCTTCAGTTTCGGGCGTGTATTTGGCTCCCGAAGCATCATGCAGCACCAGTTCCGGACAGAGCCGAAATGGCGCCCGCGAGCCTTTCCGGCCGCGCACCAAAACCCGGCCCGCAGGCTCCCCTTCGCGAGGCCGAATGGGGATAACTTCGGCGCCGCCCAGCCGCCCATCGAGCGCCGCCAAAATCTCCGGCATTTTCGCGGCGCGATGGATCATCGTCAGAGCGGCGCCGCCCGTCAGGCGATCAACGAGCGATGCGATCCAGGTATCAAGCGAGGCATCAGAGACATGCGCATAGCGCCGCGACTCTGCTGGCGCGCGACCTTCGCCTTCGTCATCGAAAGGCGGGTTCGCATACACGCCGTCGAACACGCCCAATTGCAACGTGCGATCGAGTGCATCGCCTGTTACGATTTCGATGCGATGCATCATCGCGTTAGCGGCGACATTTTCGCGTGAGATCGATGCGATGTTCTGATCGCGTTCGACTCCGACCAGTGTCACGTTCTCATTGCGTATCGCGATGCTCAGCAGACCGGCGCCGACGCCGGAGCCCGCTTCCATCAATCGTGCGCCATCTTTTGTTTCAATCGCGGCTGCGAGAAGCAGTGTGTCGACATTGACGCGATAGCCGCGCGCCGGTTGGCGGATACGAATGCGGCCATTGAGAAGCGTGTCTTCGGTTGTCTCGAAAACGGCCATAAAGCCTGTGCGACCCTTCCGCGCGACCAGTGGAACCTAGCTTGACCCGCGCGTCATGCCCCACCATCGTTTGATCATAACAGGAACGTCAAGCGGAGAGAGCCTGTTGGGACCGGCGGCCAAACCAGCCAAGACGAAGTCCGGCGCCCCCCATGCGGTGGACCGGCTTGCAGCGCTTTTGGCCGAAGATCTCGCCGCCGTTGACGCGATCATCCATCAATATCTCGCAAGCCCCGTCGGCACGATCCCGAATTTGGCCGCGCATTTGATCGACGCAGGCGGCAAACGTATTCGTCCGCTCATCACGCTCGCCGCAGCGCGCCTCGTCGGCGGCGGCGGCGACGGCCCGCGCAAACTGGCGGCCGCGGTTGAATTCATTCACAGCGCCACGCTGCTGCACGATGACGTCGTCGATGTCTCCTCGATGCGTCGCGGCAAAAAAAGCGCAAACGTCGTATGGGGCAATTCGGCCAGCGTGCTGGTCGGCGACTTTCTCTTCGCCCGCTCTTTCAATCTGATGGTTGAAACCGGCGACATCCAAGTCTTGGACATTCTTGCGCGCGCCGCCAGCGTCATCGCCGAAGGCGAAGTGATGCAGCTCGCCGCCGCCAACGACGCCGAGACCACGCGTGAACGCTACATGGAAATCGTCGCCGCCAAGACGGCCGCGCTCTTCGCCGCCGCCGCACGCTCCGGCGCAGTCGCAGCTGGCCGTGCCGGCCCCGAAGCAACCGCGCTCGAAACCTATGGCCGCGAACTCGGCCTCGCCTTCCAGCTTGTCGACGACGCCCTCGATTACGGCGGCGCTAGCGAGACCATGGGCAAGAACGCTGGCGATGACTTCCGCGAAGGCAAAGTCACGCTCCCCGTCATCTTCGCCCGCGATGCTGGCGACGAAACCGAACGCGCCTTCTGGCGCCGCGTCGTCGGCGGCGAACGCACCGACGATGACTTCCATCGCGCCGTCGCCCTCGTGAAGCGCCACAACGCCATCGCGCTCACCATCGACGCCGCCCGCGCTCACGCCCAGGCCGCGCGCGATGCCCTGAAAGCACTACCCGCGAACGCCTACCGCGAAGCGCTCGAAGCGCTGCCGGAATTTGTGGTCGAGCGCGCTTACTAAGCCGCGCCGCAAGCTCAGTGCTTGTGATCCAACTGGTGCAACACGATCCCGTTGCCTTCGCTGTCCAGGATGTTGCTCATCCGGCAGCGCGGCCCTTTGATGATATCGCTCCGGAACGTGACGCCCTTCGCTTTAAGGTCAGCGATCACCGCATCGAGATCCATCACCTCAAGCGCAATCGTGCCGCCACCTCCAGGCTTCTGCCCCGTCGCATTCGTAAGCGCCAAACACCCGCCACCAGGCAGATCAAACTCCATCCATCGAATAGAGCCGTGCGCGCCGTTATTGCCGATCTTTAGCCCAAGCGTGTTCTCGTAAAAATCGCGCGCGCGATCTGGATCTTCGATCGCATACATCGTGAAGGCCACCTTCTCGAACATCACTTATCTCCCTTGGCAAAGGCGCGCATCGCGTCCTTGCCGTTCCACCGCTCCGTCGCATCGTCCGAACTCGCAAGCTGCTCCGCCAACTCGCGCGCCGCCGCGCGCAGCTTCGGGCTCTTCTTCCCGCCAATCGCCCGCAGCGCCCAATTCGCCGCCTTCTTCACAAAGTTGCGCGGATCGCGCGCCTCGCGCTCGATCAACTCAAGCCCGCGCAACATCTGCTCATCCGTGCCCTGCTTATGCAGCGCGCAGCTCGCCAGCAGCGCAAACGCCGCACGCTTCACGAATTCATCCTTCGACTTCGACCATTTCTCGATCTTGGCAAAAGCGTGTGGCGAGCGATCCCAATAGTGAAAGCACGCCGTATCGACGATGCCCCAATTGTCCATGTCCTTGACCCAGCGCTCCATCTGCGCCGGCGTCACATCAGCCGGATCATCGATCATCGTCGCAAGCATGCGCGCATCATGAATGCCTGTGGCCCAAAGCTCTTCGGCTAGCGCGTGATTGTACCCAGTGCGCTTAGCGATAGCGCGCAGCGTGCCCACAGCCACTCCAAAAACAGGCGCGCTTGTGACCATGCCAAAGCGCGCCGACATGTCGGCCTTGTATTGCGGCGAGCCGTTGCGCTTCAGCTCCGCGACGAGCGCGTTCGCGTCCACAGGTCTCGCCGCCTTCTTCGGCACGGTTTTCTTCTTGGCCGCCATCAGAGCTGCCTGATCCAAGCCCGCACAATCGCCTCCAGCGCTTTGCGATTAGCCGGAATATCGCGCCCAGCCCCAAGCGTCACCATCGCCCGATCCTTGCCGAGCCACTTCATCAGCCCATTCGGATCAGCCAGTTTAAACGCTTTCAAATCCGGCCGCGTCTTCGCGCCCAGATGAAACACCAATTGCACGCCCTTCTGAGAGCGCACATTGAACGTCGCGAACCATTCCTTCTCAGTCCGAAAGCTCGGCACCTTCCATTTGATGCCTTCGCCGATCGCCGGGCTCACGCCCAAAATGATCAGCCGCACCGCCTCGATCTCTTTCTTCAGCGGATGCTTCAACGCTTTCAGGTAAGCAGCGACCTCCCCGTCTGAAGCAGCGACTTTCTTCGCAATCTTCTTCGCTGGCTTCGCGGTCTCGATTTCCGCCAACCGCGCCTTCACCAGCTTGCGGATCAACGTCGCCGACGGTGGCTTCCCAATCGCAAACTTGAAGCCACCTTTGCTGACCTCATACTTCGCCAGCTCATCCTCGAACTGCGCCGTGATCGCGCCGCTCATCGGAAAGTACGAGCAATGCGCCGCGCTCGCAGAGTAGCCCGCAATCGGCTTGCCCAGAATGAAAGCCGGCATGCCGTAGCTCAGCCCTTCTTCCGCATCCGGCGCCGCGGCGCGGATCGCCTCTCTCACTTTCTCCAACGTCGCGCGCTTTTCAGCGCTCAACTTGGCAAGATAGGCGTCCGCATCCTTGGCTGACATCACGCCGCCTTCGCCAACATGTCGTCGATACGCGCATAGCCAACTTCCATGCCGTCACTCATGCCAGTGGAGACCGCCTGATCGCGCGCTTCCTTCGACACAAACGTCATCGTCATCGCCAGCGTCGTCACGCCATTCGCTTCGCTGAAGTCGAGCGCGATGAGCGTGGGATCACCAACGGGCATGTCGTAATCCATGTCGCCAGGATCGTAGTATTGATCGTGCGCAAGCTTCGACGGCGCCCCGACGTCGCTGAACGTGCCGAAGAAGCCAAACTCACTGCCGTCTGCGGCACTCTTCCACCGCCAACGGTACTTGCCGCCTTCGCGAACGTCCATATCGCAGACGGCCAAGCTCCAGCCTTCATATCCGTAGCACCATTTCCGCATCAGCTCGGGCTTCGTGTGCGCATCCCAAACCAATTGGCGCGGCGCTTTAAATGTACGAACGACGCGAACCTCGCGATCGCTTGGTTGGGTGACGTCGATAGGCATCGTCGTCTCCCTCACGCCGCTTGTCTGAACATGTCGTCGAGACGCGCGTAGCCGATCTCCATGCCATCGGTCATGCCAGTGCTGACCGCCGCGTCGCGCACTTCCTTCGACGCAAACCGCATCGTCATCGTCAACGTGGTGACGCCGTTGTGCTCATCATAGAGCGTCGTAATGATCGCCGGCTCGCTCGACATCGGGCCACCCATATCGCCCGGATCGAAATTCTCTTCGTGGACTATCTTGCTAGGTTCGTTCACCTCGATGAACTTACCAAAGAAGCCAAACTCCTTGCCGCCCTCCACGCTACGCCAGCGCCAGCGATAAGCGCCGCCAGCACGCACATCCATCTCACACACCGGCATCGTCCAACCCGGAGGTCCCAGCATCCACTTGCTGACCAATTCGGGCTTGGTATGCGCGTCCCAAACCAGCTGACGCGGCGCTTTGAACGTGCGCACGACGCGAACTTCGCGATCGCTCGGCTGCGTGACTTCAATGGACATTTCTCTCTCCTTGGATTTTATGTTGGGTCGCCCACTCAAGGAACGAGCGACCGAAAGCATCGCCGACATGGCGTCAGTCTTTTTTCTTTTTGCGTTTCGCAGGCTTGGCCTGCAGCTCTTCAAGCAACGCATCGAGGCGCTGATAATTCTGCTCGAAGATTTCGCGGTAGCGCTCAATCCACACCACAGCCTCCTCCAGACGCTTCACCTCCAACCGACGCGGACGCCGCTGCGCGTCGATGTCGACAGAGATCAGCCCCGCCCGTTCCAACACCTTGAGGTGCTTAGAAATTGCCGGCTGGCTCATCTCAAACGGCTCTGAAAGCTCCTGGACCGACGCCTCGCCCGTTGCCAACCGCGCCAAAATCGCGCGCCGCGTCGGGTCGGCGAGCGCCGAAAACGTAAGGTCCAGACGTTCCGACGCGTGCATAACCAATTCTTTCCATAACGCTTCGGTTATATACAAACGCTCGCGGCTCTCGTCAATGTTCGATCTTGCGATTTAGCGTTTGAGAATGCCCAGTGCTTCAGCGCGGCGACGCACCGCGACGTCCAACCCAATCGCCAAAATAACCAGCGCCGCGAGGGCCGCAGCCGGTGCGATATGTCCGGCGTCACGATTGACCCACCAGGCAATCACGCCACAAACCGCCATTGCGACCCAATACACAATGCCGATCCGCGCGTGGCTCCAGCCCGAGATAATCGCGATCTGATAAATATGCTCAGCGTGCGCCACCAACAGCGAGCGACCCCGGCGCGCGCGGTACAACAAAGTAAGCAATGCGTCCGCCAACAGCGGAAAAAACAAGATCGGCGCAATCAACGGCGACATCCCTGTTCGCGCAATCACGATCAGGCACCCAAATGCGGCCAGCGCGCCCGCGAACAGCGCCCCGGAATCGCCTGCGAACAATCGCCCACTCGGGAAATTCCAAACCAAGAATCCCGCCAGCGCCCCAGCGCCGCACAACGCGATGGCGCCGCCGCCGATTGACCCGCCCTGCAGCGCGATGACGCTCAGCACACAGAGCCCAACCGCCACCGATCCCATCGCCATGCCATTTGCGCCATCCATGAAGTTGACGACGTTCAGCAGCGTGAACACCCAGAGAGCCGTGCCAAACAATGCAACCACGAACGGCAACACCACGACGACGCTACCGATCGGCACTTCATCGACCACGCCCATGAGCCAAGCCGCAGCGACAGCGAGCGCCGAATAGATTGCAAACTTAAACCCGGCGCTCAGCCGCCGCGCATCATCGACAAAGCCGATCAACAACAGCGGATATCCAAATAGCGCGGAGACCCACAGCATCGACACGCCCTGCGGACTGACCTGATGGCGCCACTCCACAGAATAGAGGCTGAGAACAAGCATCGCTGCGCCATAGCCCGCGCCAATGCCAATGCCGCCGCTCGTCGGCGTCGGCGCGCGATGCTGCTTGCGCTCTTCGTTGGGCGCATCGACTGGGCCGATCCAGATCATGGCGCGGCACACAATGAGGCTGGTGATAAACGCGACGGCGACAACCACTGCCAGGTCAAAGATCACCACGAGCCGCCTCTTTCATCGGGGCTAACGCAGGCGGTAGCCGGTGGTCAAGCGCCGCCAAAGGTCGTGGCGCGCACCCACCAGTCACGGTTGCGTGCGCCGAGTTCCGCCGCGACGCCGCTCGCCTCTTGGGCGCCTCCAGCGAGCGCAAAGCAGGTCGCACCGCTGCCCGAGAGCCCAGCGCAGAGCACGCGAGCGTCTGCGCGCAAAATGCTCAACACGTCGTCCAGCTCCGGCATAAGCGCCACAGCGGGCGCCTCAAGATCGTTGCCGTGGCGCGTCACCGCTTCGATGACATCGTCGGCGCGCGTCCAGTCACTGGCGCCGCGCGCTTTAAACGCCGCGCCTAGCGCTAGCTCATCAAAGCGGCGATAGACCAAAGGCGTCGATAGCGGCTTGCCAGGATTGACCAGAACTCCGTGCAACGTCGGCGCGCGCATCGGCGTCACTGCATCGCCGACACCAGATATCCAGGCAGGATGCTTGTACACACACACAGGCACATCGGCGCCGAGCGTGGCGGCAAGCTTTGACAGATTAGATCGCGACAAACCGAGATTCCATAGCTCGTTCAGCGCCAACAACGTCGCCGCCGCATCAGACGAGCCACCGCCAATCCCCGACGCGATGGGAAGATTTTTCTCAAGTTTAAGCGCAGCGTTGCGCGCCGGATCCAGCAAGCGAGCAGCGCGCAAAACCAGGTTATTTTCGTTCGCTTCAAGCTCGGGCGCAAACGGCCCGGTTATTGTAAGCGTCAGAGCGTCAGCAGCCTGCGCCTCGACCCAATCACCCTCGCCTGCAAACACCACCGCGCTTTGCAGCGGATGATATCCGTCCGCACGCGCGCGCCCGACTTCAAGCGTAAGATTGATCTTCGCCGGAGCGAAGACGCGCACGCTCATCGGTTGACCGTCCGGGGCGCGGGCTCAGCAGGTAGGCCGTTTTCGACCTTGGCGCGGATCGCGTCAGGATTGTCGGGACTAAACGTGAGAGCCCGCTGCCATTGAAACCGCGCCTCGATGCGGCGATCCATGCGCCAGTAGGCATCGCCCAGATGTTCATTCAGCGTCGCGTCCGCAGGCTCAAGCCGCACGGCCGCTTCGAGCCAATCGACAGCTTGCGAATAATCACCCATCCGGAAGTACGCCCAGCCCAAGCTGTCAATGATGGCGCCCGACATCGGCCGGATCTCCGCCGCACGGCGGATCATCGCGAGCCCCTCCTGCAAATGCTCGCCGCGATCGACCCAGCTATAGCCAAGGTAGTTCAGCACATCCGGCTGCTCCGGCGAGAGCTGCAGGGCGCGTTGAAAATCCGCCTCTGCTTCAGGCCAACGGCCAAGCCGCTCCCGCGCTGCGCCACGCGAGAAATACGGGCGCCAATCATTGGGCTGCGCCGCGATGATCTCAGTGTAGATCGGCTCCGCTTCAGCAAAGCGGCTCGAGTTTCGATACATATCGGCAAGCGTGCGGCGAGAGCGAAAGTCGCCCGACTCCGCCACGGCCCGCGCCAGCGCAATGCCGCCGTCTTGATCGCCACTATCGTAAACCATCCACGCTTCAAGCGTGCGCGCGCTGTCGGCGTATGGCGACGTCGAACTGACTTCCCTGAGCATACGCCGCGCAACATCGATGTGACCGAGCTCAGATTGCTGCTGCGCCAACGCAAGGCGTGCGCCATCAAATCCCGGATCGAGCATCAGCGCCAGCGTCAGCGACGCGAGAGAGTTGGAATTGTCATGCTCTTGGCGGAAGATCGCGCTCATGCCGTAAACAGCGGAGGCAGCGCCACGCGCCGGCGTAAGGCGCTCAAGCGTGGTCGGCTGTCCCGCCTCGATCTGCGCGCGCATCACAGCAAGCGCGGGATTGCCGCTATTGGTGTCCGTAGCGAGCAACGCCAACGCCTGATCGCGCGCGCCGGTCCGCATGAGCAAATCGGCATGGCGCGCAACACCACCCGGCAACCAAAGCCCGCCGCGCGACGCTACATCATAAGCGGCTAACGCCTCGGTCTGTTGTCCAGAATAATCGAGCACCATTGCCTGCTGGTACGCAAAGAGCCCGCCATAGGGCCGGATCGTCGCGAGCGGAGCGAGATCTGCCGCGATGTCGCCGGCGTGCCCCTGTCCAGCGCGCGCCCAGTTCGCCACCATGCGCGCGAGCAATTCCTCGGACGCAGTGCCTTGCACATGCTCGAGCTCGGCGCTCGCTTGCGCGTAACGCTGCGAGGTGAGTGCGTCAGCCGCGCGCACGATGTAGGCATACGCAGGCGCATCGTCGCCATTGGCCATGCGCGCCGCGCGGCGTGTCCGCTCGACATCGCCCGAAGCGAGCGACGCAAGCAGCGCACCTTCGACGAGCGTTTGATCGCCGGGATTGCGCGCTAGCGCGGCGAAGTAGCGATCGGCTGCGGCTGCATGATCAGACCGCGCATTCGCAACGCGTCCGATCAGGAAGTCAGCGTAAGCGCGAGAGTCCTGCGCAGGGGTCGCCGGCGCCGTCGCACACGCAGCCAGACTTAAGCCAGCCGCCAACGCGGCGAGACCGCGCATTTAGAGATCGTCCCGCTGCGCTGGACCTTCCGGCAACGAGACTTGCGGCAAGGTTTGCTGGCGCGGCGCAGGCGTCGTCAGCCCACGCGATATCTTCTGCTCGATTTCGCGGCGGCGAATGGCGTCCGGTCGCGCATCCATCGCGCGCCGCCAAGTTGCGCGCGCATCGTCGCGACGGTTCAAGCGCCAATAGATGTCGCCGAGGTGATCTAGGATCTCCGAGTTTGGATCGTTGGCGGAGAGATCGTTGGCGCGCTCGACCAGCGCGCGCGCTTGATCGAAGTGCCCGTAAAGATAATACGCCCAACCCAAACTATCGATGACGGCATAATCCATCTGGCCGTAATTGAAGCCACGCCACAACAAGCGATAGCCTTCTTCCAACCCTTGCGGACGCTGGATCAGCGCGTAGCCAAGCGCGTTGAGACGCATCACCGAATCCGGTTGCTCGGCAAAGAGCGAGCGCGCCATCGCGATGCCGTCGTTCCAAGCGGCCGGATCATCCATCAGGATGGTGACGTACAGCAGCCGCGTATCGACACTCGGATCGGCTTGATACGCCGCGCGCATGTCGGCTGTAGCAGCCGCTAGGTTGCCCGAGAAACGGTGCGCATAAGCGCGCCAGCCAAGCACGTCCGCGCGATCCTTGCCGTCTTGCGCCAACGTCAACGCGCGATCGAATGCCGGAATGGCGCGATCGGGGTGACCGATGCGGCGATAGACATCGCCAACCGCCGCAATAACCGACCACCGATCGCCGGCAATTGCGAGCGCACGATCCGCTGCGGCCGCCGCTTCCGTGTCATGCCCACGCTCGATCTGAATCGACGCGCGCAAAATCTCAGCGTCCGGCGCGTAGGGGCTCGTGGCCGGGATCTGATCGACGATGCGTTGCGCGCCGTCGACCCCGCCTGCTTGCAGCGCTTGTTGCGCGGCAGTGAGACGCCAATCATCAGCATCGGTGGTCAAAAGCGTACCGATCTGCAGCAACGCCGTGCCAGACGTGGAGGGAAACCCTTGCGTCGGCTCACGCTGGGCGATCAACGCTGAAAGCGCTTCGGCCTGCGTGAGAAATTCCGAAACGAACAACATCCAGCGGCCAGTAGCGGTGACCGCCGTCAGCGGTTGCTCCAGCGGCGGCTGTCCCGCTGCAAGGCGAGCTAGGTTCGCGGTCACGGCGATCGAGCGCGGCTCGTAACCAAGCACAATATTGTAATAACGACGCGCTTCTTCCGTGCGCCCGAGGCGGTGCGAAACCAACGCCGCGCGGTACGCAGCGTGGCTGATGCGCCCAGCACTCAGCATACGATCGAACTCTTCACTGGTCTGGGGCTCTGCGTCGCCCGGAGGCGTCGTATCGAGACGCTCGATCATCTGCGAATAAACCGCCGCCGCTTCCGGCAAGCGTCCCGCAGATTCAAACAACAGCGCGCGCGCCACCTCCGGCAAAGGCTGGGGAAGATTGTCACCGCCTGAATCGACCCGCTCGACCGCGCGATCAACATGTCCTTCCGCCGCGATCAAGAATGGTTCGAGCATGTCGGCGAACGCGCCGTTCAGCCCACCCGGTGCATTGCTCAAGACCGTGCGCGCATCGGCGTAGCGGCCTGCCGCGAGATCGTCCGCAAACGCCGCTGCGTACCAAAGCCCATCTTGCTCGTTGCGGCTGACAGCGCGATGTCCCTCACGCACGAGATAGTCGACATCCGCCTCAAGCAACGCCGCGTCGGGTGTGTCGTATGTGCGGTTGGCGGCAGCGTTCGGCGGCGCAGTGACACGCAACGCAGCCACCGGCGCCACGCCGCTGTCCTCGCTTGGCCGGCTCGCGCCCTGCTGCGCGATTGGCTCGCGCTTTACTTCCTGCGCCGAAGACACGTTCGCGGTGATCGCGGCAACAGCAGCACTCGCCGCCAGTAAGGCCCAACGCATTCTTTCGTCCCTTTCTCCCGCGTTCGCGGGATGCAAGCTCACAGGTTGGCGTAGTTCGGCCCGCCGCCGCCTTCGGGCGTCACCCAATTTATATTCTGGCTCGGGTCTTTAATATCGCAGGTTTTACAGTGAACGCAGTTTTGAGCGTTGATCTGGAACCGCGGGTTACTCCCTGCCTCGTCGTAAAGCACTTCGTACACGCCAGCTGGGCAATATCGTGTCGCCGGCTCGGCGTATTCGGGGAGGTTTACCCGGATCGGAATGGTCGGGTCCTTAAGCGTCAGGTGCGCCGGCTGATCTTCCTCGTGGTTGGTGTTCGACAAATACACCGAACTTAGCTTGTCGAACGTCAGCACGCCGTCGGGCTTCGGGTACGCGATCGGCTTGAAGTTCTTCGCCTTCCCGGTCGACGCCGCATCGGTCTTGCCGTGCTTTAGCGTGCCAAAGAACGAGAAGCCGCCGAGCAACGTCGTCGTCCACATGTCCGCCATGCCGACAACGCCACCCCAGAACGTCCCGAAGCGTGAGAGCATCGGCTTCGCGTTACGCACGCCGAACAGATCCTTGCGGATCGAGCTCGTCTTGTAACTCTCATCGTAAACTTCAAGCGTATCGCGTTGGCGCCCGTGCGACAGCGCGTCGAACGCGGCCTCCGCTGCGAGCATGCCCGACTTCATCGCGTTGTGGCTGCCCTTGATGCGCGGTACGTTCACAAAGCCGGCCGAGCACCCGATCAGCGCGCCGCCTGGGAATGCCAAACGCGGCACCGATTGGAAGCCGCCTTCGGTAATCGCGCGCGCGCCATACGCAATGCGCTTGCCGCCTTCAATGTGCGTACGAATTTCCGGATGCAGCTTGTGCTGCTGGAACACATCGAACGGCGAGATGTATGGGTTCTTGTAGTTCAGGTGAACGACGTAGCCGACGTACACTTGGCGATCACCAAAATGATACATGAACGAGCCGCCGCCCGTCTTGTCATCAAGCGGCCAACCAACCGTGTGCAGCACCAAACCCGGCTTGTGCTGCTCCTTCGGCACTTCCCAAAGTTCTTTGATGCCGATGCCGAACTTCTGCGGCTGCGATTTATCCGCGAGCCCGTACTTCGCTTGAAGCACTTTCGCCAGTGAACCACGCACACCTTCAGCGATGAACACGTACTTGCCGTGCAGCTCCATGCCAGGCTGATAATCCGGCTTTTTGTGGCCATCCTTGGCGATGCCAACCACGCCAGCGACAACGCCCTTCAGCGCGCCCGCTTCATCGAAAAGCGCCTCCGACGCAGCGAAGCCCGGATAAATCTCAACGCCAAGCTCTTCAGCCTGCGCCGCCAACCACTTCGTCACGTTCGACAATGAGACGATGTAGTTGCCGTGATTGTTGAACAGCGGCGGCATCAGGAACATCGGCAGCGACGCCGCGCCCGCCGGTCCCAAAATTTTGAACTGGTCGTCCGTCACCGGCGTTTCGAGCGGCGCGCCTTTTTCCTTCCAGTCCGGAATGAGTTCGTTCAGCGCGCACGGATCGATCACTGCGCCCGAGAGAATATGCGCGCCCACTTCCGCGCCTTTCTCCAGCACCGCGACGCTCACTTCGCTTCCAGCAGCGGCGGCGAGTTGCTTCAGCCGTATCGCAGCGGAAAGGCCAGCAGGCCCCGCGCCGACGATGACGACGTCGTATTCCATCGCTTCGCGCTGAGGGGCTTCTTCGGCCATTTCCATCCCTTCACTTTGTTCATTACGTTTATCAAAGCGGTTGCGATGAGGTGCAAGCTGCCCGCGTCGCTTTGGCGATTCGACCGAGTCCGTTCATAACAGAGCCATGGAGACCGCCGCCCCGCAGGATGCCGCACGCGCGCTGCTCGCCTTCTGGCGCGCAGCCGGCGTCGACATGGATGAGGCGGAGGCCGTGTTCGCAGCAAAGGCCGCGACAGCCTCACCCGCGCGCGGCACTGCAGCGCCTTCGCCGTTGGCCCGCGAGCCGTTCCAGATCCAGCCGCCGACGCCCAAGGCAAAGCCCAAAGCCAAGCTTCAGCCCGCCGATGACGCTGTAAACACCGCCAAGGCGCTGGCCGCAGGGGCCTCGACCGTCGCCGAGCTCCGCGCGGCTGTGGATAAGTTCAACGGCTGCGCCCTCAAGGCGACGGCTCGGAATACCGTATTTTCCGACGGCATCGACGCCGCCCCGGTCCTCATTCTGGGGGAAGCCCCCGGCAAAGACGAAGACGAGCAAGGCAAGCCCTTCGTTGGCCGCTCGGGTCAGATGCTCGACAAAATGCTGGGAGCGATCGGCCTCGATCGCCAGTCCAACGTGCTGATTTCAAATACGATCTACTGGCGCCCGCCGGGCAATCGCGATCCCACAGACGGCGAAACCCTCTCCTGCCTCCCCTTCGTCGAGCGTCTGATCGAGCTCTCCAAGCCGAAGCTCCTGATCCTGACCGGCAAGGCCGCGGCACAGACCGTCCTCAAGCGCGAGGACGGAGTCATGAAGCTCCGGGGCCGGAAGCTCCAATACACGCGTGAGGGGATAAAGGCGCCCGTCAACGCCATGGTCATGCTTCATCCCGCATATCTCCTGCGTCAGCCGCAGCAGAAGCGGTTGGCGTGGGCGGATTTGCTGCTCGCCGAAGCTTGGCTCGAAGAGTTGGGCGTGGCGCGAGGGGCTCATCCCTAACCAGTTCTAAAGAAGAGCTCCGATGACGTTCCGCTACGCCCTCGCCGCTTTCACTGTTGCCGCCGTTGTCGCCCCTGTGGCGCACGCCGAGCCGCGCATCCTCGTCCTGAGCGAGCAAGATGAAGCCGCTTATCGCGACGCGTTCGCCGCCATCGATTCCGGCAATTGGCGCGGCGTCGGCACAGCACTCTCGCGCGCTAACGACGACGTGCTCGACGGCGCCGTCCGGGGCCGCATGCTGCTCTCGCGTTCGTATCGCGCCGGCTGGAGCGACTACACCAGCTGGCTCAATCGCTACGGCGACTATGGCATGGCGCCCGCCGTCTACGACCGCGCGATGGATTCGCGCTCACGCCGCGCTCGCCGCAACGGCACGCACGCACCGGAGCCCACAGCAGGTCGCGGTCGCCGTCTTCCAGGCACGCCGCCTGCAATTTCCGGCGATACAGCATCAGCCCGCGTCGCCATTGAGCGCGTGCACGAACGTATCGGCCAAGGCGACTTAGAAGGCGCACGCGCTCTCGCCTACGCCCAACTGGACGGTCCACGCAGCGGTCAAGCGCAATGGCAACTCGGCCTCATCGCCTATCGCATGCAAGACTACGCCGAGGCGGTTCGCCAGTTCGAAGCTTCGGCGCAATGGCCGAACCACGGCGGCTGGGCTCGCGCCGGTGTTCACTACTGGGCCGCACGCTCACGCCTAGCCGCCGGCGAGACCCAAGGCGTTGTACAGCACCTCGAAGCCGCAGCAGAACGCCCATGGACGTTCTACGGCCAACTCGCCGAAACCCAGCTCGGCCGCGACAGCTCACTCGAATTCACCGCGCCTGAAATCACCGACGATTCCGTCACGCGCTTCATCGAACGTTACCCCGCCGCACGCCGCGCCGCCGCGCTGGCGCAACTCGGCCGCCTCTCGGAAGTCGAATCCGAAATGCGCCGTCTACACGCTGATATCGATCCGGCCGACGACCGCACTTTCCTCGCGCTCGCAATTTCATTGCAAGCGCCAGCCGCGCAACTGCGCGCCGCCGAATACGGTGGCCGCGACACTGCAGCCGGCTTCTGCCCGACAACATCGTTCGAACCAGAGAACGGCTTCTCGCTCGATCGCGCGCTGCTCTACGCAATCGTGCGCCAAGAGAGCTATTACAACCCGAAAGCCGTCAGCGTTTCGAACGCACGCGGCCTGATGCAGCTGCTGCCCTCAACGGCACGCGACATGGATCGCAGCCACAATTATCGCCGCGCACCAGCGCCTCTGTTTGAACCAGGCCTCAATATGCGTCTCGGCCAAGACTATTTGACCTGGCTCATGACCGAATTTCACAACGACGGCGATCTCGGCCGCGTCTTCGCTGCGTACAACGGTGGCCCCGGTTGGCTCTCACGTTGGCTCGCGACGCAACCCGCCGATCTAGATCCGCTGCTCGTGCTTGAAATGATGCCGCGCGCTGAAAGCCGCGACTACGCCGAGCGCTCACTCTCGCACCTGACCCTCTGCCGCAAACGCTACGGCCAGCCGACGCCAGAGATGGATCGCCTCGCCGCCGGCGGCCCCGCGCTCTACACGCCGCTCGATCAGCGCACCGCACAGCGCTAGCGCTTCAGACGTCGCCCGTCGACAAGCTCAGGGTGACGACTATTGAGGGCCGCTGTTTGAATTGGCGTCACGCTGAACCTGTCGAAGCGCGGCGCCACGCTCTGTGTCAGCGCTTCGCCAACTCGACGGGATCTGCGCCCAGGAAATAGCGCGCCATCATGCCAACGCTCGCAGCGGCATTGGGCGCATAGCGATATTTGTCAGCGCTGGTGACAGCTTCCGTATCAAGAAACACCAATCGCTTGCCGCCAATCCGGCGCACCAGATCGATGTCCTCGTTCGCGACATCGCGATAGCCGCTCAGGCCATCATACAAAAAGCGCGAAACCAGCAGTCCCTGATCACCATGCGGCAGCTTCATCACGTTTGCCCGCAAGCGCGCCCAAAACAGCAGGCCCTTCGCCGACTTATCGTCGAACGCCAGCTTGAACGTCGCCGCACGTTTACGCGCTTCGTTGAATTGCAAAAAGAGTCCGACCTCTTCAGTCCAGCCACGCGCGAGCACCGTTTGCGGATGCAGGATCAGCAGCCACTTGCCCTTGGCGCGCGCGATGCCGTTAAGCAATTGCTTGGCGCGTCCGGCTTCGCCTGAGACGAGCGTGCAGCCCGCAGCATCGGCGATCTCCAATGTCTCATCTCGCGAGCCACCGTCGCTGACGATCACTTCGCGGATCAGGCTCTCCTGCATCCCATCAACCAACGGCGCGAGCGCACGCGGCAAATGCCGCGCGCTATCCAGCGTCGGGATGATCACGGAAATTGGACCCGCCATGCGCGCAATCACGCCAACAGTCGCGCGTCCTGTAAAGCAGAAACAACGGTGACGCGGTTCCTCGCGCGCTAACCTTAAGCGCCAGCCGCAGCCTGCGGTCGATTGTTGGGCGCCGCTGCCTGCGGCGCAGGCGCTTGTTGCGCTGGCGGTGTCGTTGGCGCCGGCGGCGTTGCAGGTGTTTGCTGGTTCGCGGCGGTTTGCGCAGCCTGCTCGGTCATGCGCGTGCGCATGCGCTCGATAAAGCGGCCCATGAGATCCGTGCGCGCCACCGCGCGCGCGACGTCGCGGATCGCTGCCCCGTCAGCGTTAATGCCAGCCGCGACAACCTCGAATGCATCCGCTTCCGGCGTATTCGCCATGTCGCCCGCGTACTCACGATAGAGCGCCTGCACACCCGGCTCATCACCCGCAAGCGTCAACGCCACGCCCGTTCTCAGCACGACTTGGCGATTGTGCTCATCCAGCGGCTGTGAGCGATTGCGCGCCGCAAGCAAAGTCCGCAACTCAACCGCCGCGCGTTGCCAATCGCGCGCCCGCCACGCAGCCTCGGCGCGAACACGCTGCGCATCTTCACTGCGATCGCGCTCGACCAGCTCTGTCGCGCCATCGAGGCGCCCAAGATCAAGCAACGCGCGCGCTTCGAGCAGACGGCGATCCGCCTGCAACGCTTGCGGCACGTTCGGCTGACGCGAACCAGCCAGCGCCACCAGCGCGCGATCTGGCTTGTGATCCATCAAATAGATCGCCGCGAGATCGGCCGCGACCTGCGCTTTGCCGACCCCCTGCAAACGCTCATCCACCTGGTGCTGCAGCAATTGCGCCGCCTGCTCCAGAAGATCGACATGCACAAGCCGCCCCGCGAGCAAGCGCACTATGCGATCGCCATTCGGTCCAACCGGCGTCAGGTCACTGAACTCGTAGAACAGCCCGAGCGCCTGGATCGGCTCAAGCTGATCGGCCTCGCCATCGAGGAAGAGTCGCTCAAACAAAGTCGACATATCCGCGCGCAATTGGCGCGCAGCAGGATCAGTCGGGAAACGATCAGCCGCAATCCGCATCGTCGCAAGCGCATCGCGCCAGCGGCCCAGCTCGGAATAGGTCTCGCCGAGCATGCCGACGATCGTCAGCTCAGTTGAATCTCCGCGCCAGCGAAAGCGCAACGCTTCCAGCGGTTCAACCGCATCAACCGCGCGCATGACGCCAGTGGCGCGGCGAATACGTATTGCCTGCACGCGCGCGCGCACCGCCGTTTCTTCGTCGTTTGTGCGGCTCAGCTCATCCATCATCGTCAGTGCGCGCGTTGGGTCGCCCCGCGCATCGACAATGCGTGCTTCCATCAAACGCGCCTGCAACCGCAACGCTTGATCCGGCGCTTCAGCGCCAGCCGCGCGCGCCGCGGCTTCGGCCGCGGCGTAGTCGTTCAGCTGCATCGCCGATTCAGCGAGCGCCATCTGGAAACGCGCGCGCCACGCCGGCGGGTGCTCTTCCAAACCGCCAGCGCCACGCTCAAGCTCACGCCGCGCATCAGCCCAATTCTGCTGTTGCGCCGCCGAGTACCCGCGCCACAACGCAGCCGACGGATTGTTGATCAGTGCCGAAGCCGTGAGATCCGCTTGAGCCGCATTCACGCGGCCCATCATCACGTTGGCCGCGCCGCGCAACAAACGATACTCAGGATCGATCTCAACCAGTTCGCCCTGATTGATAGCTACGATCCGCAACGCGCCAAGCGCCTCAGGCGCAAATTCGTTCTCAAGCAGATAGCGCGCAAGCGCCATCCGCGCTTCGACAGGCGCGCCCTCCTGCACGCCCTCCTCGGCGGCGCGGCGCGTCAGCTCATCGATACGCTGGCGCACTTGCACCAAATTGGCCGCGGCCTCGGCGTGCATTGGCGTACCGCCAGGTCCATCCTCCATCATCGCCGCGCTAACATCAGCCGCGAGTTCTGATTGGTTTGGCGCCGCTGCCGCGATCAAACCATCACCGCGCGACACGGTCAGCACCCCATCCGTATAAGTCGCGGAGACATCGTCCGCACGTGGCTCAACAACTGCGCCGTGCGCCGTCGGAAGGATCGCTGCCTCAAGTGTGGCGCGACGCGTATCAACACCGCGCGCAGGCCCGCCGAGCATCGCCACCGCAATGCGATCGCCGATCTCCGGGTCGTTGATCCAACGCACCACACCTTCACGGCCGAAACGCACCGTCATACGGCCACGGCCGTCCGGATTGACTTCACGCGTCAGCTGCGCGGCCGCGGCCGGCGTTGCGCGCGCTGACAGCGTGAACGTCCACGCATTTTCATCGGCGCTGGCGGAAACCTGCACTTCAGGCGGCGCTGGAACGCGCAGACCGATAATGCCCTGCCCCTGCACAACTTGAATATCTTCGTGGCGCGGCCCGACGCGGTTGACGCCGCTCAGATCCATGCGGCCCGACGCGTCGAACACCAACCAGATCGCTTCACCACGACGGAACGCGGCCGCGCGCGCCGCAGCAGGCCACGTCACCGTGATGCGCGTGTCGCTGGCGTTCTCAACCAATTGCACGCGCCCAGTACCTGTTACAGGCGGACGCGCAGGCGCCGGCGCATTGCTGCGCTCACCATTGGCTGCAGTCGTTTGCTCCGCGCCACCTTCCGGCGGCAACAGATCGACAACAACGCGATCGCCATCAACGAAGTGACGCTGGCGCACACCCGCGTCGAGCACGAGTTGCAGACGCACAGGCTGACCAGCCGCGCTCACGCGGCGAATTTCGCGCACGAAGCGCGGCGGCGAAGCGCGCAGCTCGGCGATGTCGATATCGGCCGCGCGCGAAAAGCGCAGATCCAAGCGGCTGCCTTGCAGCAGCGGCGTCACCGTCGTCGGCCCGGCAAAGCGGAACGCGAGGCGCGTGAAGTCCTGCTGCGCACCGACAGTCACCGTCGCGTCCGGCACTGCCACCATGCGCGGCGGCGGAGGTGGTGGCGGCGGTGGAGGTGGCGGCGGTGGAGCTGCAGGAGGCGGTGGCGGCGGTGCGGGTGGTGGCGGCGGCGATGGTGGCGACGTCAGTGCAATATCGATCGCACTAGGCAGCGGGCCGCTCGGTCCGCGCAGATCGACTGGTGTTTCAGTTGTAGAAGCCGCCGGCGTTGTCGCAGCAGGCGGCGGCACGGGTGGCGCCGTCTGTGTTTCGGCATGCTCTGTCTGCGCTTGCGGCGTCAGCTGCATCGGCTGCGCCACCGCAGGTGGCGCAGCAATCACGGCAGCAGCCGCGATGGCGAATGGGGAGCGCAAAGCCTTCATGCGTTAAGTGTGCTTTAATTTTCTCCGAGTGCGGTTAAGCGCGAGTTTAAGGAGCTGCAGGCGCGTTGCCGCGCGCACGATTCATGAGATTGCCGCCATCCGTCGGCGGTCGCGCACGGTCAGCGAGCATCTGCGTCAACGCCCGCGCCCGCGTCGGCTCCATTCGTCCCATCACCTCGGCAAGATTTGCCTCACGCATGCGGCTCGCCACCTGCACGAGCACCGCATCATCGAGGCCATCGAACACAGCGGCGGCATCTTTGGCCCTCATGCGCGTATAGACATCAACGAGACTGCGCAGACGTTGCTCCTGCACCTCATCCAGTTGCCCCAGCAAATCGTTCACATGCGTCTCAAGCGTGCGCAGCTCTGCGAGCCGTTCGTTCAGACGCTGCTCCGCCGCGAGCATCAGCCCGTCTTGCGTCTCGATCGCCTCGCCCCGAGCGTCGAGTTCTTGCCGGCGCGTGCCGAGCGCTTGCAGCACCTGCACTTCGGCTTGGCTCAAGCCCGCCATTTCGGCGAGCGACGGCGTCGTGCATTGCGCAGCAGTCGCACCAGCGGCTGCGCCAACTGCCGCACCCGGAGTCGTCGGCGGCGCTTCAGCAGTTGTTTCGTGGCCGGCTTCCGCCACGGTTGTGGCGACACCCTCCGCCATCGCGACAGCCTTCAGACCAAGCACAGCGGCGACGGTCACCATCACCGCCGGCATGAGCCGAACAGACGCTGCTGCCTTCTTCGCCGGTTGCTTGTTGGTCATTACACCCTGCCGCGAACTGCACCGGCGTCAGCCGAAGAGCGCATGCGCCCCGCGCCCAAGCCCAAACGATCCGCCGTCGCGCGCGCATCATTGATGCGTGCTTGCAAATCGCGTCCTGCATCTTGCGCCGTCGAGCGCATCGCGCGCACGGCAGCTTCCGCTTGCGCAGTGGCTTGCCCAAGCTCTGCTGCAGCACGCAGCGCGCCATCTTGGCCGCTGCGTAGCGCGCCGAGCTTCTGATCCAGACGCCAAAAGTAATAAAGACACGCCGCGAGCATCACCGCGAGCAAGCCTTCGAGTACCAGAGTGATGGGGCTCATTTTCCGCCTCCTAGTTTCATCACGGCCTGTTGCATGGCCACGCTAATTGGTTTTTCGACACGCACCGCAAGGCTGTGGCCCATGCGGCCAACTCGCCCGATGCTGAGATCAACAGCGCCGCACTTGAGTACGATCGGCCCATCGGGCGGGCTATCGAGCATCAAGGTGTCGCCCACTTTGAGATCGAGCACCTTGCGCAAGGGCTCTTTGTGCTCATCGAGCACGGCGCGCACTTCGAGCTTGGTCGCCCACAACTCGCTGGCGAGGTGACCTTCCCAGATATTGTCGCGGCCGAACTTCTCACCCATGAATTGCTGCAGCAGCATTTTACGGATCGGTTCGAGCGTCGCGTACGGCAGCAGCAACTCAAGCTTGCCGCCGCGATCTTCCATATCGATGCGCAGCTTCACGATGATCGCCGCGTTCGGCGGGCGCGCGATGGCAGCGAAGCGCGGATTTGTCTCGATCCGGTCGAGCGTGAAATCGACTTCCGTCAGCGGCGCGAACGCCTGGCGCGCATCATTCAGCACCACTTCGATCATGCGCGTGACCAACGTGCGCTCGATCGTGGTGTAAGGCCGCCCCTCGACGCGCGTTGCGGCAGCGCCACGGCGTCCACCAAGCAAAACGTCCACGATCGAATAGATCAGCGATGAGTCGACTGTGGCCAACCCGAAGTTATCGAGCTGCTGCGCACGGAACACGGCAATAATTGCCGGCAGCGGGATCGAGTTCAGATAGTCGCCGAAGCGAATAGAGCTGATCTGATCGAGACTGACTTCAACGTTGTCGCTGGTGAAGTTACGCAAGCTCGTCGTCATCAAGCGCACGAGGCGGTCGAAGACGATTTCCAACATCGGCAAGCGCTCATACGAGACCAGCGCCGAGTTGATGATCGCACGCACTCCGGTGCGGCTTGAATTGTCATCTTCACCGAGACCAAAGCCTAGAAGGCTATCGATCTCGTCTTGGTTGAGGATGCGCTCATTGCTTCCGCCGCCGCCATCGTCATTGGCGGCTTCGCCGGTCGACCAGTCTTTATCGTCAGCCGCTGCTGGTTCGGCACTCATTACTGCACCAGCATCTCTTCAATGAGCACGGCGTTGACCTGCATCGGCGCGATCACAAGATTCACCCGCCGCAAGAGCTCCAATCGCAAACGGTAGGCGCCGGCCGAGCCGGAGAGATCGTCCGTGCGCATCTCGCGCAAGAAGCCATTGAATTGATCGGTCACGCGCGGGATGTGCTCGCCGAGCGCCGTCACCGTCTCATCGTCCGGCGCTTCAAGCGTCAGCTTGAGTTTCAAATAGGCCGGACGTCCTTCCGGGCCTTGGATGTTCACCAGCATTTCCGGCAGCGTCACGAACACGACGTCGTCGCCATGCATGATTGTGGTGCCGTTCGGACCAGGCACGGCTTCACCCGCGCCTTCTTCCTCACCGTGACCGCCCTTTTCCTTGCCGTGACCGGCGTTGGCTTCCGCGTGCTGTTCGCCGCCGCCACCGCCGAGCAGCAGGAACGCAGCCGCGCCACCGCCGCCAAGCACCAACACAGCAGGCAAGATAATAAAGAGGATGAGGGTCTTGCCCGACATCTTCTTCTTGGCAGGCGCTTCGCCTTCCGCGCCCTCGCCACCTTCACCTTCAGCCGGCGGCGTTGCGCCTTCGGCTTCAGTGTCTGCCTCGGGCTTTTCGCCCTTCTTCTTTTTGCCTTTGCCGAACATACGTGAATCGCTCGCGCGTTAACCCACCTCCTTCGTGGGCCGACGTGGTTAAGAAGCTCTCAATAACCGGCAAAACTTGCCGCCCGCCCGGCAGAAACGGGTCTGACGTTCACCATGCCGCTGGGCTACGGCCCTTGAAAATCAAGCCATTAAGCATTGGCACGGGCCTTGCGTAGTTAACCGCCATGGATAACGCCCTCATGCTCGGCCTGCAGACGCAACGCGTCATGCAACGCAGAATGGACGTTGCCGCCAACAATCTGGCCAACCTCTCGACCAACGGTTTCAAGGCTGACGGCCTGCTGCTCGAAGAAGCAGATCAGACCAGCGCCCACGCGGACGAAGATCCGCGCGAAATCCGCTTCGTTCGTGACATCGGCATCGTTCACTACATGGAGCAAGGCCCGATCGAGATGACGGGCAATCCGCTCGACGTCGCGCTCGAAGGCAACGGCTTCTTTATGGTTCAAGGCCCCGGCGGGGCCACAATGTACACGCGCGATGGCGCGTTCACGTTATCGGGGGATGGCCGACTGATGACCAGCGATGGTCGCGCAGTCCTTTCCTCCGGGGGGGCGCCGATTGTGCTCGATCCGCAGGGCGAAAGCCCTTCGATCGGTCGCGACGGCGCAATACGCGTGGCCGGTGTGGAAGCCGGTCGCATCGGTGTGGCGTCTTTCGCCGCACCAGGCGCGCTCTCAAAGGTCGGGGACAACCTTTGGGACGCGTCA
>JAPLOL010000066.1 GCA_026400735.1 Alphaproteobacteria bacterium | reverse complement strand
CCGCGCGCGCGCGGCCGCCACCACCGGCGCCGTTCGATGAGCTGTTCGGTTGGGGCGCTGCGGCCGGGGCCTGCGCCATGAGAGAAATCCCCTTCGGGCGGAAAACGTTAAGCCCGGTGGGCCGCGCGTTTACGCCCTTTCCTGTGGTGGCGAAAATGCTCGCGCACCACCTGTAATGAACCTGGGACCTTGTGGTTTGGTTACCTCAACGGCAGCCGCAACCGCCGCCGCCATGGCCGCCTCGGCCACCGCCACGGGCGCTGGCGCTGGCCGAAGCAAACGCAAAAGCAGAGGCTGAAGCCGAGCTGCCGCGAATTATGACAGTCGTGCTGGAATACGAGCCGCCGACGCCAATGTCCGCGCCAACACCGCCGCTGCTGGCGAAGAAGGAGTTGGACAGCGTCACGGTTTCCGGACCTGTGCGCTCAACCACGGGCGGCGGAACCGGCGCCGGTGCCGGCGGGGGCGGCGGAGGACGCCGCACGCGGCGCGGCCGCTGCGGACGTTCGATGCCGTCGGCGAAAGCCATTGTCGGCGTTAGCATCGCGGGCGCTGCAACAAGCATCAAAGCCGCAAGGATCGCGCGCACGCGCATGGACTTCCTCCAGAATAGAATGCGGCAGCTTCGCGCACGCGGGCCCGGAGGTGAAGTTGCTTCGCCATGCGCGCGCGAAGTTCGCTTGGGCGCGGCGCGCATTAATCAAAAATCGCTGGCGATGCCCTTGCGTTCCCAATCTCCATAGCGCGTGGGTTCCGGTCCAGCAGGACCGCCGACCTCTTTGGTTTGTTCCGCCGCGGCCGCAGCAGCACGTCGTTCCTCTGCTTCAGCGAGCGCGCGTTGCGCTTCCGGCGACAGTGCGCGCGGCGGTTGAGCTTCATCTGCCATATTGAACCTCAGCGTACGGCTCTCGATATCTTCTCTCAAGTGAGGAGAAGTATGAACCATCTCAAGACGTACATTCTTTTAGCGGCGATGACGGGGCTGTTTGGCGCTGTCGGCTACCTCGTGGGCGGCACTGGCGGCATGGTGATTGCGCTGGCAGTCGCGGCGGGAATGAACCTTTTCGCCTACTGGAATGCCGATAAGATGGTGCTCCGCCACTTCCGTGCTGAGGAAGTGCAGCCCGGTCACCCTGATCCGCGCGTGCGCGCGTACGTTGAAGATACATTAGCGTTGGCGCAGCGCGCAGGTTTGCCAGCGCCGAAAGTTTACATCATCGACAACCCGCAGCCGAATGCATTCGCAACCGGCCGCAATCCCGAAAACGCCGCCGTTGCAGCGACAACCGGCCTCCTCAGCCTGCTCTCGCGCCAGGAAATCCGCGGCGTCATGGCGCACGAACTCGCGCATGTGAAAAACCGCGACACGCTGACGATGACGGTCACCGCGACGATCGCCGGCGCCGTCGGCATGCTCGCCAACTTCGCGTTCTTCTTCGGCGGCAACCGCAATCCGATCGCCGGCATCGCGATCATGATCTTGGCGCCGGTCGCGGCTTCGCTGGTGCAAATGGCGATCAGCCGTGCACGCGAATATGAAGCCGATCGCATCGGCGCAGAGATTGGCGGCGAACCGGAAGCACTCGCCAGCGCGCTGCAGAAGATCGAGAGCTACGCGCGCAATCGCGTCAATGAAGATGCCGAGCGCAATCCAGCAATGGCGCACCTCTTCATCATCAATCCCCTCTCTGGTCGCGGCACGGACAATCTGTTTTCGACGCACCCAAACACGAAGAACCGCATCTCGGCGCTGATGGATCTGGCGCGCCGTTTCGGTCGACCAACGACTACACAATCGAGCGGTCCGTGGAGCGCAGCGCCCGAACGAAAGCGCGGTCCCTGGGGTTAAGCTTCAGCAAGGCGCCATTCACACTGTCCTTCCCATTGATTTGATGATTGTTTTTGCATGGGCGCGGGGTGTGGACCCGCGCTTATGGTTTATGACCTCTTCACCGCCGCGCGGCGACCTTCGCTCGTCAGGTTTTTACGACTCGCGATGCGCCGCCTCCCGATCCTTCCTGCCGCGCTGTGCGCGGCCATCGGCTTGCCCGTGGTGGCGCCCGCATGGGCGGATTCGCCTGTCGTCATCGATGGCGCCGATCACGATTCACGCCGCGCCATTCTTGAACTTTTGCCGGACCGCGATCCGCCGGAAAGTCTCTTCGACGCAGAGCGTATCGCCGAAGAAGCAGCAGCGCGGGCTTTGGCGTGGCTGCGTTCGGAAGGCTATTACGGCGCGACCGTCACGCCTGAAGCGACCGACAACCCGCCTTCCGCACGCCTCATCATCGAACTCGGCACGCGTTTCACGTTTGCCGATCCGCAAGTCGCATACGACGGCCAGGCCCCAAACGCTGAAGCTACACACGCGGCCGATGAAGCCATCGCCACTGTCCGCCGCCGCGATCCCGCGCGCGCAGCCACGGTGCTGCAAGCTGAGAGCGATGCACTCACCGCGCTTCAATCCAATGGCTATGCCGACGCGACCGCGCAGGATCGTCGCGTCGTTGTGGATCATACCAGCGGCGAAGTCGCCACGCAGTTTCGCTTCAACGCCGGCGATCTTACTCACCTCGGCAACGTACGCGCCGAGCCAGGCGGCGTCCTGCGGCCAGGTTTCGTGGACGATCTGCAAAATTGGCAAACGGGCGAAGTTTATTCGCCGCAAGCATTGGCGAGACTTCGTCGCGATCTGACATCGACAGGCGCTGTTTCGCTCGCGACTACGACGCTCGCGCCACCGGGCGAAAACGGCCTTCGCGACGTTGTTGTCGCGATCGAACCGGCAAAGCGAAACGCTTACGAACTCGGCGTCAGCTACTCGACGACTGAAGGCGCTGGCGTGCAAGCTGAATGGACGCGTCGCAACCTGACCGGACGCGCGGACTCACTCTCTGTCGGCGCGACGCTCGCCGAGATGCAGCAAGGCTTGACGGTTTCGCTCACCCGGCCCCACGCGGCGGGGCTTGGGCATGCGGCCACGTGGGGCGCATCCGCCGACCGCGAGCAGCTTGAGGCATATACACGTCAAGGCGTCGCGCTTTTTGCATCGGTTGATGCATCGACGCGCCTGCGCACCGCGACAAGCTACGGCGTGCGCCTCTCCGCCGACGAATACGACGACGTCATCGGCACCGTGCGCGACGCGATCGTGCTCTCGGCGTTTGGCGATTGGCGTCATGACACAACTCAATTCACGCTCGATCCTCTCGAAGGCTCGATCACCGAATTCCGCCTTGAGCCGTCGGTTTCGACTGGCGACGAAACACTGGGCTTCGTGCGCGCCACAGCCGAGGGCCGCGCATACGAAACACTTGGCGCCAACAATCGCCTCACGCTCGCCGCGCGCGGTCGCGTTGGCTGGCTCGAAGCCGTGACGGGCGATCCAAATGACGTGCCGCCAGATCGGCGCTTCTACGCCGGCGGCGGCGGCTCGGTGCGTGGTTACGAGTACAACTCGATCTATCCGAAGGACCGCGACGCACTGGGCCTTACACCTGGCGGCCAAGGGCAGCTCGAAGGTTCGTTTGAAGCGCGCTGGCGCTTTGATGATCGTTGGGGCGCGGCGGCCTTCGTCGATGCTGGCACCGCATTCGACGATTGGAGTGAAGCAACGGATCTCAGCTGGGGCGTCGGCATCGGCGCGCGCTACAATCTCGGCTTCGCGCCGCTCCGCGTCGATCTCGCAATCCCGCTCGATGAAGATGAGAGCAGCAGCGACTTCGCGCTCTACATCAGCCTGGGCCAGGCGTTTTGAGCGAAGACGCACCCAAACCGCGGCGCCGAAAACGCTGGTGGGCCCTAGCCAGCGGCGGCGTATTGCTCACGTCCGGCGCAGCGATCGGCGTCGGCCCTGCAGCGCACCTGGTTGTCGATCACGTGGTCGACGGCGTGCGTATCTGGCGTTTGGGCCGCATCAAAGTCGATGACGTCACCGGCTCTTGGTTGGGCGATCTGCGCGCAGGGACAGTCACGATCGCCGATGACGACGGCGTCTGGATCGAAGCGCACGACGTCGAACTCAACTGGTCGCCGCAAGATGTGCTGTTTGGCACAGTGCGGCTCCACGCAGCCCACGCCAACTCAATCGCAATCGCGCGCCAACCGACGCTGCTGGACGCCAAACCGCCATCGGGTCGCTCGTTCGATGTCGTCATCGACGGCCTGACAATTGATCACCTGTCGTTGGCGGAGCCGGTCGTCGGCCGCGTCGCTGACTTCTCGGCGCAATTGTCCCTCGACTTGCGCGATGAAGCGCTGCGCTCCGTCGATCTGACCCTGCGCCGCCTCGATTCTGAAGATGATCGTTTGATCGCACTTTATCACGGTGGCGAGACCTATGCGCTGAGCGTTGATCTCTACAGCGCGCCGGGCGCCGTCATCGCGCGCGCTCTTGGCGTTAGCGAACACGGCCTCAATGCAACTGCGATCGGGCAAGGAGATACTGTTCGCGGCAATGCGCACTTCGAGGCTGTTTCCGGCCAAAGGCAGCTGTTGATCGGCAGCACCGACTGGACCCAGTCGGATTGGTCCATCCAAGGTCAAGTTCAACTCGACACGTTGCCGGCACTCCAAACCCTCGCGCAACGCATCGGACCAAGCGTCAGCTTCAACGTCACCGGCCGCGCACAAGAACGCACATTCGTCGCGCACGGCGAGACGCCGTTCTTGGCCGTTGATCTGAATGGCGCACTCGACGAAGACGGCGCCCTTGATGGCCCTGCCCGCATCGTCGCCACAACAAATCGGCTGTCCGATGCCGCGCGCGAGTCGCCATTTCCGCTTGGCGCAGCGAGGCTTGAAGGCGAGCTCCGCAGCGCGCGCGGCACAACGGCAATCCGCGCCAATCTGGACGCGCAACAAATCGATGCACTTGGCCAAACAACACGCCTGACAGGTCCCATCGAAGCGGCGCTCACAAACCGCGCCTTTACACTGAACGCTGATCTGCGCGCGCCGCAACAAACGGCTCCTCTGTTTGCCAATGCGCGTCTGCGCACATCGCTCGAATACGACCGCCGCCGCCATCGGTTTCAGCTCAATCGCTCCGAACTCGCCGGCGACGCCATATCTGTCCGCGCGCAAGGCTGGGTGAATGGCGAAGATGGCGAGTTCTCCGGCGAGTGGCGGGCCCGCAGGTTGGAGGCTCTGGTGCCCGATCTGCGCGGCGAGGCCGGCGGCCAATGGCGCGCGTTCCGGGACGGCGAGCCCGCCGCGCGCGCTTGGGCGATCACAGCGCAAGGTCAAGGCGCGCGTATCACCGGTACACCCACCGTCGTGCCACAGCTGCTTGGCGCATCGCCGACAATCGACACGCGGATGCGATACGAGAATGGCGGCATCACGGTCACCTATGCCCGCGTCGAAGGTGAACATCTGCGCGCCGGCGCCACCGGACGCATCGTGCGCGGCGAAGCGAACCTCGCACTAGAGGCAAGCGCGCGTGGCCCCGTCGATCTTGGCGGCGCGGAAATCGACGGCGCAATCGACGCAACGGGTCACCTCACTGGCCGCATCTCACGCCCTTCGCTTGCGATGCGCGCCGCGATGTCGAGCTTTTCGGCCGGCGGTGTGGTGGTTGAACAACCCGTACTCAACTTCACGCTCGCGCCGAACGGCAATCGCTATGTCGGCCACGCGGACGTCAACGGCGCTGCTTCGGGTCACGCGCTCACGGCCAGCTCCAACGTTGCCATTGGTGGCGGCGCGTTGGCGCTGGACGCGTTGGATGCACAATGGGGCGCGCTTTCCGCGCAAGGCTCCGCTCAGTTCGCAAGCCAAGGGGTCTCAGCGCAACTCGACGTCAACGGCGCCGTCGATGGGCTCGTGCCCGGCCTCACAGGCCGCCTTGCCGGCGACCTCACGCTTACCCCTGAGACCATCCTTCTCGACGCAAACATCGCGGACGCCCGCGCGGGCGAACTGCGCGTGCGCGCCGCGACACTGCACGCACAAGGCCCGCTCGAAGCCATCGCCACGACGTTCGACCTGCGCGGCCGGTTGCGGCAAGCGCCGCTCGCGTTCGGCGGCACTGCGACGATCAATTTGGATGAGCAAGCAGCGAGCGTTGAAGGTCGCGGCACGCTGGCCGACTCTCCCATCTACTCACGCGCACCGATCACGATCGATTGGAGCGAGCGGCGCACGCAGGCCGTGGTGAACGTCGCGGTCGGCGACGGCGTTGTGCAGGCAAACTGGGAAGAACGTGGGCGCGCGCTCACAGGCTCGGCGCAGATCGAAGACGCGCCCCTCGCCCCGCTTGCCGCCATCTGGGGAGAGCGCGCCACAGGACGCATCGACGGACGCATCTCGATTGCAAACAGTGGCGGCGGCCTCAGCGGCGACGCGGACGTGCGGTTGGACGATGCGCGCGTCTCGGGACGCCAACGCAACACGCTCGATATGCACATCGTCGGCAATTTGACGCCAAGCCGATTGACATCGACAGTCGATGCAACGTCCGCAGGCGGCCTCGTTGCGCACTTCGAAGCTGACGCGCCCGTGGAAACAAGCGCAGCGCCCTTACGCATTGCGTTGGCGCGCGAACGTCGCGGCCGCGCTTCGTGGTCGGTCCACGGCCCGGCGGAGTCCCTATGGGCGGCGGCGCGCCTGCCTGACCAATCGCTTGAAGGCGCGCTCGACGGTGAAGGCACGATCGAGTTCGGCGCCGGCTATCTCTCCGGCGAAGGCCACATGGAGATCGTCAACGGACGCTTCGAAGACAAGCTCACCGGCGTGCGCCTCATCGATCTCAACGCGCGCGTGGCGCTTGATGAGCGCGGCGTCACGATTGAGAATTTCACGGCTGCAGGCCCGCGCGGCGGACGCCTCACCGCCACTGGCGGCAGCGTCAGCGATCGCCAAGGCAGCATCACGGTTGACGTCGACAATATGCGCGTCGCCGACCGGCCGGACGCGCGAGCGGTGGCGAGCGGCGAACTCACTTTGGCCTGGAACGGGCTCGCATCGTCCCTTACTGGCGACCTCAACATCGTCGAAGCCAACATTGACATCGCCGCAAACCCGCAGGCTGGCATCCCGACGCTCGACGTCATCGAGGTCAATCGCCCCGGCGAAGACGATGAACCTTTGGAGGAAGATCAACCCGTGCGCCGCAATGGCGCGACGACGCTTAACGTCAATGTTACGGCGCCGGGGCGCGTCTTCACACGCGGTCGCGGCGTCGACGCGGAATGGTCGCTCGATATGCGCCTCGGCGGCACGTCAGCGCATCCGCTCGTATTTGGCACGGCGCGGGCGCAACGCGGTACGCTCGCGCTGTCAGGCCAACCGTTCGAGATCGAAGATGCGGTCATCGAATTCGACGGCGACCCACTAGATGCACGCATCAACCTCACCGCCGTCCGCGATACCGCCGATCTCACCGCGCGCATCCGTTTGATCGGCACTGCGCGCGATCCCGAGGTCACGTTCTCCTCCGATCCGGCGCTTCCAGAGGACGAAATCCTTCCGCAAATCCTGTTTGGCCGCTCTGTCGAAGATTTGTCGGCGCTTGAAGCAGCCCAGCTCGCCGCGAGCTTGGCCGCTCTGTCCGGTCGCGCTTCACTTGACCTTGTCGACGCTGCGCGCGCAGCGGCCGGCCTTGATCGCTTCAATGTGCGCCAGGACGAGAATGGCGGCTTCCTTGTCGCGGGCGGCGTGTACCTGACACGAGACGTTTATGTCGAAGTCGGTCGAACGGGATTGGGCCAAGCCCAAACGCGCGTGGAATGGACTATTCGTCCGCGCCTTGTGCTCATCACCAGCTTCCTGACCAACGGCGACCAACGCGTTTCACTGCGTTGGCGGCGCGAGACTGACTAGCGCGTTACGCGCGCATCAGGTGCACGATGCGGTCCTGCTGCCAGATTTGCCGTCAGCCAGCCCTCCAGGAGAAACGCGGCGAAGGGTTTCGCCCATTGCCGGCATCAGCCCGAGCGTGCGGTTGGCATAGGAGCCCAATCACGTTGAACCGCGCGGCAGCTCTGCGGCAACCCCCATTCCTTCTGGCTCCGTCGCCGCATATAGAGAGGGCATGAAATTCCTGGATCAGACCAAGATCTATGTGCGCTCCGGCAACGGCGGCGCGGGCGCGGTCTCGTTCCGGCGCGAAAAGTTCATCCCGTTTGGTGGACCGGACGGTGGCGATGGCGGACGCGGCGGCGATGTCTGGATCGAATCCGCTGACGGTCTGAACACGCTGATCGACTATCGCTTCCAGCAACACTTCAAAGGCGCAACCGGCGGCCACGGCATGGGTCAGAACCGACACGGCGCCAACGGCGAAAGCGCAATACTGAAAGTCCCGACCGGGACCGAAGTGCTGGACGAAGACAAAGAGACGGTGATCGCCGATCTCAACAAGCCGGGCATGCGCGTGTTGCTTGCGCGCGGCGGCAATGGCGGTTTCGGCAACGCCTACTTCAAGTCGTCAGTGAATCAGGCGCCCGAGCACGCCAACCCGGGCCTCGAAGGCGAAGAGCGCGTTTTCTGGTTGCGACTGAAGCTCATCGCGGATGCAGGGCTTGTCGGTCTGCCGAATGCCGGGAAGTCCACTTTCCTGCGCGCCGTATCGAGCGCAACGCCCAAGGTTGCCGACTATCCTTTCACAACGTTGCATCCGCACCTTGGCGTGGTCACCATTGGTGAAAGCGAACGCTTCGTGATGGCCGACCTTCCCGGCCTGATCGAAGGCGCTGCTGAAGGCACCGGCCTTGGCACACGCTTTCTTGGCCATGTCGAGCGCTGCGTCGCATTGGTTCACCTGATCGACGCCACCGGCGAGAGCGCAACCGAAGCTTACCGCACTGTACGCCACGAGATCGAAGCCTACGGCGCGGGCCTCGCGGAAAAGCCTGAGATCGTGGCGCTCAACAAGATCGACGCGATGACGCCCGCTGAAGCGAACCGCAAGCGTTCGGCGCTCGCGCGCGCGATCGGCAAAGACGTGCGTATCGTCTCGGGCGTTTCCGGCGCTGGTGTGCGCGATCTCCTGAACGAAGTCGCCGCGATGCTGCGCGAGCGCCGTGTTGAGGAAGTGCGCGCGGCGGAGCCTGAACAGGACTGGACGCCGTGAGCCGGATCGCCAACGCGAACCGTCTCGTCATCAAAATTGGCTCCGCCCTTCTCGTCGATAGCGAAGGCGACCCCGCACGGACTTGGCTCGCCGCGCTTGCGGACGATGTCGCGGCACTGCGTGCCAACGGCAAGCAAGTTGTGATCGTGTCCTCGGGCGCCATCGCGCTCGGACGCCGCGCACTTGGATTGCAACGTTCATCCGTGCTTGCCGAAAAGCAGGCGGCCGCAGCTGCAGGCCAAGCACGATTGATGGGCGCGTACGAAGAAGCGTTCTCGCGGCACAGCATTCCCGTCGCGCAAGCACTGCTTACGCCAGACGACACTGAGCGCCGCCGTCGCTGGCTCAATGCGCGCGCGACGCTGGAGACTTTGCTTCACCTCGGCGCCATTCCGATCATCAACGAGAACGACACGGTCGCGACCGCCGAGATCCGTTACGGCGACAATGATCGCCTCGCCGCACGCGCAGCGCAGATGATCTCCGCAGACGTTCTAGTGCTGCTTTCAGACATAGACGGCCTCTACGAGCGCGATCCGCGCAAGGATTCGTCAGCACCGTTCGTCGCCGAAGTTCAAGACATCACACCGGCGATCGACGCGATGGCTGGCGACGCGGGCGTGCTGGGCTCCGGCGGGATGCGCACAAAGATAGAGGCCGCAAAGATCGCAACGCGCGCCGGCTGCGCTGTCGCGATCACCAAAGGCGCAGAACTCAATCCGCTGCAGCGTCTCGCGTCAGGCGCGCGCGCCACGTGGTTCTTGCCGCACGCCTCACCGCGCGCTGCCTACAAAGCTTGGATCGCTGGCAGCCTCGCGCCGCAGGGCGCGCTCGTTGTGGACGATGGCGCGGCGACCGCGGTGCGTGCTGGGAAAAGCTTGCTGGCCGCGGGCGTCACCGACGTTCAAGGGAAGTTCGAGAAAGGCGACTGTATCCGTGTGCTCAGCGCCGCCGGCGCCGAGATCGCGCGTGGCCTGGCCCGTTACGACGCCAGCGATGCGTCGCGCATCAAGGGGATGAAAAGCGCAACAATCGTTGAAACACTGGGCTACGACGCCGGCCCCGCTCTGGTGCATGCCGATGACCTCGCCCAAGTGTGAGCCATGAGCACACTCGAACACGAGATGCTGGAGATCGGCCGCCGCGCCCGCATCGCGGCCAACGCGCTACGTCTCGCATCGGGTGATCAGCGCACGGCGGCGCTCCATGCGATCGCTCAGCGTTTGCGGGCTCGCGCCAAAGCGATCGCCGCAGCGAATGAAGCGGATGTCGCCGCGGCGCAGCGCAACGGCCTCGACGAAGCTTTGGTCGATCGGTTGAATCTAGATCTTGCCGGCGCCACAGCGCTCGCCGAGAGCGTCGCGACCATCGCGGCGCAGCCCGATCCTGTGGGCGCCATCACCGAGGACTGGACGCGCCCGAACGGTCTGCGCATCCAGCGGGTGCGTACGCCGATCGGCGTCATCGGCATGATCTTCGAAAGCCGGCCGAACGTGGCGGCGGATGCCGGCGCACTTGCGCTGCGTTCGGGAAACGCCGTCATCCTGCGCGGCGGCTCAGATAGCGCTGCAACAGTCGCTGCGATTGTCGAAGAACTGCGCACCGCACTTAACGAGACCGGCCTTCCACAAGACGCAATCCAGCTTGTCCCAACGCAAGATCGCGCAGCCGTCGGACTGATGCTCGCTGGGCTCAACGGCGCCATTGACGTGCTCATCCCGCGCGGCGGAAAAAGCTTGGTTACTCGCGTACAGTCAGAAGCGCGTGTGCCCGTATTCGCGCATCTAGAAGGCATCTGTCATACATACGTGCATAGAGCCGCCGATTCAGCGAAAGCAAAGGCGATAGTCATCAACGCCAAGATGCGGCGCGTGGCCGTCTGCGGCGCGACGGAGACATTGCTGATCGACAAGACCATCGCGCCCCAACTCCTGCCCCAGATTTCAGCGGCGCTGCGCGAAGCAGGATGCGAGCTACGCGGCGACGAAGCAGCGCGCGCCATCACGTCGGTGAACGCGGCGACTGAAGAAGATTGGCGCACAGAATATCTCGCGCCAGTGCTTTCCGTTCGCGTCGTGACCGGCATCGAGCAAGCGATCGAACACATCGCGCGCTACGGATCGCAACACACCGAATCGATCATCACCGAAGACGCTGACACCGCGGCGCGTTTCCTGCGCGAAGTCGACAGCGCAATCGTCCTGCACAACGCCTCAACGCAATTTGCCGACGGCGGTGAGTTCGGCTTTGGCGGCGAGATAGGCATCGCCACCGGACGCCTCCACGCGCGCGGCCCCGTTGGCGCCGAGCAGTTGACGACCTTCAAATACGTCATCCACGGTGACGGCCAGATCAGACCATGAAGCGCGACCTGCCCCTCGCCTATGCCGGCATGAAGATCGGCCTCTTCGGCGGCAGCTTCGATCCTGCGCACGGCGGCCACGCGCACGTGGCTGAAACAGCGCTGAAACAGCTCGGCCTTGATCGAATCTGGTGGCTGGTGTCACCGCAAAATCCGCTGAAGCCGAAATCGAGCCCGCTCGCGGAGCGCGTGTCATCGGCGCGCGCCATCGCGCACGGCAGCAAGATGGTCGTCACCGATTTGGAAGCGCAACTCGGCTGCGCGTTCACCTACCAGACCCTGCGCGCGCTGAAGCAACTCTACCCAGGGGTGGAATTCACCCTGATCATGGGCGCCGACAACCTCGCCAACTTCCGCAAATGGCGGAATTGGCGCGAGGTCG
>JAPLOL010000115.1 GCA_026400735.1 Alphaproteobacteria bacterium | reverse complement strand
GATCGAATCATAGCTGAACCAGCTACCTGACTTTTCGACCAGTCCGGCTTTCACGCCCAGATCGAGCAATTCGCCGGTCTTGGAAATACCTTCACCATACATGATGTCGAATTCCACCTGCTTGAACGGCGGCGCCACCTTGTTCTTGACCACTTTCACGCGGGTTTCCGAGCCGATCACTTCGTCGCGCTCTTTGATTTGACCGGTGCGGCGAATGTCGAGACGAACCGAAGCGTAGAACTTCAACGCGTTTCCGCCCGTCGTCGTTTCCGGGTTGCCGTACATCACGCCGATCTTCATGCGGATCTGGTTGATGAAGATCACGAGCGTCTTCGACTTGTTGATCGACGCGGTGAGCTTGCGCAGCGCTTGGCTCATCAAACGCGCTTGCAGACCCGGCAAGCTGTCGCCCATCTCACCTTCGATTTCCGCGCGCGGCGTCAAAGCCGCGACAGAGTCGATGACGAGAACATCAACGGCGCCGGAGCGCACGAGCGTGTCGGTGATTTCGAGCGCTTGTTCGCCAGTATCAGGCTGCGAGACCAGAAGGTCGTCGAGATCAACACCCAACTTACGTGCATAAATCGGATCGAGCGCATGCTCGGCGTCGACGAAGGCGCAAACGCCACCGGACTTTTGAGCTTCGGCGATGCAGTGCAGCGCCAGCGTCGTCTTGCCCGAAGATTCCGGGCCATAAATTTCTCTGATGCGGCCCTTCGGCAGACCGCCAATGCCAAGCGCGATATCGAGAGAGAGCGAGCCAGTTGAGATCGCTTCGATCTCAACAACCGGCTTTTCGCCCAGGCGCATAACCGAGCCTTTGCCGAAAGCCTGGTCGATCTGCTTCAGGGCAGCTGAGAGGGCCTTCTGCTTGTCCGTTTCCACAGCTTCCTCAACAAGCTTCAGCTTCGATGCCATCTCTCACGCCCTCCATTTGGTCCCGAGTCCAGCTCTAAAGACCAGCCGCCGACCCATGCGCCGCCGATGAATCATTTGTACCGCGTTTGTTCTGAGAACACAAGCGGAACATCGACCTGGCAAGAACGCCTTCTCGGGCGTTGGTTTGCGCGGATTCGGCGCGCCACGGGTTAAATCGCAGCGCCGAAAGCACCGATTTTCGCCCTGGTGCAGCGACCGTTGAGGCGCGCGCTATCCAACGCCGCCCGCGTTAAGTAATTTCGAGGGAGAAACGGAGAGGATGTTCGGATGGCTCAGTCCCTGGCCCCCATTCCGCCGCGCGGCGACGTTCCAGCGACGCTGGAATCCGTCAGCTCGTTCCGCGTGAAGACGGCCGCGCTCTCGCGCCCAGTCGGACCGATCCAGAAGCCAGATCCGAACATGGTGCTCGTGACGACTCCCGACGGCGGCGTGGTCGTCTATCCGCCCAGCGACAAGCTCGCGATCCTGGCGGCGCGCAGGCTGCCGAAGGTCAATCGCTAGTGCGAGCAGCGGTGTTTGCGTTGCCAGCCTTGCTGGCCACACCAGCTCTTGCTGATGACACAGCTCAGCCGCCCGCCAATGCATTCTACGGTATGCCGATCGCGTGGATCGAACCCGCAAACTTGGCATTGCAAGAATTCAAAGCGCGGCATCCCGAGAACTTAGATTGCTTCGTCGCCTCTTTTGACGATGCCGATGATGGCGGGTTTAGCGTGTCGTTCGTGCCGCGAGCAACGGAGACCCTAGACGGCGACTCATTGATCATCCGCAGTCCAACAACTTGCGGGTTTGGCGAGACCTTCCACTTCAACGCACAAGGCGAACTTCTTCACCACCACTACGAACGCCACTAAGCAAACGCCCGCACGTCTCCGAACTTGCCCGCATTAAAATCGGTGATCGCCGCACAGATTTCATCTTCTGTGTTCATCACGAACGGCCCGTACCAAGCCACCGGCTCATCGATCGGCTCGCCGCTCAGGATCAGCACCTTCGCATCGCTCTGAGCTTCCAGCTCGATCGCGCCGCCTTCGCGTTCAAAGATCGCGAATTGCGCATCGTGCGCGACCTCCGCGTCATTGAGCTTCACCGCACCGCTCTGCACCAAAACAGCAAGCGTATGGCCCTCCGGCAGCGTGAAACTCGTCTTCGCGCCAGCCTTCAAACGAACATCCCAAATATTGATCGGCGTAAACGTCCGCGCTGGGCCGCGCGCGTCAGCGTACTCGCCAGCAATCACGCGCAGGCGCCCTGCCCCATCAGCCAACTCCACCGGAGGGATCTCCGCATCCAGCAAACCCTGATACCCAGGCGGGGACATCTTATCCTTCGCCGGCAAATTCACCCACAGCTGCACCATCTCCATCGTGCCGCCGCTCTTGGTGAACGCCGCCGAATGAAACTCCTCATGCAGAATGCCGGACGCCGCCGTCATCCATTGCACATCGCCCGGCCCAATGTGACCGCCATTGCCAGTGCTATCGCGGTGATCGACTTCACCCGAATACACAATCGTCACCGTCTCGAACCCGCGATGCGGATGCACACCGACACCACGCTTCTGCGGCGCAGGCGCGAACTCCGTCGGCGGCGCATAGTCGAGCAGAATGAATGGCGACAGAAACGCGCCATGCGTTTGCGGCGAGAACATCGAGCGCACGGGAAAACCATCCCCCACCCAATGCGGGCGCGGCGCATCCTGAACGACAACAAGCTTTCTCATGGCGATATCTCCCGCCGCAGAAATATGGCCCCGGACGCAGAGCGCAATAAGGCACACGCTTGATCCTGCATCACGCTGAAAATAGCGCTTGAGCCGTCCCTTGGGTCCGGCCTCAAAGCGGCGCAATGAAACGCCGAACCTTCATTGCCGCCGCCGCATGCGCCCTCGCTACGCCAGCCGCCGCCCAGGAGACGATCATGACCGAAGAAGATGCAACGCTTGTCGTCGACGGCGTGCGCTTACCCGGGCGCATCACCAAGCCCACCGGCGCGACACGAGCCAGCGTGCTGCTCCTGCCAGGCTCGCTCTTCTCCGATGCTGACGGCGATTACCCAAGTTGGAATGTGCGCCCTCACGTCTATCGCGACTTCGCGCACCAACTTGCGGCCTTAGGCATCGCATCCATGCGCCAAGCGAAGATTGGCCCCGGCACCGGAAGCGCGACCGTCGATCCCGCGCTCGCGGCAGTCCATCAGCATTTCGACGAACGCGTCGTTGTCGCGCGCGCGGCAGTGGCGCGTCTGCGCGAAGCAGCCCCCGGCGTTCCACTCTTCGTCGCCGGTCATAGCGAAGGCGCGGTGGTCGCATCGCTGCTGTGTGCGGGCGAGACCGAAGGCATCGACGGCATGATCAGCCTTTCCGGCCCAGCGTTGCGCCTGATGGACATCATGCGCTCCCAAAGCGTCGCGATGACTCCGGGCGCAGATATGAGCGCCTTCGATGCAGCCGTCGCTGATGTGCGCGCCGGACGCCCGCTCAGCGACGCAGCACGCGCCAACCCCACCTTCGCGGGTCTAGCGGCGCTGCCGCCACAAGCCTTGAGCTACATTCGCGAAGTCGATGCCGTCGATACCTGCGCCGCGATCGCGCGCGTACGGCTGCGCACTTTGCTCATCCAAGGCGGCCGCGATCAATCGGTGACACCGGAACAAGTCGACGCCCTCGCTGCAGCGCGCGCTGGTCTGCCAACCGAAATTGCGCGCTTCCCCGAACTCCAGCACTTCTACAAACGCGCCGCCCCCGGCCTGGACGCCATGGCAAGCTTCGCCCTCAACACCGACAACGATCCCGAAGTCGCCGAAGCGATGGCGCGCTGGATGACCTAACGCGGGCCGGCGTCGTCCTTCGACAAGCTCAGGGTGACGCTACTGAAGCGGCGGTGTTTGAATTGGCGTCACGCTGAGCTTGTAGAAGCGCGGCGCCACGCGCTGCTGTTTCGAAACATTCACGCGCCCGCCCTTGCCGCAGCGCAGCCACATTCCCAAATGCGGCTGACGCCATCCGGCGTCTCCTCCCACGCACACGAAAACACGCCGGTGCAAGCGGCGTGCTTTCGCGCCATCCAAGGACATAAGCTCATGTCGCAATCCGACACGCTCGCCGCACGCTCAGGCCAATTCAAAATCGGCGGCGAATTTGAAGTGAACCGCCTCGGCTTTGGCGCCATGCGCGTCACCGGCAAAGGCATTTGAGGGCCAACCGCAAGACAAAGCCGAAGCCATCGCCACGCTGCAGCGCGTGACCGAACTCGGCATCAACTTCATCGACACCGCAGAATCTTACGGGCCCCACGTCTCCGAAGAGCTAATCCGCGAAGCGCTTGCGCCTTACGCCGACAATCTGCTCATCGCCACCAAAGGCGGCCTCACCCGCGGCGGTCCGGACAATTGGGGCCAAGACGGCCGTCCCGAAAAACTCATCGCCGACGCAAAAGGCAGCCTGAAGCGCCTCGGCGTCGAGCAACACAAGCTCTGGCAACTCCACCGCATCGACACCAAAGTCCCGGCCAACGAACAATTCGACGCCGTGAAGTCGCTACTCGACCAAGGCATCATCGCGCATGCCGGCCTCTCGGAAGTCAGCGTCGCCGACATCAAAGCCGCGCAAAAAGTCTTCCCCGTCGCGACCGTGCAGAACCTCTACAATCTCGCCAGCCGCCAAAGCGAAGACGTGCTCGATTATTGCGAAGCGCAGAACATCGGATTCATCCCCTGGTACCCGCTCGCCGCCGGCGATCTGGCGCGCGAAGGCTCAGTGCTCGACAAGATCGCGAAAGCCAAAGGCGCAGCGCCAAGCCAAATCGCGCTCGCTTGGGTGCTGAAGCGCAGCCCGGTCATGCTGCCGATCCCCGGCACCGGCAAAGTGAAGCACTTGGACGAAAACACTCAAGCCGCCGCCATCGAACTCACAGCCGAAGAATTCGACACGCTGAGCAAAGCGGCGCGCTAACGCCGGGAACTTGGAACAACGCGAGCAATACGTGGTTCAGGACCTCGAACATATGAGGGAAGCTCCATGAGATTGCTCGCGTCCGCCGCTATTGCCGCCCTGCTCGCCGCTGCCTGCACACCCGCTGCGCCGCCTGCAACAACCGAAACGCCAACGACGACCGCGCCCGCGGCCAATCCCAATGACATCACGTCAGAAGGTTGGAACACGTTGCGTGTCGGCATGACGCGCGCTGAAGTCACCGCAGCTGTCGGAGCTGGCAATCCAAACGCCGTCGGCGGCGCCGAACCGAACGCCTGCGATCTTTTCCACCCTGCCAACGCGCCCGAAGGCCTGCTCGTGATGCTCCAGCAAAACGTGCTGACCTCCATCACGCTGCGCAACAACACGACGCTCCGCACCGATCGCGGCTTCGGCATCGGCAGCACCGCCGCTGAAATCAAAACCGCCTACGGCTCGGCCGCTTACAGCGAGCCGCACAAATACGTCGAAGGCGCCGAGTACATCACGGTCTGGACCACCGGCGCACCCGCCACCCCAGGCGCTTTCATCCAAGACACCAACGCCCGCGGCGTCCGCTACGAAACCGACGCCCAAGGCCGCGTCATCGCCATCCACGCCGGCGGCGCGAGCATTCAAAATGTTGAGGGATGTTCGTAACGCACCCGCATCTGCAGTTCACAAATGCGAAGGGACCGCACTTCAAGTGCGGTCCCTTTTTTCGTCATGACGGATCGCGAATTAAGCCGCCGCCAGCAGCTCCTTCACGCGCCCGACCAGCTGCTCCATCGTCACCGGCTTGCTCAAATAGTGCACCGGATATTTCTCCAGCAGATCGCTGAAGCTCTCGGGCGCGTAGCCTGAGAGGAAGAGCACCTTGGCGTTGCCGATCATCGAGGCGTCGGCTTCTTCAAGCATCTCCGGCCCGGTCATGATCGGCATCGAGACGTCGGAGATGATGATGTCGAACGCGCCAGGCTTGGCCGTCAGAATGTCCAACGCCTCCTGCCCATCGCCCGCTTCTTCGACCTCGTAGCCGCACTCTTTCAGATTGCGCACAGTCGCGCGGCGCACTGGCACCAGATCTTCCACGAACAAGATCTTGCCGCGGCCGGAGACATCCTTCGGCACCGGCGCGATCAACGCGCGTTCCTTCGCGGCGATCTCGTCGAGCTCTTCCTGCGTCGGCATGTATTCCGGCAAGAAGATGCGGAACGTCGTGCCGACACCCAGCTTCGAGGTGAAGAAGATGTAGCCGCCCGATTGCTTGATGATGCCGTAGCTGGTCGCAAGCCCAAGGCCCGTGCCTTTGCCGGCTTCCTTGGTCGAGTGATACGGACGGAAGATCTTCGCCGCGTGCTCCGGCTTAATGCCGCCGCCCGTGTCTTCGACTTCGATCATCACGTACTTGCCGTCTTCCATCGGCGTGTGACCCATCGCGCGCGCGGACGCGGCCTCGATCACCGATGTGCGGATCATCAACTTGCCGTCGCGCGCCATCGGCGAGCCCTTCGGCGTCATCGCATCGCGTGCGTTGGTCGCGAGGTTCACGATCACGCGCTCAAGTTGGGTCTTGTCGACCTTCACGTAGGGCAGATCGCGCCCGTGACGGATTTCCGTTTGGATCGACGCGCCGGTGATGCGACGGATCAGCTCCTGCTTCGAACCCAGGAAGTCGCCGACATCGAACACTTCACGCGCAAAGTTCTGCTGACGCGCATACGCACGCAGCATTTCCGACAATTCCTTCGCCGTCGTCGCGTGATCCGCGATCTCCTTCAGCATCGGATAGTCGGCGTCGCCCACCGGGTGACGGCGCAGCAGGTACGAGCACGTCTGCATCACCACCGTGAGCAGGTTGTTGAAGTCGTGCGCAACACCAGCCGCAAGTTCACCGATCTCGCGCATCTTCTCCGACTGAGCCAGACGCGTCTCAAGCTCGCGCTGCTGCGAGACGTTCGAGATGTACGCCAGCGCCCGCCCATCGGCGCCACGCGCCAATTGCACGTGCACAGCCGTCGGCGGCGTCGTCGCGAGCGTGATCTCGATCGGATCGTTCAACGCTTGGCGCAAACGATGCGCCAATTGCGCGGGGCCTTCGGACGCATCGAACAGATCCGCGAACGCCGCACTCGGCGTCGCCCGACCTTGCGTCATTTCCATCAGCGCGCCGTTCGAATCCAGCAGCGCCGCCGAGCCCGGATCGATGCCATCCAGCACCGCGACACCAAACGGCGCCTGCGCAAACACGCCATCAGCGCTCGCCGTATCCACCGAACGCGCCGCAACGGTGCCTTCCGGCGACTCCGCCTCGGAGAAGAACACCAGGCCACGCACCGCGCCGTCGATGTCATCCACCGGAGTGAAGCTCAGCACGCTCGCTTGCGTCTCCTGTCCGTCGATGCCCTTCAGCGTCACCTTCGCGCGCGACGGCCCGAAGCCACGGCGATCGCGGCGGATCAGGCGGCTTGCGTCTTCCTTGATCATGTCCTTGACGCGCAGCAGCTGCGGATCGTCACCAAGGCCGAGCACTGCGCGCAGCGAGCGGTTCATGTAGATGATCTGGCCGTCCGACTTCGCCGCGAAGAACCCAACCGGCGAGTCATCCAAGAACAATTGGCGTCCCTCATCAGGACTATTGCCCTGCTCGCTCGCGCCCAGCTCACGCAAACGCCACAGCACCTGCCCACCCGGGATCGGACCAACGCACGCTTCATAACGCGCATGTCTGCCGGTTATCGAAGATGTGCCCGGCAATTCCTCGCGCCGCGTTTGCCCAAGCTGCGCTGCCTTCGACAAACGAAACATCGGCGCCGACAACATCGGGTCCGCGCCGAACAAGCGGCTCATCATCGGCGGACGATCGCTCTCGCCCAGGATGCCCGCCGCTTCCGCGATCTCAAGATACGCATGGTTCGCCGTCAACGGCGAAAGATGCGCGTCGGTGATCAGCGCCGCTTCATCGAGCGCCGCCACGAACGCAAACTCATCGCGCCCGCCGAGCAGAGAGTTCGCCGCGATCGCGCCGCGCTCCGGGAACGCGCCAACACGTCGGCCAACACCGCGCGACATCCAAAAGAACAACACCAAGCCCGCGGCTGCGAGCAAGATCAGCAACACCGCCCCAGCTTGCCCAACGGCTTGTCCCGCCGTCAGAGCAACGCCTGCGGCGCCGAGGCCAACAGCCACGGAAAACCAGAACAAAATCTGGAGCGGATCGAGCCGCCCGCCGCTGCGCGGCGCCGGAGGATGTGCGTGATCGGTCATGTGGCCGCCAATTGACCCCGATTCGCCCTTGCGAGCACCGCCGCTGACTGTTGGAAAGCCATCCGCCATAGGGCGTCTCCGGTCATAAACTGCTGCGCCGACGGCCGCGCCGCCGGGCTAGTCGCATAATGAAGCCGATAACCTTCGCCACGGCCTCGTAATGTTCCTTTGGAATCGGCTGATCCAGCTCGGCGGTTGCGAACAGGGCTCGCGCCAGAGGTGGATCTTCAACAATCGGAATGTCGTTCTCTTCGGCCACTTCCCGAATTCGGAACGCCACCGCATCGACACCCATCGCCACGCAAATCGGCGCCGGCGTCTGGATCGGATCGTATTTTAGCGCGATGGCGTAGTGAGTCGGGTTCGTAATGATCACACTCGCTTGCGGCACGTTCTGCATCATCCGCTGACGCGAACGCTGGATGCGGATCTGTCGCAGCTTGGCTTTGACCATCGGATCACCGTCTTGCTGGCGGTGTTCTTCTTTGATCTCGCGCCGGCTCATGCGCTGGCGCTTCATGAACGATTGGCGCGTGAACACGTAATCAATCACAGCGATCAGCGCTGAGGCGCCCGCAAGCGCCATCAGCATCGCGACCACGCGGTCCTGCACGTAAGGCAGTAGCGCCGCCACATCGAGCAGCGACATGTTCTCCAGCGTCGAGTCCTTCGGCCACAACGCCCACAACATCACGCCGCCGACAACGCCGAGCTTGGCAAGCGATTTCAGAAACGACGCAAACGCCGCCTTCCCAAATACCCTCTTGAAGCCTTCCATCGGATTGAGCTTGTCGAGCTTTGGCTGCAGCTTCTCGCCGGTGAACGTCGGTTTGTCCTGAATGTAGCGCGCCGCCACGCCCGCGCCCGCCAGCGTCAGACACATAAAACCGAATATCCCGAGCAGCTTCAGCCCGATCTCGCCTAAGATCGCTTCCAGCGCGCCCGGCTGCGTCGAAAATTGTTCAGGCATCGCCAGGAAGCCGATGAACGCGTGCGCCATCTGCGAGGCAATCGGCCCCGCCATGAACGACACGATAGCCGTTAGCGCGACCAACGAAAGCGCGGTGCCCACTTCAGGCGTGTAGATGATGTCGCCCTTCTCGCGCGCTTGCTCGAGTTTTCGCGGGGTTGGCTCTTCTGTCTTATCGTCGTCATCAGCCGCCATGTCGCGCTACCTTAGCCAATTTGCGTAGCGCTCGAGACTGTCGAGCCAGATGAGCATTCCCGTCGAAAGGCCAAGCGCGAGCACAACAAGCCCGCCCATGATCTGCAGTGGCAATGCGACGAAGAACACCTGAATTTGTGGGATCAAACGCGACAACACGCCCATGCCGACGCGAAACAGCATGCCCGCAACAAGCAGAGGCACCGCGATCTGGAAGCCAATTCGGAAAGATGATGACGTCGCTTCAAGCGCGAGCTGCGCTGCATCGCCAACAGGCGGTTGTCCACCAATCGAGATCACTTGGTACGAGCCCGCTATGCCTTGCAGAAACATGTGATGCAGGCCGGTCGCGAAAATGAGCGCAACGCCCATCACACCAAGAAACACCGCAACGAGTTGACCCGATCCGGTCGCTGTCGGGTCCGCCGTCTGCGCGAACGAGATGCCCATCTCCATGCCGACGATCTGCCCCGCCGTCGCCAGCGCCGACACAAGCATGCGCGCGGCGCCGCCAAGCAGCACGCCGATCAAAACCTCAGCGCCAATCTGAAACGCCATCCCGATGGCTGAATCCGCCGGCGGCGGCACATTGTTCGCCAGCGCCGGTCCAATCGCGATCGCCATCGCCAACGCAAACGCCAAACGAATACGGCCCGGCACCGAGGGTTCGCCAAAGCCCGGCAGCAGCATGATCATGCCGCCGATGCGCCCGAACAGCAGAGCCGTGGACCAAATCTCAACGCCGTAGAGCGTCAGGTTCATCAGAACGCCGCGATGCGTTCAAAAATCTGGTTGGTGAAGCCGCCGAGCAGGCCACCCATGATCGGCAGGAACAGCAGGATGGCGAAGAAGATCGCGAGGATCTTCGGTACGAACACCAAGGTCTGCTCTTGGATCTGGGTCAGCGTCTGCAGCAGCGAGACGACGAGGCCGACCACCAGCCCCACGATCATGGGGCCTGCGGCGACGAGCACAGTGATCCAGATTGCATCGCGACCGAGGTCGAGAACTTCCGCGCCAGACATCGTTGGCCTCCGCCAGGTCGGCAAATTCTGCCGCCCTCCAGCGAGAGGTCGGCCCAACGTGGTTAATGCGAGGTTTCAGAGTGCGTTACGTCTACGCAAACACCCACTGTGTGAATTTTCGCACATGTAAGTGTGCTTACGCGGTCACACCGAAACTGAGTTTGCGCGGAGGGCATCCAAAATGCCGATTCCGCCTCATCTTGGTGTCAGGCGTGCATGAAACGAGATGATCGTTTCGAACGTAGAACACGCGAGGAAACGTGCTGCAGGGGGCTGCAAATGCTGAATGCGATTTCTAACTTTTTCAGAGGCCTGTTCGGTCGCAAGACCGACAACTTCAAAGATCTTCTGATCGCCGATCTCGGCATCGAGCGCTAACGCGCTCGAGTTCGAATTATTCGAACTATCCGCCGGGCGGCGCGCCGGCGTTGAAGCTTTCTATCAGGCTGCCCGCCACCAATCGCCAGCCATCGACCAGCACGAAGAAGATCAGCTTAAACGGCAAGCTCACCGTCACTGGCGGCATCA
>JAPLOL010000169.1 GCA_026400735.1 Alphaproteobacteria bacterium | reverse complement strand
AAATCACAACCGTCATCGCATCACTCCCACCGCTTCTGCGGCCTTTTGCGTTCTCGCGCGAGTAATCAGCGTTAAGCTCAGGCTAATTGGCCGAGCAGGTACTCCGCGCTGGAAACTTTGTATTCACCAGCTTCTTCAATGTTCAACTGAGATACCACCCCATCCTTGACGATCATTGAATAGCGCTTCGATCGCGGCCCCATTCCGAACTTTGAGAAGTCGGCATCGAGCCCAACAGCTTTTGCGAACTCGCCTGAGCCGTCGGAGAGCATTTGGATTTGATCAACTACGTTTTGATCTTTCGCCCAGGCGCCCATGACGAAGTGATCGTTTACCGCCGTGCACGCGATCGTATCGATGCCCTTGGCTTTGAAGTCGGCCAGATGATCGCGGAAGCTCGGCAGGTGCCGCGCTGAGCACGTCGGCGTGAAGGCGCCGGGGACCGCGAACAGCGCCACCGTCTTGCCGCCGAACACGTCCGCGGTGCGCAACTGCTTCATGCCGTCGCTCGTGGGCACGTTGAACTGGACGTCCGGCAGTGCGTCACCGACTTTGATCATGGCCTGTTCCCTCAAGCTTGTGTTTCAAGGGCTTATGTAGGCTGGCCGCGCCCCATATGCGAGCGCCCTCTTGCGCGAAAGCGAAGGGCGCGGGACCATCGTCCTCAATGAGCGAAAACCGTGACGACACCCTGACGGGGAAACTTCTGGTGGCGATGCCGGGCATGAGCGACCCGCGCTTCGACAAGTCCGTCATCATGATGTGCGCGCACGATGCCGAGCAGGCGATGGGCGTCATCATCAACAAGCCGAAGGATGATCTGACACTTAGCGAAGTGCTGGGACACCTTGGTCTCAAAGCTGGCAACAAAGCCGCCACGCGCGCCGTTCTTGACGGTGGTCCCGTGCGGCCGGATCGCGGCTACGTTCTGCACTCAGAAGACTTCACCGCCGGAGAAGCAACACAGAGCGTCACCCCAGGCGTGCGCCTCACGTCAACGCGCGATGTGCTTGAAGCCGTCGCCGGCGATCATGCGCCAGCGAACTTCGTGCTTGTGCTCGGTTGCGCGGGCTGGAGCGCCGGTCAGCTGGAAGACGAGTTGAAGCACAACGCCTGGCTCGTCGTCGATTACAACGACGCCATCGTCTTCGACGCCACGCACGATGACAAATGGGACCGCGCCATCCGCACCCTCGGCTTCGATCCCTCACAGCTCAGCGAAGCGGGCGGCAACGCGTAGCGTTTAGCGCTTCTTCAGCACGCGCACGGTTGACGCCGGATATTTCGCAAGCGTCTCGGTCGGCCGGATCGGCCGGCGCTCGAAATTGCCGCCGCAGTTCGGGCATCGCCCTTTTAACTCACCTTCCGCGCACGACACACAAAACGTGCACTCGAACGTGCAGATGCGCGCCTCAGCGCTCTCCGGCGGCAGGTCGCAATCGCAATTCTCACAATTGGGACGCAGCGCCAGCATCAAGCCACCCCAGTCATCTGCTCGATCGCCTCGCGCCGTTGCTGTGCAAAGGCGGAGAAGAGTTGCTTCACGGCGGCGACGGTCTTTTCCTCCGCCACTTCGGGGCGACCTGAATTGAACGGCGGAGCGGGCGCATATTCGATCGCGAGTTGGATCATCTTTGCGATGTCATCACCCGCAAGTTCTGCGGCGATCGTGAGCGCAATGTCGATACCGGCGGTGACGCCGCCGCCAGTGATGACATTGCCATCGCGCACGACGCGTGCGTCGTCCGGGACAGCCCCGAACATCGAGAGCATTTCGCGATAGGCCCAGTGGCTGCCTGCACGCTTGCCAGTGATTAGCCCCGCAGCCGCGAGGATCAGCGAGCCAGTGCAAACCGAGGTGATGTACTTCGCGCCCGCGCCGAGCCGCTTCACTTCAGCCATGAACGCCGCATCCTGCATCGCTTCAGTCTGACCAGGCCCGCCAGGGATCATGATCATATCGGCGCTGACGACATCGCTGAGCTTCGCAAGATCAGTGAACGTGAGCCCCATTTCCGTCTTCAGCACACCGCCATCCTTCGAGGCGATGATCACCTCAGTGTTAGGCACGCGCGCGAGCACTTCGTAGGGGCCGGTGAAGTCGAGTTGCGTGAGGCGCGGATAGAGGATGAAGACGATGCGGGTTTTTGACATGGCCGGGAGACCTCCATTGACAGGCGCATAATGGCGCGGGCAGGCTTTGGCTGAAATGTCAAAGAAGCCTCCTTTTCCGCCAAGCCGAGCTAGAGGGTCTACCCAGGCCCAGGGTTCGCGCCAGCGCACGGTCCTGGTCGTGTTGTTTCCCGGCTTTCAGATCGTCGACGCCGCTGGCCCCATCGGCGCGTTCGAAGTCGCTTCGCGCTTCGCACCAAGCGCATACGAAATCCGCACCGTCGCGAGCGCAGCCGGCCTTATCCCCTCGTCCGCGGGCGTGCCGATGCCGGCCGAAGCGATCGGCCGCGCCAAGGTCGACACCTTCATCGTCGTCGGCGGCAACGGCACACGCGAAGCACTGCAAGATGAAACGCTCATCCGGGCGATTACGCGCGCGCCATCGCGAGCACGCCGAGTGGCGAGCGTCTGCTCGGGCGCATTCCTCCTGGCGCAAGCCGGCTTGCTCGCCGGCAAGCGCGCGACAACGCATTGGCGGCGCGCCGCACAGCTCGCACTGATGTTTCCCGACGTGCGCGTCGAAGCGGACTGCATCTACGTGAAGGACGGCATCGTGTGGACGTCCGCGGGCGTCACAGCCGGCATCGACCTCGCGCTCGCGATGATCGCGGAAGATCTCGGCGAGGACGTCGCAGCCAACGTCGCGCGCGAGATGGTGGTGTATGCCAAGCGCCCCGGCGGCCAGGCGCAGCACTCAGCTTTGCTCGATCTTGACGCCGGCGCGTCGCGCTTTGCGCCGCTCAACGCTTGGATGCGCGAGCACTTGAGTGAAGACCTCTCCGTCGAGCGCCTAGCTACAGAGGCCGCGATGAGCCCGCGTAACTTCGCGCGGGCATACGCAGCGGAAACCGGTGTGACGCCGGCAAAGGCCGTTGAGCGCCTGCGCGCGGAGACAGCGCGCGCGGCGTTGGCGCAAGGCGGCGCCATCCAAGAGATCGCGCGCAAAACCGGTTTTGGCGATCCAGAGCGCATGCGGCGCGCGTTCATGCGCCTCTACGGCGCCCCGCCTGCCGCGATGCGACGAACCATGCGCGGCGCTTGACGGCGCAACGGTTCCGGCAGACGAACGCCGCCATGGCTGATCAGCAAAAGACTATCTTCGTCACCGGCGCCGGCTCTGGCATTGGCCGCGCCACCGCCAAACTCTTCGCCGATCGCGGCTACTTCGTTGGCCTCTTCGATGTGAGCGAGCGCGGGCTCGAAGAAACCGCGGCCATGCTGCCCGAAGGCCAGCGCATCTCGATGACGTTCGACGTCCGCGATCGCGCCGGCTGGAAGCGCGCGGTCGACACGTTCGGCCAAGCCACCAACCGCCGCATGCACGTGCTCTTCAACAATGCGGGTGTCGGCAAGGGCGGCTTCATCGACGAGATGACCGATGAAGACATCGATCTCGTGCTCGATGTGAATCTGAAAGGCGTCATCAACGGCGTGAACGCCGCGCTTCCACTGCTGCGCGAAACGCCTGGCGCGCGCATCGTCAACACCGCTTCTGTTGCGGGCGTTGTTGGCGCGCCGCGTATGTCAATCTATTGCGCCACCAAATTTGGCGTACGCGGTTTGACTGAATCGCTCGACGCAGAACTCACGCGCTACGGCATCCGCGTTTCGAGTTTGATGCCCTGGTTCGTCGACACCGCCATACTCGACGGCACGCCAACGGACGGATCAAACCGCCGCGTGCGCGACGCGCTCGTTGAAACCAAAACGCCAATCTATCCGGTGAGCATGGCCGCCGAGCGCGCATGGGACGCGGCCCACGGCAACGAGCTCCACTACATGGTTGGGCAGGAAGCCGAGCGCGCGCGGTTCTTCGCCAGGTTCTTTCCCGGCCTCATCCGCAATCGGATCAAGAAAACCTTCGGCGAGGAAGCTTAGGTCGCCACTTCGCCCGTCGGCGACGCAGTATTCTGCGCGCTGGTATCGGCCGTCGCTTCGCTCGCCGCTGGCGCAGTTTCCTGCGTCGCGCCGCCTTCGATGCCGGCAGCCGCGTCAGATGCTTCCGGGATCAGCTCGTCAGCGCCTTCGCTGCGGCGTGAGCCCAACGATCCACGACGGCGAGCCAGCGCCTCTTGGTAGTGCGCGCGCTCCGAGCGGTTCGGGAAGCGATAGAAGACGTGGCTTTCGATCGTGGTCGTTTCGACCAGGCCCGAATTCCAAACCGGGTTCACGGCCAGCGTGTGGTAGTGCGTCGCGCCTTGCGTGATCGGGCGGGTGTAGCCTGACATCACAGCCGTTGCGACGCGCTGAGCGCGGTCCCAAGCACGGCCACGCGGGCGATGGTTGATCGAGCCGTCGCAGGTGAAGGTGAACTGACAGCCAGTCGAACGGTGCGAACCCTGGAAAACGACGCCGCAGACCGAACTCGGATAATAGCCGGACTTGGCGCGGTTCATGATGACTTCGGCGACCGCAATCTGTCCGCGCTGGCTCTCGCCGCGGGCTTCGTAATAGATCGCTTGCGCCAGGCAGTTCTGCTGACGTGCATCGATCTGCTGTTGGGTCGGAACGGCCGGCGTCGTCGATTGTTGTTGGACGGTGGACGGACCACGCAGAACAGCCTGCACCATCATCGCGCGGGCGTCGGGGTTTTCGAATAAGGTTGATTGGCCGCGCGCGCGCAGGCCGTCATCAGTACGGAAAGAAGTAAGCTCGACGCGTGCTGCGGGATCGCTGTCGAGCATCTGTTGCTCGAACTGCGCGGCGAACGCCGTCGACGTGGCAGCCCACTCGGCGCCATCGCGTTGCTCAGCAGCTCGGTGCGAGATCACGGGCATCGCGACTGCAGCAGCCGCTAAGCACATGATCGTCGCAGCGCCCTGGCGCACGGCCAGTGGGTTCTTGTCGATCTCTACCATTACCTGGGTCCGAATCTCGCCCGCAAGAATAGTCAGTCGACGCCAGAACAACGACAAATGCATTAAGCCCCGCTTAATGGTGTGCAGCTTTGGCACAGAAGAAAGCCAAATATTCCGCAGCAGCCCAGAACGTTTCGCCTGAGGAATATTGTGACCTCGGGTTCCGGGGGGATACAGGACGCGCGCGCGAGGGGCGATTGACTTTTTGTTCATAGTCTCGCCTCCCACCTGAACTGGGCCATTTCTTTCCGGGGGTGAAACCGTGAGGTCACGCCGAGAAAGGCCAAAGCCCGCAAAGTCTTGCGAAGCTCGTGCCAGTTCACCAACGAAGCGAAATAGGCCGCGACGGCCGGTCGCGGCCGTCGCAGGCGGGTGACGTAACGTTACTTGGAAGGCCCGGAGGCGCTCAGCGCTTTCCGCTAAGGGCTGCTTGGGCGGCAGCCAGACGGGCAATCGGAACGCGGTACGGCGAGCACGAGACGTAATCGAGCCCAACGCGTTCGAAGAAGGCGACCGACGCGGGGTCGCCGCCATGTTCTCCGCAAATGCCAAGCTTCAGCCCCTGCCGGGTAGCTCGCCCCCGTTCGCAGGCGAGCCGGACCAGCTCCCCAACGCCCTCGGCGTCAATGGAGACGAACGGATCGCTCGTTAACACTTGGGTATCGACATACGTTCCCAGGAAGCGGCCGGCATCGTCCCGGGAGACGCCCAGGGTGGCTTGGGTGAGGTCGTTTGTGCCGAAGGAGAAGAACTCGGCCGCCTCGGCGATGTCCCCGGCGCGGAGCGCTGCGCGGGGCAATTCGATCATCGTGCCTACCAGGTACTCAAGCTTACGGCCGCGTTTGCCAAACACCTCGGCGGCGATGGCGTCGACCCGGCCCTTCAGGATCTCGAACTCCTTCTTGGTGATCACGAACGGGATCATGATCTCAGGAATCGGCGCTGCGCCCTGCTCGGCCACATCGCACGCGGCCTCAAACACGGCCCGCGCCTGCATCTCGTAGATCTCAGGGTAAACGATCGCGAGGCGGCAACCGCGGAAGCCGAGCATCGGATTGCTCTCGGCCAGCGCCTTCACGCGGCCCGCCAGCCAGTCGGCGGTCACGCCAAGCGATGGCGCCACGGCCTCGATGTCCTCGGCTGAGTGCGGCAGGAATTCGTGCAACGGCGGATCGAGGAAACGGATCGTCACCGGCCGCGCGCCCATGGCTTTGAAGATGCCGACAAAGTCGGCGCGCTGGTGCGGGAAAAGTTCGTCGAGCGCTTTGATCCGCGCGCCTTCGGTTTCCGCGATGATCATCTTGCGCACCGATGCGATGCGCTGCGCGTCGAAGAACATGTGCTCGGTGCGGCAGAGGCCAATGCCCTCAGCGCCGAACTTCACCGCGACGTCCGCATCCTTTGGGCCATCCGCGTTCGCGCGCACCTTCATGCGGCGCACGCCATCGGCCCATTCCATCACCTTGGCGAAATCGCCGGTGAGTTCGGGCTCCACCATCTGCGCTTCGCCGAACAACACTTCGCCCGAAGAGCCATCGACGGTGATGATCTCACCGGCCTTGATCACGCGGCCGCCGGCGCTGAACTCGCCGGCCTTCATGTTGATGCGCAGATCGCCCGCGCCCGACACGCATGGTCGCCCCATGCCACGCGCGACGACGGCGGCGTGACTGGTCATGCCGCCGCGCGCGGTCACGATGGCTTGCGAGGCATGCATGCCGTGAATGTCTTCCGGGCTTGTCTCTTCGCGAACGAGGATCACCTTCTTGCGATCCGCCGCGAGCTTTTCCGCTTCATCCGGATCGAACACGACCATGCCGACAGCTGCGCCCGGTGACGCCGGCAAACCTTTGACGATAATGTCGCGCCTGTAGCCGGCAGCGATTGTCGGGTGCAGCAATTGATCCAGCGCCGCCGCATCAACACGCAGCACCGCTTCGTCTTTCGTGATCAACCCCTCGCCCACCATGTCGACCGCGATCTTCAGCGCCGCTTTCGCCGTGCGCTTACCGTTCCGCGTCTGCAGCATGTAAAGCGTGCCGCGCTCGACCGTAAACTCCAGGTCCTGCATGTCGCGATAGTGCGCTTCGAGCTTCTGATAGGTGCGCTCAAGCTCGGCGAACACTTGCGGCATCGCTTCCTCAAGCGATTGGCCGGTCTCTTTCATCTCTTCGCGCGACGCCTTCGTCAGCGCCTTCGGCGTGCGAATGCCGGCGACAACATCTTCGCCCTGCGCGTTGATCAAGAATTCGCCGTAGAACTTTTTCGCGCCGGTTGAGGGATCGCGCGTGAACGCAACACCAGTCGCGGACGTCTCACCCATATTGCCGAACACCATCGCCTGCACGTTGACGGCAGTGCCCCAGCTTTCTGGGATGTTGTTGTGCTTGCGATAGAAGATCGCGCGATCGTTCATCCAGCTCGCGAACACGGCGCCCACCGCGCCCCACAGCTGATCCTTCGGATCGGACGGGAACGGCTTGCCGAGCTGGCGCTCCACGGCGCGCTTGTAGCCACTGACGACCGTCTTCCAATCGTCGGCGGTCATCTCCGTATCGGATGAATAGCCCTGCAGCTCTTTTTGCGAGCCAAGAATGTCTTCAAACTCGCCGTGTTCCAGTTCGAGCACGACGTCCGAGTACATCTGAATGAAGCGGCGATAGCTGTCGTAGGCAAAGCGCGCGTCGCCCGAAAGTTTCGCCAAACCTTCCACGGTCTCATCGTTGAGACCAAGGTTCAGCACCGTATCCATCATGCCCGGCATCGACGCGCGCGAGCCCGAGCGCACGGAAACCAGCAGCGGATTAGAAGCGTCGCCGAAACCCTTGCCGCTCTTCTTCTCAAGCGTCGCCATCGCGGCATCGACTTGAGCCGAGAGTTCCGCCGGGTAATTGCGCTTGTTGGTGTAGAACTCGGTGCAGACTTCGGTGGTGATGGTGAAACCCGCCGGCACCGGCAGCCCGAGCTTCGACATCTCAGCCAGGTGCGCGCCCTTGCCGCCGAGCAGCGCCTTCATCGACGCATCGCCAGCGCTCTCGCCGCCGCCGAACCCGTAAACCCACTGCTTTGCCGCCATCGAACTTCCCTCGCGACCCTCGCGGGGACGCGAGCAGTCCTTAGCCCTCGATCTTCGAGAAATCCGCCACGGCGGACAGCGCCTCACGTAACCGCGAGAGCAGCAAAAGTCTATTGCGCCGCAGCATCGGATCTTCGGCGTTGACCATGACTTTATCGAAGAACGCATCCACCGGCGCGCGAAGCCCCGAGAGCGCCTTCATCGCCGCGGCAAACTCTTCTTTCTCCACCGCCGCGCGCGCCGCAGGCAGCGCTTTTTCGAGCGCCTCATAGAGCGCCTTCTCGGCCGGCTCAGCGAGCTTGGACGCATCGACTTGGCCCTTGGCCTCCTCGGGGCTCCACTTCCCCTTCTTCTCTTCAGCCGCGAGAATGTTCGCCGCGCGCTTATAGCCCGCCAGCAAGTTCGCGCCGTCTTCGGTTTTCAGGAACGCATCGAGCGCTTCGACGCGCGCGACGATGCGAACGAGATCGTCGTCGCCAAGCGCGAAGACCGCATCGACGAGATCGTGGCGCTTGCCTTGATCGCGGAGCTGGACTTTCAGGCGGTCCGCTAGGAAGGCGAGCAGGTCACCCGCGAGCGTAGGCGCCTTGTCGATGGCGGCCAAGGCCTCCTCTTTACTGATCGACGCATTGTTTCCAAGCGCGCGCTCAATGATCGCCGCAAGGCCATACTTCTTTGTCGTCGAGATGCCCTGGAACTGAATGCGGGTTAGCGGCAATCGCGTTCCGCTGGATAGAATGATGCGAACGATACCGAGTGCGGCTCGACGCAGCGCAAATGGATCACTTGAACCAGTAGGCCTCTCGTCGATCGCCCAAAACGCACCAAGAGTGTCGAGCTTCTCCGCCAGTGCTAACGTCACCGCGACCTTATCGGTCGGCACACGATCGTTCGGGCCGAGTGGGCGGTAGTGATCTTCAATCGCCGCGGCCACGCTCTCGTGGTTCCCCTTTGTCAGCGCAGAGAGTTGGCGGCCCACCTGCCCCTGCAGTTCTGGAAATTCGCCGACAGTTTCCGTCACCAAATCCATTTTGCAGAGCGCCGCCGCTTCGCGCACGAGGTTCGGATCAGCGCCCGTGACAGCGCAAAGCTCTTCAGCCAGCGCACGCACGCGCTCAACCTTGTCCCAGACGCTGCCGAGCTTTTGGTGGAAGACGATCTTCTCCAGCTTCGCCTTGCGCTCTTCGGTGTAGAGCGGCGTCGCGGTGTCGACCTTCCAGAAGAACTGCGCATCGCTCAGACGCGCCGCGAGCACGCGCGCGTTGCCCGCCGCGATCGCCTTGCCGCCATCCTTCGCTTCGATGTTCGCCACCACGATGAAGTGCGGCGCGAGCCCGCCCTTCTTGGGATCGCGCACAGCGAAATACTTTTGGTGCGTGCGCATCGAAAGCCGGATCACTTCGCCCGGCAGCATCAAAAAGTCAGGGTCCATGTCGCCGAGCAGCACAACCGGCCATTCAACCAAGCCCGCGACCTCTTCGAGCAAGCCGATATCTTCAACCAGCTCCAGCCCCTTCGCGGCGCAGAGCTTCTTGGCTTGTTCGAGGATGATCGTCTTGCGCTCCTCGCGCTCGATCAGAACTTTCGCGCCGCGCAGCTTTGACGCGTGATCGGCCGCGCTCGTGACCGGCAGCGCTTCCGGCGCATGGAAACGATGCCCCCACGTCACAGCTTCCGAGCCAACGCCCTCGACCGCGATCTTCACGGCCTTGCCGTCGAACACACAGCAAATGTTGTGCAGCGGGCGCACCCATTGCAGGTCGCTTGATTGCGAACGCATCGATTTCGGCCACGGAAACGCGCGGATGATCTCAGGCACGATCTCCTGCACGATCTCCGCCGTCGCCCGCCCCGCGCGCTCAATCTTCGCGACGTAGAACGAGCCCTTCTTGTCCTCAACGATCTGCGCCTGATCGATCGACGTCAGCCCCGCGCCTTTCAGAAAGCCCTGAAGCGCCTGCTCAGGCGAACCAACGCGCGGGCCCTTCCGTTCTTCATTCACGTCCGCCGCCTTCGCCGGCAGATCGTCAATGAACAAGCCAACACGACGCGGCGCCGAGAACGTCTTGATCGCCTTCGCGTCCAAGCCCGCCGCCTTCAGCCTCTCGCCAAACGCCTTCTCCAAATCCTCTTCCGCGCGCTTTTGCATGCGCGCGGGGATTTCTTCCGAGAATAATTCGAGCAGCAGTTGCGGCATGCCGCGCTTTCTACACAGCTTCGCCGGACGCGCCAGCCTCCCGGAGGCGTACGCTGCCGAATTGGCCGTCCCGCGCGCGATATGTTACCCAACACGCAAGGGAGACGGCGATGCTGCGTGGGACCATCTTGAGCTTATACGCCGCCTTGCTTGCGACATCCGCCGCCGCGCAGTCCCAACCAGTGCAGCCGGTGTTTGGCCCGTTCCACCCGCCCATGACGATCGAAGCCGCCATGGCCGCGGCGCCGGAGTACAATTGGCAAGTAGAGCACAGCCGGCGCAGCGACGCAGTCATCAGCGCATCCACCAATGGGCTCCAGTTCGCTGGTGAAAACTGGACCGTCGAAGTCGCGAGCGACATCGACATCGCGCCCCACGGTTACATCTTCAGCTTCGATTTGCGGCGCGACACCGAGGTGCGGAACGCGCGGGCGTGCCGCGACCTGCTCTCGTCAACTGTAGCCGCGCTCGAGCCAATGTACGGCGCCTTCGGCCAGCATCCCTCGTTCGATGGACGCGGCACGCTCTACGGCGGCCCAGCCGGCAGCTTCACCGTCGTCGACGCGGGCGCGTCTTCAAGGATGCGTGTCGAGCGCGTCGGCGAAGGCTTGCAGGATTTCATCACCTTCAACGAAGTCGACGAAGCAATCGGACGCGCCGTCATGGTCAAGGCGACGTACTATTTTGAGCACCACGATTGCGAGCTGCGCATCCAGGACTTTCAGAACACTGATCGCGCGCGGCGCGCAGCCGAGTCCCGCGCGCGCAATCCGTGAGCGCTAGAGAGTCCAGCCTGGCGGCGCGGGGTCACTCGCCAGATTGAGTTGGCGGCGATAGAGCGCCGCTTCTTCAGGCGACATGTCTTCAAGCATCACGCGCGTGGTGTAGGCGCCATACGTGCCTTGCGGCGTGGCGATGCACCAATCGCTGATGTCGGCCTCGTTGATCTCGACGCGCGAGCCCAAGCTCAAACCCGGCAGATAATACGGTTCATTGATCAGATCGCCGACCAGCTGACCGCGCTCTTGGCGGAGGTTGCCGATCCAGATGTGCTCGCGCCCGCCGTTCGAGGTCGGCAACGCCGCCTTCAACGTGAAGGCCCCGCGCGATTGCTCCGGCGCGCTGCGCAGCTCAGCCAAGAAGATCGGCAACAGAGTGCGCGCCTGTTCGATGGCGCCGTTCATGCGCGCATCGCTCGTGCCGTAATCGACCACGCGATCCGGGATCGGCTCTTGTGCAAGCGCGGGCGTTGCAAGCGTGAAGAACGCGGCGATAGCGAGCAGGATCTGTTTCACGCGGCGCTCCCTTGCCCTTCGGCCCATTGCTGGGCGCATCCCTTCGCCAGATCGCGCACGCGCGCGATGAAACTCTGCCGCTCCGTCGGCGAAACCACGCCGCGTGCGTCGAGCAGATTGAACAGGTGCGACGCCTTCAGCGTGTAGTCGAAGGCAGGCAGCGTGTTGCCCTCGGCCAGCAGCCGCTTCGCGGTCGCTTCCGCATCGGTGAACCAACGCAAATTCTGATCGGCATCACTCAGTTCGAAATTGAAACGCGATTGCTGCTTTTCGTTTTCCAAGAAAATGTCGCCGTAGGTCAGCGGCGTCGCGCTGTCCGGATCGTTGAACGGAAGATCGTAAACCCGATCGACGCCGAACACGTACATCGCCAAACGCTCAAGCCCGTAGGTCAGCTCGCCGCTGACCGGGCGCACGTCCAAGCCGCCGACCTGTTGAAAGTACGTGTACTGCGAGACTTCCATGCCGTCGCACCAGACTTCCCAACCCAAACCCCAAGCGCCGACAGTCGGGTTCTCCCAATCGTCTTCGACGAAGCGAATGTCGTGCAGCAGCGGATCGATACCGATGCGCGCGAGCGAGTTGAGATAAAGCTCCTGCAGGTTCGGCGGGTTCGGCTTCAGGATCACCTGAAATTGGTAATAGTGCTGCAGCCGGTTTGGGTTCTCGCCATAGCGCCCATCCTTCGGGCGGCGCGACGGCTGAACATACGCAGCGCGCCACGGCTTCGGCCCGAGCGAGCGCAGCGTGGTGGCCGGATGCAGCGTGCCGGCGCCGACTTGCTCGTCATACGGCTGCAGGATCGCGCAACCCTGCTCGGCCCAGTAAGTCTGGAGCGTCAGGATCACGTCCTGGAAACAGCGGGGCGCTTTGTAAGCCATAGGCGGACGCGTACCGGCGCCCGCCTCCGCTTTCAAGCGAATTGCCTCGTCTTTTCAGTCACTGCACCCGTTCGACAAGGATGCCACGGGCGCGCAATTGCGCGATCAGGCCATCGGGGCCGTAGAGATGGCCGGCGCCCACTGCGACAAAGTCCACGCCGGCGCCATCCATCTCGTGTGAGAGCACGCTGATCCAGGCGTTATTCCGCGTCGCATAGATGGCTTGGTACATCAGCGGGTAGTTGACCCGCGCGTCGGTGACGGCGAGCTCCTCGAGTGCGCGAATGTCACCGCGATCCCACGCCGCCGACAAATTGGTCGCGGCGTCGACACTCTCTTCGGCGCCATCCAAAGCCGATCGCAACATGGCGAGTTGCACATCTTCGCCGAAGCCCGAGAAGATGTGGACTTGCTCTTCCGGCGTCTCAAACGCGCGCAGCGTTTTGTCGTGCTCTCGCGCCCAAGCCACTACGGCGCGATCGACCCCACCGCCGGGGTCGTAACCAGCGCGCACGATCGGCACGAGCGAGAGCGTCAACGCCGCCATCCATGGACGCATGCGATCAAGCGCTTGCGGCGGAATGCCGAGCCCTTGAGCGAGCGTGGAAAGGCGCAGCTGGTCGTCGGTGGTGAGATGGTTTGCGAGAGCGTCATCGGCCGAGAAGCCTAGCCGCATGGCTTCGGCTTGCGCGCGCGCTTCAGAAGCAGGGTCTAAGCCAACTTCGGTCCAAACCTCCTGCGACTCCGCCAGCGCGCGCTCCACGTGCGCTCCGCCCCACGCATCGCCCGCGCGGCGCAAGTGGATCGTGCCGTAAAGATAGAGCGTGGAATCCGCATCGCGGGCGACGAAAAGCGCGGGCGCGGCCCCGGTGGTGTCGCTGGTTCGCGGCGTGCTTACACACGCGGCGAGCAATGAAAGCGCTAGCGAAGCCAGCAATCTGCGTGTGACCATCATGGATGGCTCCTCGAATGAGCGTTGCTGACTAGCGAAGGAATTCGGTCACGGCGGCTTGGAAGGCCGCGGGCTGATCGAACATGATGAAATGGTAGGAGCCGTCGATGCGGACGAAGTTCACATGCGGCGCCGGCGCATACTGGCCGCGATAAAGCCCGTCGATCATCGCTTCCGGACCCATGGCGGTGTCGTAGGCGTAAACCACCGTTATCGGCGTTTGGACGTTCGCGACTTCGGGGCGCATGTCGGTCGTCATCACTTCGTACATGGCCTGCGCGAAGATGGCGCGATCGGAAGCAACACTCCACGCGACGACTTCAGCGCGGCGCGCTTCGGTCTTCACCAGCCGGCCGACGCCGCTGTTTTGTTGCGCCGTGAACGTCGCATCGTCGAGCGCGGCAATACCGTCGCGCATGGCGCGGGCTTGCGGTTCGGCGTTGGCGGCCGTGACCTGCGGGCCGAACATGGCGCTGAAGAACGGCAGCGAGTCCACGATCATCAAGCGCCCGACATCGCTCGGGTGTTGGCGCGCCAACATCAGGCCGGCAAAACCGCCCATCGAGTGACCAATGACCGCCGGATGATCCAGATGATTGGCCTCGATATATTGCGCCAGTTCATCGACCACCGGCTGCACCACCTGCCCCGCGGGCGCGCCGACCGGTTGGCCGGCGAAGCCGTTGAGCTGCACCAAGTGCAAACGATGCGTCGCCGCGAGTGCATCCGCTTGCGCTGACCAAACATCGCGGCTGGAGCCCAAGCCGGGAATAAAGATCACATCCGGCCCTTGGCCGCGCACTTCAACGGTGAACCGGCTCGGCGTGAACGTCTGCGCGCTGCTTGGCGTGACGGCGGCGCTGATCAGAAACGCCGCCAGCGATCCAACCAACAATTTGCGGGTGATATCGAACATGACTTCTCCTTCGGCGCTTGCGGCGCCTTAAAATCTGAATTGAATTGGTCTTGGGTGCGGCTTCTATTCGGCAGCTTGCGCGACTTCGTCGTCGCTGAAGATTTGTTCGATCGGCAGGCCGAAGACCTTGGCGATCTTGAAAGCGAGCGGCAGCGAGGGATCGTATTTACCGGTCTCGATCGCGTTCACGCTTTGGCGTGAGACATCGAGCTTGTCGGCAAGATCCGCCTGGCTCCAGTTGCGCTCGGCGCGCAGGACTTTGAGGCGGTTTCTCATTTGTAGCGCCACTGCAAGACGATCGAGGCGACGCTCCACACGATACAAAACGCTGGAAATACAAACATCAGCGAGACATCTGGAAATCCGGCCAAGTCTTCGAGCTGCCCGTACGCCAGCGACGCGAAGACGACTACAGCGGCGGCGATTAGCAAAGATTCACTTTGAACGCGGCGCTCGAATTCATCGGTCGCACGCATATAGCGAAGCTGCACGCTCACCATGAACACAGCTGGCAACATTGGCGCAAGCGCGAGCATGGCCGCAATCCATTGTGGCGGATCAAGATGCTTGATGGCCATGCTTGAGGCGAACACGGCGCCCACATAAACCACACCGACGCCGAGCATTTCCCGGAAGAGCTTCACCGCAGCGCGGCCTCGAGCGTGTTCAAAATCATTGGCCATGAACGCCACCTCACTTGTACTTGAAACGGATAAAGCAGAGCGCGATGCCCCACGAGCCGATCAAAATCGGCAACACCCAGATCAGCGGCAGATGCGGAAAGCCGGCCCATTCTTCTAGGAAGCCATAAGTGAAGGTGCCGAAGCCGGTGATGCCCGCAGCGATCATCACCGCTTCGCTTTGAATGCGGCGCTGAAACTCATCAATGCCGTTCACAAATGTGATGTACGCGCGCAGCATCATCAGCGCCGGCAAGATCGGCACGATCGCCGCGACGATGATCACCCAATGCGGCACGTCCATCCGCGTCGCGTAAGCGCCGCCGAATACAACGGCAGCATAGAGCAGTGATGCAATAATCATCTCGCGCGCATAACGCTGCGCGACTGGTTTCAGTTTATCGGGCACATGCTCGATCATTGTTTATCCTCAAAATGTGAGCGTGACGGCGAACGCGTCGTGACTGATGCGAAGCGATGGGCCATCGCCATCAAGCGAAAGCGTCACATGAACTGGATCGCCTGCGTGCCGGACCGGCGCGGAATGCGCGCCGCTATTTGTCGCCGCCCAAATGGCGACGACGATCGCGACCAACACCCCCAAACTCCAACGCCCCCGCATCCGCCCCTCCATCAAGCGACCTTGTCTGCTTGTCATGCTTGCTTGACGTATCAACGCACTGTTGTCAAGCGGACTTGTCTAAAAGCGCACTGTCCTTGACGTTTGCTCCGCGTAACGAATCCGGACCATCTTCGGCCATGGGCATTTGCGGGATCGATGAGGCGGGGCGTGGGCCCTGGGCGGGGCCGGTGGTCGCCGCGGCAGTGATCTTGCCCGCGAAGAAGCGCCCCAAGGGATTGGCAGATTCCAAGCAACTCTCAGCCGAAGCGCGCGAAGAACTGGCGCTCGCAATTCGCGCTTGCGCCATCGTAGGCGTGGGCATGGCGAGCCCCGAAGAGATCGATCAGATCAACATCTTGCAGGCCACATATCTTGCAATGCGCCGCGCTTTTGACGGGCTTTCAGAACGCCCCGTCGCGGCGCTCATTGACGGCAATCAGGCGCCAAATTTGCCGTGCCCAATCGAAATGATCATCGACGGCGACGCTTACGTCGCTTCGATTTCAGCAGCTTCGATCATTGCCAAAGTCGAACGAGATAGGATGATGGTTGAGTTTTGCGCGCAGTATCCTGGCTACGCCTTCGCTAAACACAAAGGCTACGGTACGCCTGAGCATCAAAGGGCCCTGGCCGAGCTAGGCCCCTGTCCCATTCACCGCCGCAGCTTCAAACCCGTGCGCGATGCCGGCGGCATAATCGCGGCGTAACGACGTAACGTCGTTTACAAGCGGACGCGCGTGGCTATGTTCCGCGCCATGAGAAGCGCTATTAATAAGCAATCGCATGCAGACATCTCCGCGCTCGCCGTCTGGCTTGTCTGCTTGGCGCTCTATGCCGTCTTTATGTACTTCGCCTTCGCGAACCCGAGCGTGCTCAAAGGCGAACTCGGCCTGCTTGAGAACACGCAGGCCGTGCTTCTCGTGATTGCACTGCCGCTCGCTATCTGGATGGCGTTTCAGAATGATGAGAAGTGGCTGCGCTGGTGGCTAATCTTGGTCAGCGCCGGGCTCTTCTATCTGCTCACCGAAGAGACGAGCTGGGGCCAGCATTATTTTGGCTGGAACATGGGCGGCTTCTTCTCCGCCTTTAACGACCAAGGCGAGAACAACTTTCACAACTCGGATTCATGGCTCGATCAGAAGCCGCGCGCGGTGCTGCTGTTTGGCATGATCCTCGGCACGATCGTGCATCCGCTGGTGAAGCGCTTCCGCAATGGCCGCGGCCTGTTCGACAATCCGTGGTGGCTCGCGCCGACGCTGGTATGCCTGGCGCCGGTCGTCTTCTCGCAGATCGGCTCGCTGCCCGAGCGCATCGACGATCTCAACATGTTCAGTATGTCGGCGCAGGCGTTGACTGGCGGCTATCGTTCGAGCGAAATGGAAGAAGTGTACATGTACATGTTCTTCGTCGCGTACCTGCTCTCGCTGCGCTACCGGCTAAAGCTCCACAATGCGGACGCGGCCTCAGCCTGAAGCTCTGCCCTCGCCGAGCACAGCGCGAAACACCAGCATCATCGGCACAATCAACGCCCCGCACCAAACGGCGAGATCAAGCCGGCCGATATAGGCGGCGTAAAATCCCGCGACGAAAGCAATGCCCGGCGCCAAGCCGCGCAGTGTTCGAAGCAACAACTCGCGCCAGTCAACGCCCCCCATCAAACGCCCACCGCCGCGCGACACGAACAGCCACAGCAACGTTTGTCCGAGCGAGGCGCCTATCAGAATGCTGCTGTAAATCTGCCAGCTGATCTGCGTGATGCCCTGCGCCATCAGCATTGATGTGCCGAACGGCATCAGCGTGATGGTGAAAAGAAACGCCAGATTGATCCACGCGACCGCCCAGTCGAACATCTGCAAACGCCGCAACAGCGACATGTGCGCCGCCCAGAAAATCGCGACGAGCCCGAAGCTCATGGCGAAGAAGACGACATGGGTCAAAGTCGTCTGCAACTCTTCGTAAAACTCGGGCGAGCCCGGCGGCAAATGCGGCGGGTGCAACTCGATCACCAGCAGCGTCAGCACGATCGCGAACACCGCGTCCGAGAAAAACAGCAGCCGGTCGATCAGCCTGGATTCGATGTGACGCTCCGGCGCGTCATGATGATGTGTCATGTCCCCACTCCGCCCCTAGCGATAGACTGGCCCCGACCCGGCGCGCCATCAGAAAAATAACATGGTTAACGCTCGCGGACTCTTGATTCGCGGACTCCGTCAAGCGAGATTCCCCGCTCGCGGTAGCTCTTTGAGCATCCGCGCTCCGGGGGACAAATGGCGCGGCACTTCAAGGATAAGATCATCGAAGGCGATTGCATCGAGGAGCTAAAGAAGCTCGCCGATGGAAGCGTCGATCTGGTGTTCGCTGACCCCCCATACTTCATGCAGCTCGGCGGTGCGCTGACGCGGCCTGATCAATCGAACGTCGATGGCGTCGATGACGAGTGGGATAAATTCGAAGATTTCGCCGCCTATGACAACTTCACCCGCGCCTGGCTCACCGAAGCGCGCCGCGTGCTGAAGCCGAACGGCGCCATCTGGGTGATCGGCTCGTATCACAACGTCTTCCGCCTCGGCACGGCGATGCAGGATCTCGGCTTCTGGATCTTGAACGACATCGTTTGGCGCAAGACCAATCCGATGCCGAACTTCAAAGGCACCCGCTTCACCAACGCGCACGAGACCCTGATCTGGGCCGCGCGCTCGAAGGAAGCCAAATACTCGTTCCACTACGACGCGCTGAAAGTGCTCAACGACTACCTGCAGATGCGCTCCGACTGGACGCTGCCGATCTGCACCGGCGGCGAGCGCCTGAAAAATCGCGAAGGCCGCAAGCTGCACTCCACGCAAAAGCCGGAAGCGCTCTTGCACCGCGTCGTCCTCGCGACCACCAAGCCGGGCGAAGTGATCCTCGACCCCTTCT
>JAPLOL010000159.1 GCA_026400735.1 Alphaproteobacteria bacterium | reverse complement strand
GTCGACGACCTCGCCTTCGTAGGCCTCGCCTGTCTCGAACTCGAGCTTGATCATCTGCGAGCCGTCACTGATTTGCGGGCGGTGGTCTTCTTCGATGCCGAGATCGCGGTTAACGGCGATTGTCAGTTGTTCGGCCATTTTCTCGCGCTTGTGGGCGGTGAAATCGAAAATGATGGCGACTTCGCCCTCGCCGCACTTGCGGGCGACGTGGCCAGAGACGCGGCCGAAGCCGGCGAGGTAAATGACGACCCGGTCGCCGACGGTCGGCAGGGTCGATGCGACGATGCGGATGTCGCCGGGTGAAATGTCGGCGGTTCGGCAGTCGTGTTCGACACCGGCGCCGTCCAGAAGGCGGCCACTGACCTCGATGGGCATGCGGCGGAAGCGGCGGCGTTCGCGGATGCCGACGGTGGCGGCGGTAAGCCGGCGGGCGGCGGCGGCGATATCGACTTTGAGTGCTACTGACATGGACGCCATTAATGCACCTTCACCGTAAACGTTTGCTTAAGCTTTGACGGAGGGGCAGGGCTTGGCGCCGGTCGCGGGCGCGCGCAAAGGTTCGGGCAACAAGAACCTAAAGGGACGGAAGCCGTGGCGGACACTGACACCGGAGATCGGTTTGACTACGTGATTGTGGGCGCTGGCTCGGCGGGCTGTGTGCTTGCGAACCGGCTGACCGAGGACCCGACCGTCACCGTCGCCGTGCTCGAAGCAGGCGGCAAGAACGAGAGCTTGCTGGTCAAGATGCCGGCGGGCGTCGGCAATCTCATCGCGGCGAAGGGTGTTTCGAACTGGGGGTTCGAAACGACGCCGCAGCAATTTATGGACGGTCGTAAGCTATATCAGCCGCGCGGGCGCGGTTGGGGCGGCTCCTCCTCGATCAACGGCATGATCTACATCCGTGGTCATGCGCGCGACTACGACCAATGGCGCCAGATGGGCCTCGGCGGCTGGGGCTACGCGGATGTGCTGCCGTACTTCAAACGCTCGCAGCACCACGAAGACGGCGGCGACGCCTGGAACGGTGAAGCCGGTCCGCTTTGGGTGTCGCGCGGTCCGCCAGGGCATCCGATCTACAAGGCGTTCATCCAGGCCGGCGCGCAGGCGGGCTATCCGGTCACGCGCGACTTCAACGGCCATCAACAAGAAGGCGTCGGTCCCTACCATCTCACCATCCGCGATGGTGAACGCTGGAGCGCGGCGGCTGCGTATCTGAAGCCGGTGATCGATCGCCCGAACCTCAAGGTGATTTCGGGCGCGTACGCGCACCGCATCTTGATCGAGAACAAGAAAGCTCTCGGCGTTGAGTTCTCTGCGGGACCGGGTAAGCCAACGCAGAATGTTTATGCGAAGCGCGAAGTGCTGGTGTGTGGTGGCGCGTTCCAATCGCCGCAATTGCTACAGCTCTCGGGCATAGGACCCGGCGCCGAGTTGCAGAAGCACGGCGTCAACGTGGTGCAGGACGCACCGGATGTCGGTCGCAACTTGCAGGACCACCTCGATGTTTGCGTCATCTACGAGATGACTAAGCCGCTTTCGATGTACTCGCTGACCAAGGGTCTGAAGCAGCCGATGATCGGCATTCAGTATCTGATCAACAAGCAGGGTCTGGGTCGCACCAACCATTTGCATGCCGGCGCATTCTTGAAGACACGCGGTGAACTAGACCGCCCGGACATCCAGATCCACTTGGTCAACGCGCAGATGCGTGACCACGCAAGGGTCAAAGCCGATCGTGACGCCTTCACGCTGCACGCTTGCCAGTTGCGGCCTGAAAGCAAGGGCACCGTGACGTTGGCGTCGACCAATCCGTTCGACGCGCCCGCGATCGATCCACGCTATCTGGCGGAAGAGAACGATCGCCGGACGATGCGCGATTCCGTGCGCATCATTCGCGATATCGTCAAACAACACGGGCTCGATAATTATCGCGGCTCGGAGTTCGCGCCCGGCGATCATATCCGCACCGATAGCGAGATTGATGCGTGGATCCGTCAGAATGGTGAAACGATCTACCACCCTGTCGGCACCGTGCGCATGGGCGCGGATGCGAAAGCGCCGTTGGATGAGCAATTGCGCGTGCGCGGCGTTGACGGCCTGCGGGTGATCGATGCTTCGGTGATGCCGACGCTCATCGGTGGCAACACCAATGCGCCGACGATCATGATCGCGGAGAAGATTTCGGACTTGCTGCGTGGAAAGCCTTACCTGCCGCCCCAAGATGCGCCGATCGCTGAAGACGAGCGGGTGGCGGTTTGAAGCTGGCGCGGCCGGTTGCGGCACTGGGCGCGCTGATCGGGTTCTTCGGTCTCGCCCTCCAATACTGGCTGCTCTATGCCGACATGTCGGCGCAGGGCGCGTCGTTCCTTGAGATCACGTGGCGCTACTTTGTTTGGTTCACGTTGCTCACCAATACGTTCGTCACGTTGGTGATGGCGCGGGCGGCGTTGAAGCCTGAGAGCCAGACAGGTCTCAATAGCCCGCGTATTGAGCTGATGGCGGTCACGTCCATCTTATTCGTGTGCATCGTCTATAACGTGCTGCTGGCGGCGCGTTGGGATCCGCAGGGTTGGCAGAAGGTGGCCGACGTTACGGTGCACGACATTGTGCCGCTCACATTCGCACTGTTCTGGTTTCTGCGTCCGCATGGTTCACTGACATGGCGCGACGCTGCATTCGCCGCGCTCTGGCCGCTGGCGTATGGGGCTTACGGGCTGACGCGGGGCCTCTTCGATCATTTCTACCCATATTTTTTCATGGACCCCACGACCGCGAGCTACGGGCAAATCGCGTTGAACATGGCCGGGCTTGTCGCGGCGTTTGGGATCGGGGCTCTGTTGCTTCTTGGCATCAGCAAAGCACTCGGGCGCCGTAAGCCGTAGAAACGCCACAGACGCGGATCACCCAAGCGGCGCACTTTCGGGGAGCCGCTCATGCGTGTTGCTTTGCTTGCTTTCGCCTTTCTCGCTGCATCGGTCTCGGCCGCGTTTGCGCAAGACGAAATGGACAGGGCCGAACGCGAACTGCGCGATGCGATGGCGCCGGCCGCGTCGCAGGGCGCGATGGTTGAGCGGGTTTCGCCGGATGAGGTGCGCGTGCGGATGCCGTCCGACATCACCTTCGATTTCAACCGGGCCGATCTCAAATATGAGTTCGTGCCGCGTGTCACTGACTTGGCGCGAACATTGAACCGCTATCCGAACATGACCGTCAGCGTTGTTGGCCATGCCGACGCAATTGGGTCCGATGACTACAATTACCGGCTCTCGGAGCGGCGTGCGTATTCGGTGAGCGAGGCGCTCTCGCAATACGGCGTGGATCGCTATCGGATCAGAGCGTCCGGGATGGGTGAGATGTCGCCCGTCGCGACCAACGCCACCGAATGGGGCCGGGCGCAGAACCGTCGCGTTGAGATCAGTGTGCGGCGCGACACTCCGTGCTGCGGGCCGAAGTAGCTAGGCCCGCTGCCGCTTGCGCTTCACGGGCGCGGCTTTCGGTTGTTGCCTAAGACGCCGTTTGCGCTCAGCTAGCATGGCGTTGAGTTTCGTCGTCAGCGTTGCGGTGTCGCCGTTTGGCACGCACTCAGGCATGCGCGCGAGGATATCCGCCGCAGCCTGTGCTTTGCTCGCGATAGAACCCGTAAGAATGATCTCGATGGATGGACGGTGACGGCGGACCCATTGCGCCAGCACAAAGCCGCTGCCCTCACCGGCGAGCTGCGTGTCGCTGAGCAGGATGCTGATCTCGGGACCCGCGACGAGTACGGCCTTCGCATCATCTGCGTCGACGGCCTCAACCACAGTGATTTCACATGTGCGCAGGTGATCTGCTAACGCGAAGCGCACGAGCACATCGGCCTCGACCAGCAACACCGTTGCCATTTTCTTGGAGGGTTTTCTTGAAGCCATAAGTTCCTTCGAGTTCCATTCCCAGCGTGCGTATAAAACGGCTTGAGAATTTCCTCAGTTCCGTAGGATACCGTCACAACAATGTGGCGCGGAACGAATGGCGCCAGCGATGTGTCAAAGGCCGGGAACTTAGGCGACGAGTGGGCATTATTGGTGCAACGGGGAGACGATGAGTCCGGCGGAAGACCCAATGCCTGAGCAGCACGCCGACGATCAGCCTTTGGTGCTTGTCGTCGAAGATGAAGTGCTGATCCGCATCGCGGCGGCCGATCATTTGCGTCATTGCGGCTTCAGGGTTGCCGAAGCGGGCAGCGCGACTGAAGCGCAAGAGCTCATTCTGTCTGGTTTGAAAGTCGATCTGGTTTTTTCGGACATCACGATGCCCGGCGCGATCGACGGCATTGGCCTCACGCAGTGGCTGCACGAGCACGCGCCTGGCGTGCCTGTAATTCTGACGTCGGGCGTCACCAGCTCCCTGGATGCCGCCAAGCAAGCGTGCGCGAACATCCATGCGATGGCGCCGAAGCCTTACGACTACGATGTGATCGTGACGCAGATCCGCGGCGCGCTCAGCGCCCGTCGTTAGTCGTTTACTACAACCAGACGCATCGCTTTCGGTGTCTTGGCCGCTGGCGGATGCAACGAACCCAGGCGCAGCAACTGAACGGTGCTGCCGTCAAGGAATTGCTCGCCGCCGAGCGCCTGGAAGAGGCCGAGGTAGCGATTGCCCAAAGTGGCGTCGACCTTGAGGGGTGTGATCAGGATCTCGGCGCCGAGCTTGCGGCCGGAGACCGTCTCCGCCGTTACGCGTGCGATCGCTGGTTCACCGGCGGCGGCGCAAGACTCGATCAGCGCGTTCACCAAGGCGAGATCGGGTGCGAGAAAGAAGCGCGCGAAATCGTGCTCGCGGAGATCGCGGCCAAACAGCTTAACGAGATCCTGGCCGAACGTGCGGATCGGCATGCGCCCATCCTTCGTCCGTTCGATCACGAACAGACGCTCAAGCACCTGGTCCGCGCCGCCTTTCTTAGGCGTCGCGCCAGCCGCTCCAGCGAGCGCTCGCCCATAGGCAAGCAGCGCCCGTGTATCGGGATGAAAGGTCTCTTCCCCCATCATTAATCTTAAACGCCGTGATGTGACTTCGAGTGCGAGGGCTACCACGCAAGCCTCACGCCCAAGAAAAACAAGGGAATATCGAGTTTTTCCGGCTCGCTTTCGCGAAGCGAGCGAGGCGTGGCCTCCTGCTTGCACCTGCCTTGGCGAAATTCAGGAGAGACGGCCTATGACCGTTCCAACGCGGTACATCCTCGCGGCGTTCGCATTCTGCGCCGTCGCCCTTGCACACTTCATCACGCCGACCGACGCGGCTGCGTGCGACAATGGCGGCTGCAATACGCGTCCGCCGTGCCATCAAGGCTGCAACCCCAATCCGCCACCACCACCGCCGCCGCATTGCTGCGACCGTCCGGTCGTCGTTGTGCCGCCGCCGAACGTGCCGCCGCCGAATATCGTCATCGTCAACGCTGGCGCGCGCGCGTCGGCTCAGGCGAACGCAACCGCAATCGCGATCGCTAACGTCCGCACCGGCGACACCATTATTCGTCAGAATATGGTGATGGAGTCCGGCGCTTCGGCGCAGGTCCAATCAGGCGCCTTCGCTATCGTTGAAGCGAGCGCGCAGGCCGAGACCGTGGCGCGTGAGCGGGATCTACGTATCCAAGCGATCTGCCTCGATGCGCAGGGCAACCCGCACCCGGCTTCGCAAACCTTTGGCGGCAGCGCCGTGGCGCAAGACTATCGCGGCGAAATCTTCCGCTGCATGTCGGGTACGCGCATGCGTTACACCGCAGGCGATCGCTCATACGATTGCGAGCAGGGCCAAGCGCTCTGGTACGAAGGCGCTCGCGTCGAGTGCCGCACGCAGCAAGAACGCCGCCCGTGCAACGAACGTTCGCTGTTGCGCCGCTTCGGTCCGGGCGAAAAGACCGTTCACATCCGCGACACCGAAACCCGCACCACGCAAACCGAGACCACGTTCAATGCCGCCATGACCATGGACGGCGGCGTCGGTCAGTCGGTGTGGTGATCCACAAGCTCTTCAACACGTAACTCCTCTCCCACCACTCCATCTAAAGGCCATCCCCTCGGCCTGCCCCCGCGAAAGCGGGGGTTTTTGTTTGTGGGTCAGAAGCGAAGCGTGACGCCGAGGTGGGTGTACAGAACATCGTGTGCGCCGCGAGATGTGAGATCCTCGCCGACATCGACGTAGCTGACGTACGGATTGATGAGCACGTTGTCGTTGGGACGCCAAGCGAGAGAAACGGCTGCGGCGCGACCAACGAACGCATCGTCGCCGCCAGAGGTGCCGGCGAGTGCGTTGTTGCCGGCGTAGGCAAAGTCGGCGGTCTCGCTGCGCCACACGCTCGAGATTTTGAGATTGAGCGTGAAATGTTCGGCAGGGTTCAGCGCGATGAGCGCGGCCGTTTCTATAGTGTTGGAGAAACTGGCCAGGCCGTTTTGGCCGAACCATTGGCTGTTGGGAAAGGGTGGCGCGAAGGTGCCTTGGGTGTCGTCGCTGAGATCCGAGTCGCCGCTGCCATAGGTAAAGCGCCCGCCGACGCGTGGTGCGAGCGGCGCGTTTGGAAAGCGCCAGCCAAGGTCGACCGCGCCGCCAACGGCGCGGATGTCTGCGTCTCCAAAAGCGCCACGCTGAATTATGATCTCGCTATCGAAATCTATCGCGCCTTTGCGTCCGGAGAGCCTCGCACCGATGCTGACGCGATCGTCATTCTGCGTGACGCCGCCCAGGGTGGCCGTGTCGCGATCGAGTTCGTAGGCGTAGATATCGAACACGTTCGCGCCGAACGTGCGCTCGACGCGTGCGCCATAGAAGTCCTGGCCAACGTCGGCGTCGTCGTCAAACGCGCCGCGTTCGTCAACGACTGGGCTGCCGCCGAACAAATCTGCACGCCACGGGCCGTTAGCATAGATCAATCGCACGAGATCGTGGCGTTGGCGTACGTTGCCGGAATCGCGCGTCGTCGCGAACCGCGGGCCAAGCGATAGCTCCTGGCGCCCGGCCCGCAGCGTCAGCTGGCCACCGAAGGCGTGCGTGTAGATATCGAAGAACGCTTGTTGCACATCGGCGCGATTGTCGTCGGTGGCGGCGGGGATTTCGCGGCCGATGCCATCGTGTGCGCCGAGTTGAACGAAAACCCGAGCGTTGTCGCTGAACCGCAAGTCAGCGTGCAGCAGCAAACGTTGGAGCAACCACTCGTCGTCTTCGGCTCCGCCCAAGCCCAAACGCGGCGCGTCGAGCGATGAAAACCGCCAGCGGGCGTCGCCGCCGATGGAGAGCGTCACGCCATCCACGACGGTCATATTTTTGAATTGGGCGCCATACGGTGCGTCGTCGGCTGCCAGGCCGCCCCAGTCTTCGTCGAAGCGTTCAGGTCTGAAGGGCGATGCGTCTTGCGCAAGCGCAGGCGCGGCTGGAAGCAACGCCGCGATGGCGATACCTGCGCCCGCCAAAAGCGTTCTGCGCTTGCGATCCGTCGCCGACATACGTCCCCCGGCCCAACGTATCGGAGAGAGGATTGGGCCGGAAGCCTATCGTCGAGGAAGCAACTGCCTTTGGCGCAGGTGGAAGTCAGACTTCGCCCAGAGCGCTAATGTGTAACGTTGATTGTAGTCAGCGGTGCGCCGTCGCAAACGATCTGCACCGACGTATACTGGCCGCCTGCCGGACCGAAATAGCGAACCGGATGCGATGTGACGACTTGCGCCTGCATGCCGCTCGGCGGGCGCAGCGCAAGCGTCAGCAACGTGGTTGTGGCGCCTGCCGCTTCGTCCGGCGCACGTGCCAGCGAAACGCCATAGCCTGGCGAGCCAAGATCGATTTCGCCGCTCACGGTGAGCGACGGCGATGAAGCGCTGCTCAGCTCGGCTCCCCAATTGCGTTGGGCGAGCACGCCGCAAGGGAGCGTGACCGCGGCGCTCGCTTCGGTGGTTGCGGCCGATTCAGTTGTGGCTGCAGCTTCCTCTGTGGTCGCCATGGGCGTTTCGGTCGTCGCTGTCGGCTGGCATGCGGCTAGGAGCTGGCACGCGGCTAGGAGAATGGCCAATGCCGCTGTCGCGAGAAGGTGAGTGACTTTCATGGGCACGCGTCTCCTATTTGTGAGTGTTAGCGGCGGCTGCGAACTAGGCGTATCGAAGCGACCGTGTCGCTGAAGCCTTCCGCCTCAAGACTCGTATCGGTCACTGGGTTGCCGAAGCCGATGCTGTTCACGTTGGTATGCGATGAGAAGCAGCGGCAGACGCCGCCATAATTGGGCTCCGCGCAGAGCTGCCACGTGCCGTGATAGACGCGGATCGACGAGGCGATGTCAGCAAAATCACGCGCGCTGAGATCGGGCGTGTCTTGCGTGATGCCGATGCGGCGGCCTCTGAAATTGGCGGGGTCGTAGAGTACGATGCGCGCGACTTGCTGGCGGGTCATCCAATCATCGTTCTGATCGGCGTTGTCATTGCCGACGGAGGCGTTCGAGTCGCGCCGTCCCGGATTTTCTTGGGCTGCGCGCGGCGGGCCGAGCACTGAGGTGTTGGTGGAGCACGGCTCTGAGTTTTCCGCTTGAGCTGTTGTGGTCTGACCCGTTGCAACGCCGGTCACCCCGACGAGAAGCGCGAGCGTCAGTCCCGCAAGAGCTGCGACAAATTTCGTCATCTGATCCCCCGGCCTTCGCGCCGGTAACGTGCGAAAAAATGCGCCGCCCTGCAAGTGTTACCGCAGCCGTTCGCGTTGCGTTGCGGGCCGGGCGCCATTAAGTCCGGCTCATGACTGAACTCGACATCCGCTCCGCCCGCCCTGAACAACTCGTTGCCGGTGACAAGGGCAAATGGGAAATCATTGTTGGCCTCGAAGTACACGCGCAGGTGACTTCGCAAGCGAAGCTCTTCTCCGGCGCTAGCGCGGCCTATGGCGGCGATCCGAACGCGCATGTTTCGCTGGTTGATGCGGCGATGCCTGGCATGCTGCCGGTGATCAACAAATTCTGCGTCGAGCAAGCGGTGCGCACGGGCCTGGGCCTGAACGCGCAGATTAACAAGAAGAGCCGCTTTGATCGGAAGAACTATTTTTATCCTGATCTGCCGCAGGGCTATCAGATTTCGCAGTTCAAAGAACCGATCGTCGGTGAGGGCGAGATTGAGATTGAGCCGGATGGCGAAGAGCCGATCACGATCCGCATCGAGCGGCTGCACTTGGAACAGGACGCCGGCAAGTCGATCCACGATCTTTCGCCAAGCGAGACCTTCGTCGATTTAAATCGCGCGGGCGTGGCGCTGATGGAAATTGTCTCGCGTCCCGATATGCGTTCATCGAAGGAAGCGGCGGCTTACTTCAACAAGCTGCGCTCGATCGTGCGCGCTCTCGGCACCTGCGACGGCAACATGGAAGAAGGCTCCATGCGGGCCGACGTGAACGTCTCCGTTCGCCGCGCGGGCACCAACGAATGGGGCACGCGCTGCGAGATCAAGAACGTGAACTCGACGCGCTTCATGCAGCAAGCGATCGAGTACGAAGCGCGCCGGCAAATCGAGATCATCGAGAACGGCGGCACGATCGATCAAGAGACGCGCCTGTTCGATCCTGACAAGGGCGAGACGCGCACCATGCGCTCTAAGGAAGACGCGCACGATTATCGCTACTTCCCGGATCCGGACTTGCTGCCGCTTGAGATCGAGGAGAAGTGGATCGAAGAAATCCGCGCCTCGCTGCCGGAATTGCCGGACGCGAAGAAGAAGCGATTTGTCAGCGAGTATGGGCTGACAGCGTATGACGCAGGCGTGCTTGCAGGCGATAGCGATGCGGCGACGTACTTTGAGACCGTTGCCAAGGGTCGCGACGCCAAG
>JAPLOL010000079.1 GCA_026400735.1 Alphaproteobacteria bacterium | reverse complement strand
CGCGCGATCAGCACGTGCTCGTAGAAAGCCATGTTTTCCTCTTCCGTGAAAACCCGCGGCGCCCTGGCTGGCGGAAGACCGGCCAAAACGATGGACCCCGGATGGCGGATGCCTCCGGGGCCGCGGATCGCGAAGGCGCGGAAAATACGCATTTCGGCTTCGGAAGCAAGGGGCTAACCGGGGTTAAGGCTTCTCCCGGGAGGTGCGGTTAGGGCTTTCTGCGGGAGGGTATGACGAGGAACCCCACTAGGAGCGCTACAGCGAGATAAGGGAAGGCCGTTACGAGCCCTAAAAGGAAGCCGACGCTGGCGTCCTCGGAGGCGTGGTATTCCATCCGCATCTGCATTTCGGAGTCCAGCCCTGAGGGGATGAACGATGCGGAATACTGGTAGGCCTCATGGGCTGAAAATTCACAGAACGCGTAGGTCGCGACGAGGCATAGCCCCGTGTAGCACAGCCGGAGGTGGCGCTTGATCCAGTTCCACATCCGGGCGGCGAACTCCCTCCTTGGTTGGCCTGGGGCCATGAATAGCCTAAGCCGCGCGCCATGAGCACAGCCTTCATTTTTCCCGGTCAGGGAAGCCAAGCGCCCGGCATGGGCAAAGGACTTTACGACGCCTTCGGCGCCAGCCGTGAGGTGTTTCAGGAAATCGACGAGGCGCTGGGCGAGAAGCTCTCGAAGCTGATCTTCGAGGGCCCTGCAGAAGAGCTGACGCTAACCGCCAATGCCCAGCCGGCTTTGATGGCTGTAAGCCTTGCCGCGATGCGCGCGCTTGAAAAAGAGTTTGGCGTCGGCGTTTCGAAAGCCAGCTTCGTCGCGGGCCATTCGCTCGGCGAATACTCGGCTTTGGCCGCCGCCGGTGCGCTCACGATCGCCGATGCAGCGCGCCTCCTGCGCACACGCGGCAATGCCATGCAGGCGGCTGTCCCGGTCGGCCAAGGCGCGATGGCGGCGCTGATCGGCAAAGTCGATGTCGCGCTCGCTGAAGAGATTGCTGCGAAGGGCGCAGAGGCCGGCCCGTGCGTCGTCGCCAATGACAACAATGTCGGCAACGTCGTCATCTCTGGCTCGAAGGCGGGCATCGATGCCGCGCTCGCTTACGCTAAGGAAAAAGGCGCGCGCGCCATCGCACTCAACGTCTCCGCGCCATTCCATTCGCCGTTGATGCAACCGGCGGCCGACGCAATGGCTGAAGCCTTGGCGCAAGCCGCAATCATGCCGCTGATCGTGCCCGTCGTTGCAAACGTTACTGCGCGCCCGACCAACGAACCCACCGCCGTGCGCAAACTGCTCGTCGAACAAGTCACGGGCCGCGTGCGCTGGCGCGAGAGCATCGAGTGGATGGCGACAGAAGGCGGCGTCACGCGTTTCGTCGAAGTCGGCGCAGGCAAACAACTCAGCGGCATGGTCAAGCGCAACGCGCCTGACGCGGAAGCTTTGGCGCTGAATGAAGCGGCTGACCTGGAAGCCTTCGCGAAGACAATCTAGTGCCTTTGCAAGCGGCCTTCCTGCGCGGCGTCAATCTGGGCGGCCGCAAAGTCATCATGTCGGAGCTGCGCGAGATTTGCGAAGCGGCGGGCTTCACTGATGTGAAAACGCTGCTCGCGAGCGGCAATCTCGTGGTGAATTCCAAGCTCACCGGCGCGAAGCTCGAAGCCAAGCTTGAGAAGGTCATCGTCGATGGCCTCAAAATGAAGTCCGACGTGTTCGTGCGCGACCTTGCTCAGCTCGAAGCCATTATCGCGGCCAATCCGTTCAAGGCGTTCACGAAGACGAACTCGTCCTTCATGGTCGTCTATTTCATGCGCGGCGCCGCGACTGCTGCTGAACTCGAAGCGATGGCGAAGACCTCACTCACCGGCGAAGAGATCAAGCAAGGCAAGGATTGCCTCTACATCAAATTTCCCCAGGGCCAGGGCGTATCGAAGTTGAATATGCCGAAGGTCGGCAGCGCGCGGAACTGGAACACCGTGACGAAACTTGCCGCCGCGCTCGGCGGGGCATAAGCCGTCCGCACACGAGGGACCTCTATGTTCGATCTTTCAGGCAAAACAGCGCTCGTAACCGGCGCTTCCGGCGGCATTGGCGGCGCGATCGCCAAGGCGCTCGCAGCACAGGGCGCGCGGGTTGCGCTCTCAGGAACGCGGGTTGAGGCGCTTGAAAAAGTGAAGGCCGAACTCGGCGGCGATCACGTCATCACGCCATGCAATCTGTCAGATCCCGCCGCAGTGGATGCGCTTGTCGGTCAAGCCGAGGCAGCGCTCGGCGGCAAACTCGATATCCTCGTCGCCAACGCCGGCATCACTAAAGATGGCCTGTTGTTGCGTATGAAGGACGAGGATTTTCAGAAGGTCCTCACCATCAATCTTGAGGGCTATTTCCGCCTCTCGCGCGCTGCGCTGAAGACCATGATGAAGAACCGTTGGGGCCGGATCATCGGCATCACCTCGGTTGTGGGTGTCACCGGAAACCCCGGACAGGCGAATTATGCGGCGTCAAAAGCAGGCATGATCGGCTTCACCAAAGCGATGGCTGCAGAGGTCGCGAGCCGCAATGTGACGGCCAATTGCATCGCGCCTGGCTTCATCTCATCGCCGATGACAGACGTGCTCAATGACACGCAAAAATCAGCGCTTATGACGAAAATTCCAGCTGGCCGCCTCGGCGAAGGTTCTGATGTAGCAGCCGCGGCCGTCTATCTGGCGAGCGAAGAAGCTGGATACATGACCGGTCAGACGTTGCATGTGAACGGCGGCATGGCCATGATCTGACCGGCCGCCCTGCATCCCCGGCGGCGAAAAAGGCTTGCGCCGGGGGCCGCGTGTGGTCAAAAGGCCGCTCACAAGCGTCCTTCGTTGGACGTGACCAATTTTTCAGTACTGGCGAGGCGTGCATGTCGGAAGTTTTTGAGCGCGTGAAGGCGATCGTGATCAAGCACCTCGAAGCCCCGCCGGAGAAGGTGGTTGAGAAGGCTTCGTTTATTGATGATCTGGGCGCTGACAGCTTGGACAACGTCGAGCTGGTCATGGCGTTCGAAGAAGAGTTCGGCATCGAGATTCCGGATGACGCGGCTGAGCACATTCAGACCGTCGGCGACGCCGTGAAGTTCATCTCGGAGAAGCAGGGCTAAGGCCCTGTCGCGCTGATGCGGCGCGTTGTCATCACAGGCATTGGGCTGATTACGCCGCTGGCTGCGAACGCGCCAGCGACGTGGGAGCGCTTGATCGCTGGCAAGTCCGGCGCACACAAGGTTGAGCACGTGAAGGTCGATGACCTTCCGTGTCAGATCGCTTGCGTTGTGCCGCGCGTCGATGGTCGCGGCGGCGGCGTGGGTGACCCGCACGCCTTCGATCCTGACAAGGTGATGTCGGCCAAAGAACAGCGCCGGATCGAAGACTTCATCCTCTACGCGATCGGTGCGGCTGACGAAGCTGTCGCCGATAGCGGCTGGAAGCCTGAAGCTGACGAAGACAAGAACCGCACCGGCGTTCTCATCGGCTCGGGCATTGGCGGCATCGAAGCGATCGGCAACACCGCGCTCCAATTGGAACGCGATGGTCCGCGCAAGATTTCACCGTTCTTCATTCCAAGCGCGCTGATCAACTTGGCCTCGGGCCAAGTCTCCATCCGTCACGGCTTCCGTGGCCCGAACCACGCGGTCGTCACCGCATGCGCCACCGGCGCGCACGCCATCGGAGATGCCTCGCGTTTGATCATGTACGGCGACGCCGACGTGATGGTCGCGGGCGGCGCTGAAGCAACCGTCGGCCGTTTGGCCATGGCGGGTTTCTGCGCTCTGCGCGCGATGTCGAGCGGGTTCAACGACACGCCGGAGAAGGCGTCGCGTCCGTACGACAAGGATCGCGATGGCTTCGTTATGGGCGAGGGCGCCGGTTGCGTCGTGCTGGAAGAGTACGAGCACGCCAAGGCGCGCGGCGCTAAGATTTACGCTGAAGTGAAGGGCTATGGCCTTTCGGGCGACGCCTATCACATCACAGCGCCGGCTTCGGATGGCGACGGTGGTTTCCGCGCCATGACGGCGGCGTTGAAGAACGCTGGCATGACGCCGGGCGATATCGATTATCTCAACACGCACGGCACCTCGACGCCGCTCGGTGATGAGATCGAACTCAAAGCAATTGAACGCCTGTTCGGCAATTCGGCGGCGAGCCTTTCGGTCTCGTCGACGAAGTCGGCGATCGGACATTTGCTCGGCGCGGCTGGCGCTGTTGAAGCAATTTTCTGCGCGCTCGCGATCCGCGACGGCGTGATCCCACCGACATTAAATCTGGATAATCCGTCGGTTGAGACTGCCATAGATTTGACGCCCAAAACCGCCAAGAAAAAGACGGTGAAGGCAGCGATGTCGAATTCGTTCGGGTTCGGCGGCACGAATGCCGCTGTGATCCTTACAGCGGTGGACTGATGGCTCGAGCAGCGGTGCGCCGTTCCAGTGGTGGCGGCGGATTTTTCTCTTTCCTGTTCTGGATTGCGGTGCTGGCCGGCGCGGCTGCACTTTTCGGCTTCTTCTATTTCACCAGCGCTATCGGGCGCCCTGGCCCGTTCGCGGAAGCGCGCACGTTTGTCGTTGAGCGCGGAACGTCGGGCGCTGGCATTGCCGAGAAGCTCGAAGCCGAAGGCTTCATCAGCGACGCATTGCTGTTTCGCATCGCTAACCGCCTGCAAGGTGGGGCGACATTGCAAGCCGGTGAGTACGAAATTCCCGCCAACGCTTCGACACGCCAAATCGTTGACCTGATGACAAGCGGCGATGCGCTTCAGCACGCCGTGACGTTCCCGGAAGGTATCACGATCGCTGCGGTGATGCGCATTCTGGAAGAAAGCGATGTGCTGACCGGCGATATGCCCGCCGCGCCGCCAGAAGGCTCGATCCTGCCGGACACGTATCACGTGGCGCGTGGCATGACGCGTGAAGCGTTGCTGCAGCAAATGCGTGACGCTCGTGATGAGGCGGTGAATGAAATTTGGGCTGCGCGCGCGCCGAACTTGCCGCTCGCGACGCCAGACGATCTTGTGAACCTCGCAGCGATCGTGGAGCGTGAAACCGGCGTGGCTTCCGAACGTCCGCTCGTGGCGGCAGTGTTTATCAATCGCCTGCGCCGTCCTATGCGTTTGGAAACCGATCCGACGATCATTTACGGCGTGTGCTTGCGTCATCCGGACCGTTGCCGCGATGGCCGCCTCGTTGATGCGCAGGGCAATCGCCGCACCATTCGCCAAAGCGAAATCGACATGAACACTGGGTACAACACGTATCGCATCGACGGCCTGCCGCCGACGCCGATCGCAAATCCCGGCCGCGCGGCGCTCGAAGCGACCGCGCATCCAGCAGAGTCCAACGCGCTCTTCTTCGTTGCGGATGGCACGGGCGGGCACGTGTTCGCGTCAACGCTGGCAGAGCACCAAGCCAATGTCGTGCGCTGGCGCGAGATTGAGGCGCAGCGCCTCGCTGCTGAGCGCGCAGGCCGATAGAATAGCCTGGATAAGCGATACCGTTTGGGTCGCTACAATTCCTCGACTTTCGGGGCGATAATCTCAGGAGATCGTGCGCGACTTCGCGAGAGATCTTGCGAGAGATGTTCGCGCTACTTGCTGGACATGCCCGATACAAAGACGCCTCCCGTGAGGGAGGCGTGAGTTGGGCGGGAAAGCTTTAGCGGGGGCGCTAAAGCAGTTGCACGAGTGCAGCCAGGGCGGTGTGAAAGAAGGCTGCGAACACCGCGCCGACGAAAAGTCCGGCGAAGGCGCCCGAGTACGCGGCGCGGAGCCGTGGGCCACTGATCGCATGACCCGCGCCAAGAGCGGCGCCTCCGGCGGCGAAGACGAACGCCTCGAGCCCGCCTTGCGTGAACAGCGCTGCGCACACGGCGAGGCTGACAGCCATCAGAAGCGCATCGAAGCTGATCGCAAAGCGCCGCGTTCGGCGGAGCGAAGTCGTTTCAGGTACGGTCGCGAGCGTCATTTTGGCGGCGGCTCCGTGCTAAATCTGACCGCCTTCTGGCCGAGTCGCATAAAGCTCGCGTGACACTTGGCGCACAAATACGCGAAAAGGGGCCATGACCATTTCCGGGATGACAGGTTTCGCGCGGGCCGAAGGCGAACACGCCGGGCAGCGTTGGATCTGGGAGCTGAAGAGCGTCAACGGTCGCGGGCTCGATCTGAAGCTGCGTACGCCGCCAGGCCACGACGCGATCGAACCGGTGGCGCGCGCGGCGACGAACGCCAAATTCAAGCGCGGCAGCGTCCAGGCGTCACTGTCCATCGCGCGCGACGCCAGCGCCGCGACTGCGATCAAAATAGATATCGAACTTGCCGAGCGGCTGATCGCAGCCGGTGAACAGTTCAAAGGCCGCGCCGCAAAGCCGCGTTGGGATGGCATCCTCGCCGTGCGCGGGGTTGTGCAGAGCGAAGACGCGGCCGAGCAGACCGAAGAGGAGCGCGCGGCGCTGGAAGCTGCGCTTGTCGCTGGTTTCAACATCGCGCTTGAGGGCTTGGCTGCGGCGCGTCAAGCCGAGGGCAGGACGCTTGCGGCGATCTTTAGCGACGCCGCCGACAAGCTCGATGCGGGGATAGCCGCGGCGCGCACCACAGCGGCGGCGGCGCCCGCAGCGGCGTTGGAGCGCATTCGTCAGCGACTTGAATCGCTCGCACCTGATCTGAAACTGGATCCGCAACGGCTCGCGCAGGAAGCGGCGATCGCGGCGACGCGGGCCGATGTGCAGGAAGAGTTGGAACGCTTGAGCGCACACGCGGCCGAGCTGCGAAGCCTTATTACCAAGCCTGAACCGGCAGGCCGCAGGCTCGACTTCCTGAGCCAAGAGCTGACGCGCGAGGCCAACACGCTATGCTCCAAGTCCTCAGACCTGGAGCTCACGCGTATCGGCATCGATCTCAAAACCGTGGTCGACCAGATCAAGGAGCAGGCCGCCAATGTTGAATGAACACGTCGCGCGGCGCGGCCTCATGTTCGCGCTGTCGAGCCCGTCCGGCGCCGGCAAGTCGACGCTCGCGCGCAAGCTGATCGAAGACGATGCCAACATGGCGCTTTCGGTCTCGGCCACGACGCGCGCACGGCGCGGCAACGAGATCGACGGCCGCGAATACAAGTTCATGGAACGCGAAACGTTCGAGCAAATGGCCGACCGCGGCGAATTTCTCGAACACGCCATGGTGTTCGGCAATCATTACGGCACGCCGCGCGCGCCGGTTGAGGCGTTGCTCATCCAGGGGCGTGACGTTTTGTTCGACGTCGATTGGCAGGGTGCTCGGGCACTTCGTGCTGCAGCACCCGAGGATGTTGTGGGCATTTTCATCCTGCCGCCGTCGATGGCGGAGCTGGAACGTCGCCTGCACACGCGCGCGGAAGATTCCGAGGATGTCATCAACAAGCGCATGGCGCGTTCGCTCGATGAAATCTCGCACTGGGAAGAATACGACTACGTGCTCGTCAACGCGCTGCTTGAGCAAACGCTCACCCAGATCAAACAAATTCTCGCTGCCGAGCGGCTGAAGCGCCATCGCCAGATGTGGCTGCAGTTGCACGTCGAGCGGCTGAAGCAAGGCATCTGATCGCGCCATGACGACGTTCGAGTTTGTCAGCGTTCTGCTCTCGCTCGTCGTATCGCTGGCGCTTGCACATGTATTGACCGGCATGGCGCGGATGCTCGTCGCCAAGGGCATGAAGTTCTCGTTCGTGCTGTTCGCCTGGATGGGCGTCGCGCTCTTCGATTGCATCGACCTCTGGTTCTCGCTGTGGGCCGCGCGCGACACGCCGGTTTGGTCGCTCGGCTATATCCTGCTTTGGCTAGCTGCCGCGATTGCAATCTATCTTTTTGCGTGGGTGGTTGTGCCTGAGGGCAAACTCGATGGCGTCGATCTGCGCGACTATCACTACGAAAATCGTCGCAAGTTCTTACCGCTTGCGGCGAGCTATTTGGTGGTCGGCTTCCTGATCAACATGACCGTCGCGCAGTTTCAATCGCTGGTCTCGTTGGAAGCTGTGATTTTTTACATACCGATCCTCGTCGCTTGGATGTGGCCAAACCGTTGGGTGCAATTTAGCGCATTGGCGGCCATGTGGTTTCTGCTGATAAACTACGCCGTGCATTTCCTAGGCATGATGTGACGCATGGCGCGCGTTCTGATCCCGATCCCGCGTCGCGACTTCGATCCGACTGAAACGGCTGTCCCGTGGTGCGTGCTGACTGAGCGTGGTCATGAGGTGATGTTCGCGACGCCGGACGGAGCGCCAGGCGCGGCCGATGAACTGATGCTAACGGGTGAGGGGCTCGATGTCTGGGGCTTCCTGCCATTGCTTCGGAAGCTTACGTTAGTCGGCGGCGTCCTTCGCGCGAACGCTGACGCACGCTCTGCCTATGCTGCCATGCAGGAAGACAAAGCCTTCAATACGCCGATGCGCTGGGCCGATCTGGCTACGGCGCAGTTTGATGCGGTGTTGTTTCCTGGCGGCCATCGCGCGCGTGGCATGCGGGAATATCTCGAGAGCGCGCAAGTACAGCAGGTCGCGCGCGATGCGTTTGCGCGGCGTATTCCTGTCGGCGCGATCTGCCACGGCGTGCTCGTGCTGGCGCGTAGTGTTGATCCCGCGACCGGCCGATCGGTTCTGCATGGCCGCAAGACAACGGCGCTGACGTGGAAGTTCGAGAACGCAGGTGACTCGATCGCGAACGTCACGCGCTTCTGGGATACGCATTACTACCGGACCTATCGTGACCCGCCGGGCAAGCCGACTGGCTTCATGTCGGTGCAGCAGGAAGTGACGCGTGCCTTGGCGAACGTTGATGATTTCGTCGACGTGCCGTCGAGCGACCCGGAGTTCAAACGCCGGACCTCGGGTACGGTGCGCGATAGCGACGCGGATCGGAGCGCCGGCTTTGTGGTGCGCGATGGAAATTATGTTTCCGCGCGCTGGCCCGGTGATGCGCATGCCTTCGCGCATGCGTTCGCGGATCTGCTGTAAGTGCGTGTAGCGCTGCTCTCACTCTGCCTTCTGCTCATGAGTTGCGGCGCGCTGAAGCCTCCAGATCCCCAAGCCGAATTCGACGCCTGGCTTGCCGCGACGCCGGACCGCGAGAGCGCGTTTCAGCGGTTTGAGCAAATGCTTCAGCGCGAGGGCGTGGCAGGTGTGGTGCCGGATCGAGATTTGTGGCTAACCGATCGCAAGGACCCGCAGTGTGTAATCGAGCCATACACAATGCCGCCCGAAGAGATTTGGCCGCGTATCGTACCGGCGTTACGGTTCATTCGTGATCACGTTAAGCCGGCGGTCGGCGATGTGTCCGTGGCGTCCAGTTATCGCGACGAGGCCTTGAACACCTGCGTGCATGGCGCCTCTCTCAGCGCGCATCGCAATTTCTACGCGCTCGATCTTGTGCCGGTGGATGCAGCGGTTTCGCGTGAGCGCTTGATCGAGACGCTGTGCCCGATCCATGGACGGGAGGGGCCGCGGTTTGGCATTGGGCTCGGGATATATCGCGCGCGGCGCTTTCATGTGGATGCGCGCGGCTATCGCGGCTGGGGAGAAGACTTCCACAGCGCAACATTCCCCTGTCGCAGCGGCGGCGGTTAAGCGAAATTTTCGGGGGGCCGTGTCGGGAACCAACAGCGTCGTGCGTCCTTAGGGGACAGGAGGCATTTCATGCGTCGTTCGATACTTCTTCTCGCGTTTACGTTGGCCGCGTGCGGTGCGCCGAACACACCCGGCACAAGCGAGGCTCCGCCCGCTGAAGCGCCGGTGGAGCACACAGCGCCGGCTGGCGCGTACACATTGGACAAGGCGCACTCGAGCCTGATCGTGCGCATGAGCCATTTGGGCTATTCGCAATTCACGGCGCGGTTTGAGACTTGGGACGCGACGATGAACCTCGATCCGGCGAATCCGGAAAACTCCAACATCAACGTCACTATCGATCCGCGTTCGATCGCCAGCGACAATCCGCCCACGGGCTTTATCGACATCATGCGCAACGATTTCCTGAAGGCGCGCGAGTTTCCGCAAGTGACGTTCCGTTCTACGGCTATCGAGCAAACGGGTCCGAACACGGCGCGTGTGACGGGTGATCTCACTTTGCTTGGCGTGACGCATCCGGTGACGCTCGAAGCTCGGTTCAACGGCGGCTATGAAGGCATGCAGCTCGATCCGCATGCGCGCGTCGGCCTTTCGGCGCATGGCACGTTCAATCGCTCTGAGTTCGGCATGGCTTACGGCATTCCGCCCGAAGGCACGAACATGGGCGTTGGCGATGCGGTCGAAGTGATTATCGAGACCGAGTTCAGTGGCCCGGCTTGGACGGCGCCATCCGCGCCTACGCCGTAGCGCGCCAAGCGTCCGCCAAGCGCCGGAAACCGTTTTGATCGATTTCCTCCGCGCGCGCTGTCGGCTCTAAGCCGGCGGCGCGCAGTAGGGGCTCTGCGTCCGGTGTCAGGGCGCGCAGCGCTGAGCGCAGCATCTTGCGCCGCTGGCCGAAGGCCGCGGCGGTGACGCGCTCGATTGCTTCGAGATGCGGATACGGATCGGCGCGATCGGTGAGGCGTACGATCGCGGAGGCGATCTTTGGCGGTGGCGTGAACGCGCGAGCGGGCACGGTGAACTCGAGGCGCGCGTCGCAACGTGCCTGTGCGAGTACCGCGAGGCGGCCGTAGGCATCGCTGCCCGGCTTGGCGACGATGCGTTGCGCGACTTCTTTCTGGAACATCAGCGTCATGTCCCCGCGCCATGGCCTGGCCTTGAGCCACTTCACCAGCAGCGGCGTGCCGACATTGTAGGGCAGGTTCGAGATGACTGCTGCGCGGGCGCCGTTCACGAGTTCGCTTTCGTCGGCCTCAAGCGCGTCGCCCTGGACGATGCGCAGGCGTCCTTCGCTCCATTCAATCAAAGGTTCGAGCAGCGGCAGGAAGCGCGGATCCTTTTCAATGGCAGTGACGTGCGCGCCGGTTTCGAGCAGCGCGCGGGTGAGGCCGCCGGGGCCGGGGCCGACTTCGATGACCTGTTGACCGGCAAGCTCACCGGCAGTGCGCGCGATGCGGCGCGTGATGTTGAGATCGAGCAGAAAGTGTTGGCCGAGGCCTTTGTTGGCCCAGAGGCCGTGGGCTTCCAGTTCGTCACGTAGCGTCGGTAATTCGTCGGCGTTCATGTGCGCGCGCGTTGCTCGGCCATCGACCACGCCATGGCAAGCGCGGCGCGGAAGCTGTCGTCGCGGGCTTTGCCTTCGCCAGCAATGTCGAAGCCAGTGCCGTGATCGGGGGAGGTGCGGATGATCGGTAAGCCGAGCGTGACGTTCACCGCGTCCCAGAAGTGCAGCGTCTTGATCGGGATGAGACCTTGATCGTGATAGAGCGCAATGACGGCGTCGTATGTAGTGCGCGCGGCTTCGTGAAAGAGCGCGTCGGCGGATTTGGCGTTGGCGATGCTGAGGCCCTCGTTGCGCAGAAGGGCAATGGCGGGGTTGATGACATCAATTTCCTCGCGGCCGATGTGCCCGTCTTCACCGGCATGGGGATTGAGACCGCAGACAGCGATGCGCGGCGCAGCGATGCCGAAGTCGCGCGTCAGCGCCTCACTGACCACGCGGGCCGTGTCGATGATCCGCGGGCGCGTCAGCTCAGCCGGGACTTTCGCGAGCGGCGTGTGGATGGTGGCCAGCGCCACTTTGAGCGAGGGGCCCGCGAGCATCATCACCGGACCGCGCGCTTGCCCCCACGCGTCGTCCTTCGTGAGATGCGCGATGAATTCAGTGTGTCCGGGGAAGCCGAAGTCGGCGGTGTGCAACACCGCCTTGGCGATGGGCAGCGTGACGAGCGCACTGGCCGCGCCGGACTGAACGGCGGCAACGCCACGTTCAATCGCGCCGATGGTGGCGTCCGCGTTTACAGGGTCGGGCTCGCCGGGGGTTTCCTGCATCGCGAGGGGGACGTGCAGAACGTCGAGCACGCCGTCGACGCCAGAGAGCTTTGCCGCGTCTTCAACCACGTTGAGCTTCGGCGCGGGAAGCCCAAGCCTTGCGCTGGCGCGCTCAAGCGCATCGGGATCGCCGACAAAGAAAAAGGGCGGCGCGCCTTGGCGCTCCGCCCAAACGCGCGCCGCGAGTTCGAGGCCGATCCCCGCGGGATCGCCCATCGAAACGGCGAGCGGCTTCATGTCATTTACTGACGCGTGATGATGGTGGCCTCACGGCGCAGGTTGCGCAGGTGGCGTTCAGCCAGCATCGACAGTTCGGCTTCGCGCAGGCGATCTTCAATCTGCGCGCGATCTGGGATCGCCGCGCCGCCGGTTTCGCGGGCGCAGAGCATGATGATGTTGGCTTGATCGCCATTGGTCACGATCGTCGAAGCACCGCCGACTGCAACACCCGTGAGGCGGGTGCGGATATCAGCCGAAAGGTCAGACTCGATGGTCTGACCGAGATCTAGCACTGAGGCGCCTTGAATGCCGCGAATATCGCTGTCGAGGTCTGAGCAGCCGGTAGCGCGGCGGCGAATGCGATCAAGCGCGTTGGAGCGAGCCACCGGGGCGCTGATCTGGCGCAGCGAGACGATCGATGCGGCGCCGTCAGCAATGCCCTCGCGACGGTTGCGCATCGCTATAATGTAAACGCCCGTCTGCGTACGGACAGGAAGTGAAACTTGGCCCGGCTGCAGCCGCTCGGCGATCGGGCGAAGCTCCGGCGACAATTCGTTGGCGCTGATCCAGCCCAAGTCCCCGCCCGCGGCGGCCGACGGAGATTGCGAGAATTGGCGCGCAACCATCGGGAAGGGCGCGCGCTGCTGCATCTGCTCGAGCAGGCGCATCGCGCCTTGCTCCATTTGGTTGAACTCTTCGGGCGTGTCCGCTGGCAGGAAGATTTCAGACATCTCGTACTGCGGACGGCGCGCGTTCGCCGCGATACGTTGCTGCGTGTCAGTGATGTCGCGTTCGGAAATGCGAACACGTGAACCGTACATGCCGGCGATCAGACGCTGCCAGGCAATCTCAGCACGAATTTGGCTGCGCAGCGTCGTGATGGAAACGCCGTTGCGTGAGAGCTCGCCTGTGAGATTGTCCAAAGTGGTGTCGCTGCGTTGCGCCATTTCGGCCATACGCCGATCGATGGCGTCGCCGGCCACGTTGATTTCGAACTTGGCCGCTTCGCCGACTTGCAATTGTTCGTCGACGAGATCGCGCAGCGCTTGTGACCGGGCGCGCTCAAGCAGCTCCGGCGTTGGTTGCAAGTTCGCGAACAGCAGCAGCATCGTCGCGCGTTGACGCACGTCGAAGGTGGAGATCACCTTGTCGTTGACGATCGCTGCAACGCCTTCGGCGTTTTGCGCGCTGACCGGAGGTGCAGCGAAGCCAAGCATGACCACTGCAAGCGCGGCGGCAGCCGTTACGTACTTCAAATTCATGGTCCGTCCTGTTCCGCCTCAGCTCCCGCCCAACACCCCGAGCGAACGCAGACCGATCCGGATCTGCAAGCCTTCGTCCGGGCCGATGGTGCCCCGCTGGGTTTCCGAGCGGGTGTAGGCGATTTCGAGGAAAGTGCAGTCATCCTCGTAAATCACGCGGATGTCCTGGCGTAGGTTTATGTCTGAATCTAGGTCCCGCGTCAGGCCAAACTGCATCCGCCAGTCGCGGGCCAGTTCGACCCCGATATTACCGCTGATTTCTTCGGTCGGGTCGTTGGGATCGGGCACGAGCGATTGGTCCATGCTCAGATAGCGCGCCACGGCGCTAAACCGTCCCACCTGACCGCGAACCCCGAGGTCTATCCGTCGCACTTCGAAGCTCTGGTCGTCCAAGCGCATCCGCGCTTCGGCGCCAAAGCCGCTGCCGAGATCGATTTGGCCGGCGGCGACCCAATCTGTGGTGTCGCCGTCGAGGTTGCTTTCGTCGTTAAAGCCCGGCGCGTCGGTCTCGCGCCAACGGCGGCCGACCATGACGCTGGCGCTTTCACCCGTGCGTGCGCGCGCCGTGGCGCGCAAGCCGGCGCTCACGCGCCCACCCGGTTCCCACAGATCGTAATTGGGCGCCGCGTTCGGACGGAAGAGATTTGAATCGTCCAGTTCGAACGAGAGGCTGTCTTCGTTGACGATGCGAGGATCGTCGGCATTTTCGCTGGCCCACGCAGCCATCACCACCGGTTCGACGATGAGATCGAAGCGATCGCCGGGACGCATGAAAGGCCAGCTGATTTCGGCCCCGCCGAGCCCGAGGCCACGCGTAACTGTGTCGTAGTTGTTGTTCGAGGTCTCGATGTAGAAGGCGTCGCCGCGTGCTTGGGCGAACGGGCTGAACACCATACCCGGCCCGAAAATCATATCGCGCCGCCACGTCGCCGAGACGGACAGCCGTGAGTCATTGCCAACGAATGGGCCCACGCCGTCGTCGTTGCGCGCGAGTGTTGCCGTGTTCACCTGGAGGCGCACCTGCCCACCGAGAACGGAATCGTCCAGCACGCGATCGAATTCCGCGTACGGCAGGATGAGCGGGAGCAGCTCCGATGTGTCGCTCTCGCGCAGCCCTTGGAAGTTCACGGCCGCAATCGAGCTGTAGGAATCGAGGCCTTGGCCGATAGCGTAGAGTTGCGTGATGAGGCGCGTGTCGGTGCCGATGTAAGGCCCGCGGCGCTCGCCGGTGCCATCGAGATCGTACCGGCGTAGATATTCGTCGTCGTAGATGTTTTCGACGCCGAAGCCCCAATTCCAGTAATTATTGATGCGGAAGGCGCCGCGGCCAAACACGCTGTAGCGGAAGAGCTCTTCGCCCAGACGGTCGCCGTCTGAATCGAATTCCTGTTCCTGCGTCATGGTCGTGTCGAACTGCAGTTCGCCGGACCAGAAGTTCTTCCGGTACTGCAGACCAAGCAGCGGATTGACGTTGCCGTGCAGACGCAGCGACGCTGTCAAATCTTGCGACGGGGAAATCGCCCAGTAATAGGGCTGCTCATAAAATGTACCGAGACGCCGGTTGCGCCCGATGTTCGGCGGCAACAAACCTGACGAGCGTTCAACGCTCGGATCGGGGTGCGCAAAGAACGGGAAATAGAGCACCGGCACGCCGGCGACCTCAAGCACCGCGCCTTGATACGAAATCGTTCGTGTCTCGCGATCTTGCACCGCGCGGCGCGCACGCAGGCTCCACGTCGGCGGCCGATCGCCGGTCGAGCAGATTGGGCAGCTTGTATAAATAACGTTGCGAAGTTCGCTCTCGCCTTCGCCGTGACGCACAGCAGCGCGCGCTGCGAGCGTGCCGCCATCGCCGATGCGCGCGCGTAGCTCACGCGCTGCGCCGACATTCATCGCTTCGTCGGCTTCGATTTCTTCGGCGTAAGTGACGGAGCCGTCCTCAAGCGCGATCTGCACGTCGCCGAGTGCGTGGATCTCACCTGTCTGCAAATTGTAGACGAGGCGGTCGGCGCGCATCGTGCGGCCCTGATAGCGAACCTGCACATCGCCTTGCGCGGTGATCGTCTGCGCTGCGTCGTCATTGATGATTTCGTCCGCCTCGAGTAGCACGTTGGCGTTTTGCTCGGCAGGCGGTGGCGGGGCGGCGGTCTGCGCTTGGGCGATAGCCGTCGTGCTGACCGTCATGGCCAGCGCCGCAGCCAATGCGGTCCAGCCGAACGGCGTCCGTTCGGCCGGCCGGCCGGCCATCTCCCCCGAACGGCTCATACGCATCCTTTTGGCGACTCCCCAGGCATTACCTAAACGTCTGACGCTTCAGGCGTCTAGCGCCCGAAGCCGTGCGGGGAATCGTTTCGCGCAGGCTGTTGCGCCTTAGCCGTCCTCGACAAACGCGATCATAGCGAGGGCGATGAACATCCCCGCCAGAGGCGCGCTCCACGCAGCCACGGCCGCGGGCACCGATTGGGTCATCGCGAACGCACCGGCGAGCTGGCTGTAGAAGAACAGGAATAATCCAATACCGACACCAGCCGCGCCCCAGCGAGCTAAATTGCCCAATCTTTGCAACTGGAGGGAGAACGCGGCCCCTAAACCCGCCATGGTTGCAAGGAGCAGGGGGTAAGCGAGAAGCGATTGGAGCTTCAGCTCATAGCGTGTCGGGGCAAAACCCGCTTCGCGCGCCTCTCCGATAAAGCCGGGGAGCGCCCAGAACGACAATGTGGCCGGGTTCACGAAGCGGTTGATAAGTTCGGTGGCGTCCAAAGTTGTGGGTATCGCCAAGTGCGTTTGGCGGACGGGGCGCCCGCCCGGCGTCGCCTCGATCAGATCGGTCAGCTGCCAGAAGCCGGGTTTTAGCTCGGCGGTTGCGGCGTGGATGCGCCGGGTGAAGCGCAGCGCGTCTTGCTGCACCTCGAAGAACATGAAGGTTGCGCCCTGCAGTTTGGTGCCGTTCGCGTCCACACCGTCGGCGTGAATCACGACTTGTCCCTCGTCGTCGCCCTGCCGGATCCAAACACCGTTCTGACCGCCCGCCGCCAGCCGTTGGGAGAGTGCGTCTTGTTTCTCTGACTCGAACTGCTGGTAGAGGTAAGCGCCCAGCGGATTGAGCGCCGCAACCGCGATGACGCCGAGCACGACACCGACGAATGCGGACGGTGTGAGAAAGCGCCACGCCGAAACGCCGGCGGCGCGCATCGCCACGAGTTCGCTGGAACGATTGAGGCCGATGATCGCGCCCATCGTGCCCGCGAGCACGATGAAGGGCAGCGTCTGCTCCACCAGCATCGGCGTCTTCAACAAGGTGAGACGCAAAGCTTCGAAGATCGAGATGTCCGTGCGTGTGCCGACGGTGCGCATCTGTTCGACCAGATCGATCAGCAAGATGCAGGCGAGCACGCCGAAGAGCGCGATCATGACACCGCCGAAAACGCGTCCGACAATATAGCGGCCGAGGCGTGACGTGAGGAAACTCATGCTTCCGCCCTCGCCAAAACCGAAGGCCCCATCTCGCGCCGTTTCTTTCTGGCCGCTTTGCCGCCCAACATCATGCTGGCGACAATAATCACTGTGAGCGGAAGCGCGTATTGCAGCGGATTGAGTTGGGGTTCGTCAGCGGCAGCGGCTTGCGTCATCAGTGAAGCGAGACGGATGACAAGCGCGATAATGGAGGCCCACATGATGCGCCGCCCGTAGCCACGGCGGCTGAATTCGCCAGTCAAAACGCCCACCAAAGCGACCAAAGCGAGCGCAATATTCAACAGCGGCGCGGCCAGGCGTCCGTGCGCCTCCGCCAGGAATTCGGGCACATTGCGCTGGTCGTAGTGGGACGTGCGATCAGGAAAGACGAGGTCGAATAAGGTGCGGTCCGAAGCTTTCAAGAAGAATAGATCTGGCTCTTCGAACACGCCGTCGAACTTCAGAACGTAACGGTCGAAGTCGAGCACATCGACCGAGCCTTCTTCGGTTTGCTGTTGCACCTGGCCGTCGCGCATCACGATCGCCGGGGCGCCTTCGACCGTGACAATCGCGCCAGCGCGCGCGGTGTAGGTGATCCCAGGTTCAGTGCGGCCGTCATTGATAAGCAGATCGCGCAACTCGCCGCCGCCGCGCGAGCGCGCATAAAGCGTGAGGCCCTCGGCGGGATATGTGAACGATCCTTCTTCGATGAGGCTTGAAGCGATGTCGGTGCGTAGATCGTAGAAGACCTTCCGGCGTTCCTCGAACGCCCAAGGCTGCACGACAACATTGATCACCAAGTGTGCGACGGCGGCGATCGTCGCGAGTTGTAGGATTGGCCGGGCCAAACGCTGACGCGATACGCCGGCGCCATAGAGCACAGCGATCTCGCTCTCGCTGTGCATACGATTGAACGCGTAGATGACAGCGATGAACACTGCCATCGGCAGGATGAGCGAGATAAGCTGCGGCAGCGCCAGGATCGTTACCCACGCGAACGCGAAACCGGCGCGCCGGTTGGTGACGATAATGTCGAGCTGGTTGAGGCCCTGGGTGAGAATGGCGATCGCCGCCAGCGCCCCCAGGATCGCCAGGAGCGGGCCCAGCGCCTGCCGGAACACATAAGCGGAGATCGTGTTCATCGCGTCCCTAAGATTAGTGCGCCGGCGCCCGTACCCTGCCTAACCGCCGCACTCAGCTTTTCAATTGCTTCGGGCATGGCTACCACAGCGCCTTAGCAAGGTTGAAGCGGGCGTTGCTCGTCTTCCCTTTCCCGACTGACGACATGGGGAATTCATGGACATCCGTTTTGTGACCGCTGGCAGCGGCGACGTTGTGGCGGTGATGGCGACAGACGGAGGCGAATTACTCGCCGCCGGTAAGGCGCTGGATAGTGCGGCCGGCGGTCGTATCGCCAAGGCAATAAAGGCTGCGAACTTCAAAGGCGGGGCCGGGCAAGTCACCGATATCTTGGCGCCGGACGGCGTCGATTTTGGCCGCGTATTGGTGATCGGCGTCGGCAAGGCCGATGGCGCGGACGGTATGGCGGTGGAACGCTGGGCCGGCCACGCCGTGAAGCGGGTGCTGACCTCGGGCGCCGAAAAGCTCGTGCTGCAGCCTGATGCACTGCCGAGTGTTTCGAACGCTGAGGCCGGCTCGCATGCCGCCATGGGCGCACGCCTCGCCGCATATCGGTTCGACACCTACCGCACCAAACTGAAGCCCGATCAGAAACCGTCGCTGACGACGGTCGAGATTGCGATGGATGGCCCCGCCGCCGCCAAAGCGCGCGCGGAGAAAGATGCAGCGATCGTCGAAGGCGTGTTCTTCGCGCGCGATCTCGTCAGCGAGCCGCCGAATGTTCTCTATCCAGAGAGCTTCGCCGAGCGCCTCCGCGATCTCGAGACCATCGGCTGCGAAGTCGACATTCTTGAGCCGGAGACGATGGAACGTCTGGGCATGGGCGCGCTGCTTGGCGTCGCCATGGGCTCCTCGCGTCCGGGGCGTCTCGTCTCGATCAAATGGAATGGCGGCTCGAAGGGCGC
>JAPLOL010000116.1 GCA_026400735.1 Alphaproteobacteria bacterium | reverse complement strand
GACTTTTCGTTCGGCGTTCATATAGGGGGCGACGATCAGACTCGACCCCGACAATGAAAAAAGCGGGTTTTCCGACCCGATGAACACGCGGACCGCGTCCCCGGCTTTGGCCAGATCGAGCACTTGGATGAGTTCTCGGGTCTTTTCCAGGTCATCGAACAGCTTTCGCGCCCGTTCGAGGTCGGCGACGGCCTGCTGATCTTGCAGCAGGTTCCCGCGCCCGCGCACGATAAGTGAACGGCCGAGCATCGGATCTTCGCCGGACCACTCGACGAGGCCCTTCTCCACGAGACCCGCCGCCGCTTGATCGAGCGCGGCGCGATCGCGGGTGAGGGAGTCCGCCGCCGCTACGCGCGCCTCGGCGAGCGTGCGGCCTTTGAAACGGGCATTGAGATAGTTCGCCGCTTCGCTGAGCGCGCCAGACGGCAAATCCGCTGGCGTGCTGATGATGCGGTTCTCGACTTGGTTGTCTTCGAAAACCAGCACGAGCAGCGCCTGGCCGGGGCCAATGCCGATAATCTCGGCATGGCGGACCGGCGCGTCGCGCTCCGGCGTCACCACAAGGCCGGCGCCGCCCGCGAGACCGGAGAGCAGATCGGACGCTGCGCCCATCACGTCTTGCGGGTTTGAGCCTGCGGCGGCGATGCGGACATCGATCTCGCGCTTCTCGTCAGGCGGCACGTCGCCGAGTTGCAGCAAGCTATCGACGAAGAAGCGGAGGCCTTGCTGAGTCGGCGAACGCCCAGCCATTGCGTGCGGCGCTTCGAGCAGGCCGAGACTTGCGAGATCGGCCATGGTGTTGCGAATGGAGGCTGGCGAGAGCCCGACGCCTGCAAGCTTCGAAAGCGTGCGCGATCCGACAGGTTCGCCGGTCGTCAGATACGATTCCACGATCTCGCGGAAAATTTCCCGCGCCCGCGCGTCAAGCGAGGTGAGATCGGAGGAGGGCGGCAAAACCATTTGAGCGCTCTAGGTAGCGAAGGCGCGCCCGCGTGCAAGCCGCGCTTATGTCTTGGCCGCTTTGCGTTTTGTCGCTGGCATGGCGCGGCGCATGTATTCGTCGAACTTCGGCACCGTAAAGCCGATGAGGCCGCGCTCGGGCGAGTAGGCCATGCCTTTTTTGATTAGCTCATCGCGGATGGGCGCGGCCTGGCTGAGGCTCAGTTTCATAGCGTTGGCGACATCGGATGAATTCACCGGCTCTGCGCCGAACTCGGCCATGGCGCGGGCATAGGCTTTTTGGCGCTCCGTGAGGCGCGCGAGGCGGACTTTGAAAATGCCTTCGTCGAGCGCCACGATTGCGGTTTCGCTGGCGCGCTTCGCATCCGCCAGAGTGATCGGCGATTTTTCCGCGACGTCCCAGCAGTGGGAGCCCCAGACTTGCAGGAAGAACGGATAGCGGCCGGTCTGCTCTATGACGTAGTCGAGCGCGTCCTTCGCGTACTTCACGCCTTCTCGTTCGGCAGGAGCGGAGAGGGCAAGGCGTGCGCCAGCTTCGTCTAGCGGTCCGATCGGCGGATAATCGAACAAGCGCTCAGCGTAGGACTTCGCATCGCCGGCGAGTTTTGCGAGTTGCGGCAGACCGCCCCCGAACAACAGCAAAGGCATCTGGCGTTGCGCGATCTTGTGCATCGCCATGATCAGCGCGCTCAAGTCGTCCTTTTGCAGATACTGAATTTCGTCGATCAGTAGGATCACAGCGGTGTCGCGTTTCTTCGCGGCTTCAGCGATGGCGACGAAGAGATCGGTGAGATCGATGGAGAGATCGCCGGTCGCGGGCGTGACCGCGAAACCGAAATCGACGTCGCCGACCGTGGCTTTGAACATGCTCGCGAACGAACGCAGCGCGCCGAAGGCCTTTTGCACTTCGTTGCCGGCCTTCTTCACGCGGTCGAGGCGGTGGAGGATGTGTTGAAGCTGCGGCGCGAGCTGTTGCGCCAGCGGCGTGCCTGGATCGATTTCGAGGAGGGCGGTCTGACAGCCTTCTTCTTCGGCGATGGCTTCGAACGCATTCAGCAGCACGGTTTTGCCGACGCCGCGCAGGCCCAACATGATAGCGCTTTTCGCCGGGCGGCCACCCTTGGCGCGCGCGATGGCGACACGTGCGATCTCGACCAGGTTGTCACGTCCCGCCAGTTCCGGGGGAGGGACGCCAGCGCCTGGGTTGTAGGGGTTGTGGGTGGCTTTCATATCTTTGTTTGGGTAAGTTAGGCCATGTGGGCCAAACAATACTATAATGAACTATGAAGCAGCTCTTAGGCCGACTCGCCCAAACCTGCCCGAACTTTCTTATGCGGTATCGCTGTCTATAGATTAGTTTGGGACACTTGGCCTAACATTGCCAAACTTTCCAATAAGGAACCTTGATTTTGCCAGGTTCCCACCGGACGAAGTCTCCCTGCCGGACGTTCTGGTGCTCAATCCGGCGGCCGCGCAGCGGCTGCGGGTTCAGCGGGTTCCGTTTGTCGGCGCTCGCGTATCGCTGGATGAGTCCTACATTCGTGGCCGCATCGCCCGACCGCGCATCGAGTTCGGCGCAGCTGGCGCGGCGCGCGCGACAACGGGCATCTTCAATCTTCCGGCGACCGATCGCGCTGATGGCGTCATAGGGCCCGGCGTGCTGCCCTACGATATCATTCGCATCGAACTTGGCGGCGGTGGCTCAGGCCGCACGATCCAGTTCCCGCTCGCTAATGCAGACATTTGGCAAATCGAAACCGAGCTTGGTGGGTTAAATCTGCAAGCCGTGTTCGATCTCAACAATGTGCGCAGCACCTTCAATCGCAACGCCTCGACACACCTAGATCAAAGCGGTGCGATCGTCTCCGAGGGCGAACTCAGCGAAATCTCCATGCTGCTTGGCCTACGTGCGCAGGCGCAGCCGGTGCGAACCTCGCTGGCATTGCAAGGGCTGTCGCTCAGCCCGGCGGTTGCACGCACACGCGCTCCGCTTCAGGGTGCGCTCGACGAGGAAACTCTGGTGGTGACCGCCGAAGGCGAAGAGACCCGCCCGCGCGTGTGGATCGGCCGCAGCGCGCTCGCAACGTGCTCCGCGATCTCTGTCAATCGCCGTACGCGCACGCTGACGCTCGAGTGCGCGAGCTAGGCGCGGCGCCGCGGTTGCCCTAGAAGCACCGGGAATCAAGATATCAGGAGTTTCCATGCGTCCTTCAGGCCGCGCGCCCGATCAATTGCGCGACGTCACACTCGAAATTGGCGTCTCGCGTTACGCTGAAGGCTCGTGCCTCGCGCGCTTTGGCCAAACGCATGTGCTCTGCACCGCAAGCGTGGAGCAGGGCGTACCCGGTTGGCTCAAGGGCCAAGGCAAGGGTTGGGTGACGGGCGAGTACGGCATGCTGCCGCGCGCCACGCACACGCGCGGCCGTCGCGAAGCCGCGCAAGGCAAGCAGAGCGGGCGCACGCAAGAGATCCAGCGTCTGATCGGCCGCTCGCTGCGCTCGGTCGTTGATATGAAACTGCTAGGCGAGCGCACCATCACGCTCGATTGCGATGTGATCCAAGCTGACGGCGGCACGCGCACGGCGGCGATCACCGGCGCTTGGGTGGCGATGGCGCGGGCGTGCAAGTATTTGGTCGATGAGAAGGTGATCAAGGAAAGCCCGATCACGGGACAGGTCGCCGCGATTTCGTGCGGCGTGTTCAACGGAACGCCGATTCTCGATATCGACTACGCCGAAGATTCAAGCGCTGAGGTCGATGCTAACTTCATTCTCTCTGGCGATGGCCGCATGATCGAACTGCAAGCTACCGGCGAGAAGCGGCCGTTCAGCGATGAAGAGTTCGCGGAACTTATGCGTCTGGCGAAGCTTGGCTGCGGACAGCTGTTCGAGAAACAACGCGCCGCCGTTGGCTAAGGAGAGAACCATGCGCTCACTCGTTATCATTGCCGCACTGTTCGCCACCGCGTGCTCGCCGCCAGCGTCCACCACCGAGGCGCCAACCACTACCGAGACGCCGGCCACAGCCGTGCCGGGTCCGGCGGAATTGCCAACCGGTGCGCGCGACATTGTTTGGGGCGACGCGCCGCAAGCCGTGCGCGATGTCATCGCGACCACCCCGAACACATTCCTGCCGGATCGCGTCATCGAGCAGGCGCCCGGAGCGGACGGCAGCGTCATTTATGAGCTTTGGTCGGCGAGCGCGTCTGAGCCGATCGATGTGTCCTACGCAAATGGCCAAGCGGCGATTATGCCGCCCCGGCACTAATGCGCTTCTCCATCGCAGCGCGCCTGAAGAGCTTCACCTTCGCGTTTGAAGGCTTCGCCTTCATGCTGCGTACGCAACACAATGCGTGGGTGCATCTCGTCGCGACGATTGTCGTCATCGCGGCTGGCTTCGCGCTGCAAGTGAATGCCGATGCATGGCGTTGGCTCATCGCCGCGCTGGCGTTGGTGTGGGTTGCGGAAGCGATGAACACGGCGTTCGAGCATCTCTGCGATGTGGTGTCGCCACAATTTCATGAATCGGTGAAGCGCTCGAAGGATATCGCGGCGGCTGCCGTGCTGGTTTGCGTGATCGCAGCGAGCTTGCTTGGCGCGATCACGCTCACGCCCTATCTGCTGGCCCTGCTATGATTGACGATCTTCTCAAAGCCGGCGCCATCGCGCGCATTGCACGCGTTGGCTATCCGCCGTTCGAAGGCGATGACCCAATCGAGATCACGTTTGCCGGCGGCGCGGTGTTTAACATCGACATCGGCTTTGAAGGCGCGACGGATATCGTGGTGCGGGAAGGGACGTTGCTGGAAACGGCGTACGGTCATTTGCGCGCTGAAGAACCTGCCGCGTTCGACGCAATCGAACGCGATTGGTCGAGCGAAGATATCGATCTGCCCTGGTTGATCGGCGCTACGCTCGCCAACCCGCGGCGGCTCGCAATGACGAATCCCTATCGAGTCGATGTCGGCTATGTCTTCGATGTGAGCGGCCGGGTATTCGCGCTGTTCGGTGAGGCGGATTTCATCACAGCGAACGAACTGGCCGACGAAGAGAACGAAGGCCTGCGCCTGGAAATTGGCGCGCCTTATCCGGCTGCCTGATCGGCGGCTTCTTCGAGCGCATCGTCTTCGCTCGCCTCGAAGCTCAATATCTCACCGGGCTGGCACTCAAGCACACGGCACAGTGCGTTTAGAGTTGAGAAGCGGATTGCTTTGGCTTTTCCGGTTTTCAGGATCGACAGGTTCGCGAGGGTCACGCCGACCTTTTCGCTGAGATCAGTCAGCGACATGCGGCGATCCAACAGGATGCGATCGAGAGTGACGCGGATCGCCATTAGATCGTCAGCTCCTGTTCTTCCTTCAGGCGCGCGCCTTCGCGGAAGACTTCAGCCAACACAATAAGGATGAGTATCGATCCCCACGTCGAGAGGTCGATTTTGAGCGTGAGGTCGGCGTCCTGGGTCGCGCCGAATCCTGTGAGCGCTGCGACGGTTAGGAACAGCAGGGCGTAGCGTGCGACCTCGATGCCAACCATCGTGATCCAAATTGCACGTAGGTGAGTTGCGTTGGTCCTCGCAAATGGCTCACCAGAACAGAAGCTTTCGACCAGTTGGCGTAGCCGCCATACGATCATCAAACCACCACCAACGACCACGGCGCCGATGAGAATTGCCGCGGTAAACAAGGGCCAGGTTGGGGCGCCAGCCGGGAGGACAATCGTGTCTTCCCCAAAGCTCAGCCGCATGCCGTTGTCGGGCGCAAAGAAATTGCCCATGTCGACAACGCCCGCACTATGCAGCGCGAACGCCACCGCGACCGCGACCAGCGTGGCGGCGGCCATCCAGAGCACAATCCACGCGATCAGCAGCCCGATCCGGATAATCTCAGCGATTGAGCCTTTGCCGAGGGCTTTCATGGGGGCAGAGAACCTCTTTCCAGGCTGACCCTAGCCTGGGTTTATTGATAAACGATATAGACCCGCCCGCTCCTAGTCAAACAAGTGTTGCAACCATGTCCCGTCTGACCGGCCGCTTGGTCGTTGCTTCCCATAATTCCGGAAAAGTCCGCGAGATCGCCGCGATGCTCGGGCCGTTTGGGGTCGAGCCGGTTTCGGCGGGCGAGTTGGGGCTGCCCGAGCCGGAGGAGACGGAGGCAACCTTCATCGGCAATGCCGCTCTCAAGGCGCGCGCCGCGGCGCTGGCGTCGGGGTTGCCGGCGCTGGCGGATGATTCCGGTCTTGAGGTCTTCGGCATTGGTGGCGACCCAGGTGTCTATTCGGCGCGTTGGGCTGGACCGGGTAAGGATTTCCGCGCCGCGATGCAGCTCGTTTGGGAAAAGCTCAGCGTCACCGGTGATGATCGCAGCGCACGTTTTGTGTGCGCGCTTGCGTTAGCGCAACCGGACGGCAGCGTCGAAGTGTTTGAAGGGGAGGCGCGCGGCACGATCGTGTGGCCGCCGCGGGGCGAGAAAGGCTTCGGCTATGATCCGATTTTCGAGCCGCTTGGATTGTCGCGCACGTTTGGAGAGATGACGCACGAAGAGAAGCTGCCGCTCACGCATCGGGCGCGTGCATTCGAGAAGCTTGTCGCGTCGCTCAAATGAACAAGACCGGCATCTACGTGCACTGGCCCTATTGCAGCGCCATCTGCCCGTATTGCGATTTTAACGTCTATCGCGCGCGCGGCGCCGACAACGCGCCGTTGCTGGCAGCGATCTCTGCGGATCTTGAAGCGCAGGCGCAACGCTTCGGTCGGCGCGAGGCGGTGAGTTTGTTTCTGGGAGGCGGCACGCCGTCGTTGCTGCGTGGCGCGGAGATCGAACAACTTATCGCCGCAGCGACGCGCGCGTTCGGACTAGCGGCAGATTGCGAGATCACGCTCGAGTCCAACCCCGAAGACGCTCATCTTTTCGTCGAGCAGGCCAGCGCTGGCGTCAATCGCTTCTCCGTTGGCGCGCAGGCCTTCAATGACGACGCGCTCCGTGCCCTTGGCCGCAAACACGACGCGGCCGCATCATTGCGTGCGGTTGAGGCCGCCGCTGCGACGGGCCGGCGTGTGTCTCTTGATCTGATCTATGCACGCGAAGGGCAGAGCGTTGGCGCGTGGCGCGATGAACTCATGCAGGCGCTGACTTTGCCGGTAGAACATTTGTCGCTTTATCAGCTTACGATCGAGCCTGGCACCGCGTTCGCGCGGCGCGTTGATCGCCATCAGCTCACGCCGCCCGGCGACGATCTTTCCGCGGAACTCTACGAAGCAACGCAAGAGCTTTGCGAGGCCGCCGGTTTTCCGGCGTACGAGATCTCAAATCACGGCCGCTCGCCAGCTGCACGCTCGCGGCACAACTCCATCTATTGGAACAGCGATGATTGGATCGGCGTCGGCCCAGGCGCGCACGGCCGCGTGACTCATGACGGCGTGCGTGTTGCCCTCGAAGCGCAACATCGCCCGGCGGATTACATCGACGCCGTGAAAGAAAACGGCGTTGGCTGGATCACCGAAACGCGCCTTACACCCCAAGAAACAGCCGATGAAGTGCTGTTGATGGGACTGCGGGTCGAAGAGGGCGTGGAACTCGCGCGCATCGAAACCTTGCGCGGCGCATCGCTCAATCGAGAAGCGCTCACTTGGCTGATTGAGCAAGATCTCGTCGCACAAGACAACGGCCGTATCAGCCTGACGCGGAGCGGCCGTCTGCTCACGAATAAGATTGTTGCGGAGCTTGCTTCTTAGGTGCCGCTGTTGCGGAACCGGCGCGGCGCAGCTTCGAGCACCGTGCTGGTGGTCTGACCGACTTGCATGATCGCGAGGCCGCGCTCAATCGCGCCGTTTGAGCTGAAGCGGAAGAGGCCGTCCGAGCCCGCAAAGCCTTCGCGATTTTCGATAGAGCCGCGCGAGATGCCGTCGGCGCCGCGATCGCGGGAAAGCAGTGCGGCTAAGGCGACCGCGTCATAACCCAAGCTCGAAAGACGCGTCGGCGCTTCTCCGAACGCAGTGCGATAGCGGCTTTCAAATTCCACGCGCGCGCCTGGGTCGGGCGAAACGTACCAACCGCCGGCAAGTGACGGCTCTCGCTCGGCTTCACCGGCCCAAACGCTGGTGCCCATAAGCCGGGTTTGACGCGTATCGACACCTGCTTGCACCAATGCGGTGCCTATGGAGCGGAGCGGCGCGCCGTTTTCGGCGATGATGATGCCCTGTGGTCTTTGACCTTGCGCGACCGCGCGCGCGGCGGCAGCGGCCTCCGCGTCCGTACGATTGTAGAGCTGCACAGTGACGACCGTTACGCCGCGCGCCTGCGCTTCGGTGCGCAGCGCGGTCTCAACGCGGCGACCGTAATCGTTCGACGGCGCCAACAGCGAGATCGTGCGGATGTTCTGTGAGGCAGCATAAGAGACGAGACGCGAGACCTCGTCCTCAAGTTGGAAGCTCAACAGATAAACGCCGTTCCCGCCGACCATCCGGTCTGACGAAAAGCCGATGACGGGCACGTTTGCAGAGGCGGCAGCATTGCCTGCGCCCGTCACGCCTTCGCGGACAACAGGGCCGACGATGATGTCTGCGCCGTCGGAAATGAGCGCGCGCGCCGCGGCGTTGGCGGACGCTTCAGTCGAACCGGCGTCGCGCGGAATGAGCAGCGTGTTTTCATTGCCGAGTTCGAACAGCGCCAGTTCCGCGGCGTTGTAGAGCGCCGCTGCATCTTGCGGTCGCAGCGTGAACGGGAGGAGCAGACCGACCCGCACGATTTGGCGGCCGCGCATGAAAGGTGGCGTGACGCCCTCGGCCGTTTGCACTGGCGGCTGATTGGGCGTTGTGGTGGGTGTGTCGACAGGGGGCCGGACGTCCGGCCCCGGGCTCGGCGCGGTGGCGCATGCGGCCATCAAAGCGGCGAAACTGATCGCAACGGCCGTCTTCAGGCTTGGCGCAGCAAGCGGACGCGCCGATGATTTGGCGGCAGTCATGAAAAACCCTTCGTCGAACTCTGAGAATTTGCGCGACCGTATCGGCGCCCGCGAATCCAGTCCACCGCTGGAAGCGGGCCTTTATGTGGTTGCGACCCCCATCGGGAACCTCCGCGACATCACGTTGAGGGCGCTCGACATTTTGGCCACAGCCAGCCGTGTCTACGCCGAGGACACACGCGTCGCCATGAAGCTGATGGATGCGTACGGGCTGAAGCCCAAGCTCGGCACCTATCACGAGCACAATGCTGAGGCGATGCGTGAGACGATCCTTGAGGCCTTGGAAAAGGGTGAAAGCGTTGCGCTGATCTCCGACGCCGGCACCCCGCTGATCTCTGATCCCGGCTTTAAGCTGGCGCGCGCTGTGATCGATGCGGGGCATCGTGTGTTTCCGATTCCTGGCGCTTCCGCGTTGCTTGCCGGTTTGGTGGTCTCAGGACTGCCGACAGACCGGTTCATGTTCGCGGGCTTCTTGCCACCGAAGCAGGGCGCGCGTCGCGCCGCCATCAACGAAGTCGCCGATGCGGATGCGACGCTGATCTTCTACGAAACCGGCCCGCGTTTGGCGGAATCGCTGGCTGATATGGCTGAAGTTCTTGGCTCGCGCACGGCGGTTGTCGCGCGTGAACTTACCAAGATGTTCGAAGAAGCGCGCAGAGCGCCGCTTGCCGAACTTGCCGCACATTATGCCGAGGCCGGCGCGCCGAAGGGCGAGATTGTCGTTGTCATCGGACCGCCTGAGGCGAAGGGTGAAGTGAGCGACGATGTGCTCGATGCCTTCTTGCTTCGGGCTCTGCCCCGCGGCGTGAAAGAGGCGGCGAGTGAAGCCGCGCGCGATCTGGGTGTCCCGCGGAAGCGCGCTTATCAACGCGCGCTCGACCTAAAGGATCGTCCGTGAAACGCCAGAGGGCCGAGCGTCGCGGACGCACGGCTGAATGGATCGCGATGGCGTTTCTGATGTGCAAAGGCTATCGAATCTTGGGCCATCGGTTGCGCACGCCGTACGGCGAAGTCGATGTTGCGGCGTGGAAGGACGGCGTTCTTGTTGTCGTCGAGGTGAAGGCGCGCAACACGTACGACGCTGGCGCTTACGCGGTGACGCCCACGTCACAGCAGCGCATTGCGCGCGCAGCGCAAACGCTGGCGGGCCGTTGGCGGCTTACATCCGCACCGGTACGCTTTGATTTAGTAGTGGTTGGTTCAGGTCTGTTGCCAAGGCATGAACGCGGCGCGTGGTACGATGAGCGTTCGCGCACCTGATCTTAAATGTGCCGAAACGATCCAGGCGCAAAATCCCTACATTATGCGCATTCTCTACACGATCATCATTGTCGCCGCCGCCTCGTTCTCCGTGAGCGGCTGTATGACCGCCGCCATTGGCACGGTTGCGAGCGTCGGCGTCTACGCTGCGCAAGATCGCACCATCGGTGAGGGGATTGACGATGCCTCAGCCTCCCAACAAGTGAAGATGCGCTTGATGGCGGCCGATAGCGCTGCATTTCAAGAAGTCGACGTCGAAGTTGCGAACCGTGCATTGTTGCTTTCGGGCACGGCGCCAACAGCCGAACATCGCCAAGCCGCTGAAACTATCGCGCGAAGCGTTCACACGATCGATCACGTTTATAACGAGATCGTCGTCGGCGAGCCTTCGACGATCGTACGCAGCGCGCAGGACGAATTCATCACCGCGCAAATACGTGCGCGTCTCACGGCGAGCCCTTCGGTGCGCGCCATCAACATCAACATCGAGACCTTCCACGGGAACGTCTATTTGATGGGTCTTGCGCGCTCGCAGCACGAGCTTGAGCGGGCCGCCGAAATCGCGAGCGTCGTCGGCGGAGTCCGCCGCGTTGTCTCGTTCATGCAAGTGCGCGCTCCTGATCAGCCGTATTATGCGCAGGCGCCGACTGGCCCTGAGTATCGGGGCAACGATGGAGTGCCCGGAGGCGATCAAAGCGTCGGCGGCACGAACTAAGATTTCGAGCTAATTTTCTCTTAAATTCCCGCGATTTGGCTGGCGGACATCCACGCCTGGGGGTAAGTTTGGGCATCGCTTCGCGCACAGCGCGACAGTGTTCATTTTTTGTTGCCGATTTGTTCTAAATCTGTACAATATCCCGCATCGGTACTGTCTCAGTTTGAAAACTGAAACTTTGTGCTTAGCGGGTAAGTGGCTGATTGCGTTGAGTTATTCCGCGATTTTGTCAGTTTGAATTCTACAAACATTTATCCACAGGCTGTAACGCGCTGTATTTGCTCGCTTTGTTCCAGGTTATCCCGCGATCTGGAAAGACTCTAGCAATGTATAAGGCAGTTTGGCCGGGGGAGGCTAACTCCGCTGCTGGGTGATGGGCCGACCGTTGCCGTACTCGGGGCGAACCTCAACCTTGCGCGAGCCGCAGACAGAGCACCGCAGGTTCAAATCGTCTAGCCGCCGATCCTCGCCCCAAAGTGCAAGCGCCAGCATGAGCGTGAGCTGGCTCGAATGTCGGCAGCCACCAGACGAGACCGGAGCGCCGACGCAGGACGCGCTCAGCGCAATAGCGCCAGCCGCGCGCGCCTCTCCAATCGTGATCTTTATTCCCAAGGTCGTCTCCCCAGACGACCCCATGCGCGGATTGATGTAAGGTGTGCGCAGCGATTTGTGGCGGGTACAAAATGAACAACACCCAGAAACATCAGCTCTACATGCTGATCGCCGAGCGAACCGCGCAGGTGCTTTCAACGCTCATAAGATGGGGTGTGGTACTAGGGATAGCGTATTGCTTAATGGTTTCAGTCCAAGCCATGGCAGGCACGCAGACGTCGTTCTCCGTGGTGGTGCAGATGCTGGCAAGCATTAGCGCGGATCGCTACGTTGCCTATATCGTAGCCATCCTGTTCGGCGCGTATGGCTATAACGAGCGGCGACTGCGTCGAGAAAAGACGGAGCAGCTATCGGCGCACATCAAGGAGCTAGAGCGACGGTTGGACCCCAATCGAACGTCCAGCAGTTTGACCCCAAAGGGCACGACACCTAAGGACAAGAAGTAATGGAACTCGCGATTTTTGCCTTTGCTACTGCAGTGTGCTTGACGCTTGCGTTCCTTTTGTTGCGCCTTTCCCGTGGGCTCTGGGTTGATGAAGCGCGCCATCACTTGTTTACAGCGCGGGACGCCTTGTTTCTCTACGCTGTCGATAATCGCCTAACGGATCATCCCGCGTACAAGAGCCTGCGAAATCTAGCGAACACTTACATTCGCTACACGCACATCGTGTCGTTTCAACGCTTCGCCATCTTGCGAGCGCTTGAGGTTGTATATCCTCAACCCGAGACCGAAGAACTTACCGAATACAAGAAGGCACTCCGCTCACTGCCGCAAAACCATCGGGAGCGGTTGGAGCAATTTCATAGCCAGATCGCGGTGGAAGTCTTCCGACACCTCTACAGAAGCTCCGTTTTCCTGCGCCTCTGTTATGTGCTGGCGCTCCCGTTGCTCTGGCTAAGCGGTGGATCGCCAAAGCCATCTGAGCAGACGATGGAAATGGTGGAGCGTGATGCGCTAGCTAAGTGCGCCGCCTAAACTAGCCCTTCTTCTTGTATGGCCCGCGCGTCTTCGGCGCGTTCACGCGGATATCAATCCGCTCCGCGATATCTTCCATAGACCACAAGCGATCGGTGAGGCCAGCAGCCATGGCCGGCGAAAGCTTGTGCGCCTTGTGCTGGCGCACGAAATTGTAGTGCATGAAGAAAAGCGCGAGTGCGTAGAGGTGGTTTGCGTACTTCTTGGAATGCGCGTTCGTCAGACGGGTGAAGCGGCGCATGCCCATCCGCATGGTGAGATTGGCGCGCTCAACGTGGCTGGTTGAGATCTTCGATTGATCCGGGTTGCCTTCGCGCACGACCTTGTGCGCGCCAGTGCAGACCGGGGGAGAATACTTCCGCTCAGGGCCAGCGCCGAAGTCCGGGCCGTAGGTTTTCACAAGCTGTGCGAAGTCCACGTTCTTACCGAACGCGACGCGGACAGCGTTTGGATAAGCGCTGAAGCCGTCTGTGGTGACTTGCGGACGGCCAGTGATGCGACGCGCCACGTCTTGCATGAAGGCCTCTGCGGCGCTGCCAGTGCGGCCAGACGCCATGTAGGAAATCATCAGCTTGGATTCCGCGTCGATAGCGGTCCACGTCCACACGTCGCCAGCTTCGGCAGGCGCGGCCTTCGCGGTCGGGACGTTCTTTTGCTTGGCGTAGCAGAACGACCAAATCTCATCGCATTGGACGTTCTTGGCTTCGACGTGCGTAACGAGCTGGTCGTGGAGGTCTAGGCAGGTTTCGCCAGCGTCCACCAAAAGCTTGCTCACGGTGTTGATGCTGACGTCAGCCAGCCGCGAGATGGCGCGGAGGCTCACGCCTTCGCAGAGCATGTTCAGAATTTGAACTCGCTTATCGAGGGGAAGCACGTTTGCCATCCCCATTTTCATACTGAACTTTATGCTTAGTGTCAAGCATCAGTGTCGTTTACAGGAGAGATACCCCGCTCCGGGCGCTCTGGGCGCTCCACGCCTCCCGAATGCACGATGCCGAAAATGAGGTCATTCACCTCGCTCTCAGGCAGGTGAAGCGCTCGAGCGATATCCGCTTGTGTGGTTCGTTCTGCCCACAGCGCTTTCAACACCTTTTGCCAAACGACTGAGCGCTCGCGCGCAATTCCGTGAGGCTCATCTCGATTGTAGCCGCGCTTGGCGATCTCAATGCAGAAATCCCGATAACGCCAATCAGTCAGCAGTCCCAACTTGTGTAAGCGATAATTCAGCGCCGCAAGCGAGACGCGCCACCGCGACTTGGCGCGAATTAGCTGCTCTAGCGAGTGCACTCTCGGCAATGACGCGAGCAAGTCAGCCTTCGGCATCAAGAAAGCCGATGCAAACTGGTTGGCTTGGTCTTCTGCCTCTCGCCCCATGGCGCCGCCGTCTTGATGAAGCACTAGATGCCCCAGCTCATGCGCTGCATCGAAGCGACTGCTTTCGGCGGTCTTCATGGTGTTCAAGAAGATGTACGGCTTGTCTTTACGCCAGAGCGAATACGCATTCACCGCATTGGTATTCTCGGCCAAGCTAAAGACGCGGACGCCTTTCGACTCCAACAGTTGCAGCATGTTGGAGACGGGCTTTTCGCCAAGCTGCCACTGTTGGCGAAGCGATATCGCCGCTGCCTCTGGGTCGAATAGGTGAAGGTCAGGAATGCTTATGGCGGGGAGATCGAACCGCTCTTCAATCCAATCGGAAATTAGAAATCCAATCGCGCCACTAGCAAGCGCGGCCTCTCTGATCGCGGCAGACATCGTCGTATAACTACGAAAACTAGCGGATTCCGGCTCTTCGACATCTGGAAGGTAGAAGAAGCCGGGAGGGAATCCGGTGGCTTCCGAAAAGCCTTGCACGTTCTCAAGTGTCGGTGCGTTCGTGTCGCCTTTCTCGCATCGCACCACAGTGTGATGAGCGACACCCGCGAGTTCCGCGAATCCCTTCTTGTTCAGCATCCGCCGTTTTCTGGCGACGCTGAGTCGGTTCGGACTGAAGCGCATTTCTAGGACTTGCGGCTCACCGGAATGTCGAACTCGCCTCCATCATCACCTTCATCGGGAACGTCGCGGCGAACAGGAACGTCGCCATCGCCACCGTCCGGCGTGATGAGAAAAATACGCTCGACAAAGTCGCTGAAGAAACCAGCATCCACCTCAACAGGGCATGAGAGTTCGGCTCTTATGTCGTCGCCCTCATGAAACACGCAAAGGTAATACGTGGTAATCACGGACGGCGCGCTCTTCGCCTTGAATAGCGGCGACACTTTTGGAATCTCGGCCTCAGGAAAAAGATACTGCTCGTTCTCGGCTGCAATGCGGTCGGTGACCGGACCCTTTTTCGTTCGGTTTTGGGGAACGCGTTCCTCAACGCATGTGCCGTCATCCGTATTGCAGACTGCGATCTTGATGCCGCGCGCGACATCAATCACGGAAGGTATCTGTCCGGTGTTATCGCGCTGGAAGTCACCCTTGGGGAGGCTCACCTCACGAAGGCGACGGCTGCCTTCTTTCCAAGCCATCCAGCCCGGCGCCGAAGCGGGGTCGTTTTCTGTGCAGGAGTTACGCGCCGCGACCATGGCGCCTACGATTTCGAGGCACTCATCAAGCGTGAGGCCGATTTCATCGAGGCGGTTTACGATCTCGATTGGGTCTTTGAGCACCGACTTACGCATATTCGACTCGTGTTCATTTTTGCCACCTCATTTGTGGCGCCGAAAATGAACATCGTCAATCCCTGGTGTGTTCTGCCGTTACGTTATCCACAGGATTTGCCAGCCTCACTCAGCGGGCCGGTTCACCCACTCCCGAACAGCAAAAAGCGGCCCGGGCGGCGGGCCGCTTTAAGTAGCTTCGCGCGCAGGCGGGGGGGAGTGCTTTGCGCGCACTGGTTCAACGACGGACTCGCGCAGGCGTTCCGGGCCTACTTCTTTTTCTTCCAGCGCTTGGCGGCAGCCTTCTTGGCGATCTCCGACCGCCGTCCAGCGGTCAAAGACTTCGCCCGCGCGGCGCCGCCCTTAGCGCCCAGAGCCTTCGCGGCGGGGTCTTTCCCATCGTTCGGGATTTCATCTTCAATATCGCCAACGGCGATCCGCGCGACCTTGATCGCGTTTCCTATAGCGTCTGCTGGGCGCTTTTCTCCGCGTGGACCTTTAGGCATGGGGCGGCGCCTTGAAGTGCTGAAGGCATAGCCCGTCGATCTCACCGCGAAGGGCGAACGAGCAAAACCAGAGTTCGGCCCGGACAAAGCCCAGCTCAAGCATCCGGGCTTCGACGCCATGCCAGTTACGGTGCTCGCCGTTTTTCGCCATGGTGCGGGCAATTCGCATGCCCCCAGCGCGGTCGGTGTAATCCATAGCGCTAAGCATAAGCCCGGATGCCCCGTTTCCCAAGGAGCTATGCGCTTATTCCGATTTCAAACTGAGACAGTACCCCCGCATCGCTTGTGGATAAAGGGCGGTCGCGATGCAGACCTGCGCCAACGCAACAACTGTCGCCTTTGCCGGACTCGAGGCGCGCCGAATCGAAGTGCAGGTGCAGATGACGGGCGGCACGCCTGGCATCGTTATCGTCGGCCTTGGGGATAAGGCCGTTTCTGAATCGCGTGAGCGCGTGCGCGCGGCATTTGCCTCGATCGGGCTCGCCATTCCTGCAGGCCGTCTGATTGTAAATCTCGCGCCTGCCGACATGCCGAAAGAGGGGACGCATTACGATCTCCCGATTGCGCTTGCGATGATGGCTGCGATCGGTGCGCTGCCGCACGATGCACTCGATGGCGTTGTGTGTTTCGGCGAAGTTGGTCTCGATGGATCGCTTGCGCCGGCGCCGGGCGCATTGCCCGCTGCCATGGCAGCTCACTCAATGGATGCAGCTTTCATTTGTCCCGAAGCATGCGGCTCTGAAGCTGCGTGGGCTGGAGGCGAAGTGATCGCCGCGCCCTCATTGCTCGCCTTGGTCAATCACTTTCGTGGTGGTGCATCAATCAAAGCGCCCGAACGCGGCGATCTGATCTCCGCCGAAAGCGTGCCGGACCTGCGTGACGTGCGCGGTCAAGAGCAAGCCAAGCGCGCCCTCGAGATCGCGGCGGCTGGCGCGCACAACATATTGTTTGTGGGCCCGCCTGGGGCCGGAAAATCGATGCTTGCGCAACGTTTGCCGGGTTTGTTGCCGCCGCTCTCATCGGAAGAATTGCTCGAAGTTTCGATGCTGCATTCCGTTGCGGGCTTGTTAGAGCGCGGACGTTTGACGCGCACGCGCCCGTTTCGAGCGCCACACCATTCTGCATCGATGGCGGCGCTTGTTGGCGGCGGTTTGCGAGCGAAACCCGGCGAAATCAGCCTGTCGCACCAAGGCGTTCTTTTCCTCGACGAGTTGCCAGAATTTTCGACGCAGGCCCTGGATGCGCTTCGTCAGCCGCTTGAATCTGGCCAAGTCTTGATCGCGCGCGCCAATCATCACGTGACTTATCCAGCGCGTATCCTGCTCGCCGCTGCGATGAATCCTCGTCGCTGCGGAGGAGGACCGGGGGCGGGCGCTTGTCGTCGGGGTCCGCGCTGCGCAATCGATTATCAAGCGCGGTTGTCAGGGCCGCTTCTGGATCGCATCGACATTCAGCTCGACGTGCCACCGGTCACCGCTGCCGATCTCGCATTGCCGCCGCCAATTGAAGGCACGGCTGAAGCTGCGGCGCGCGTTGGGCGTGCGCGTGAGGCGCAATCTTCGCGTAACGCCGGGCTGAACGCGACGCTCGATCTTCCATCTCTTGAACGGCTCGCGACACCCGACGCGCCGGGCGCCGCATTGCTGGCCAAGGCGGCAGAGTCGCTTGCGCTTTCGGCGCGCGCGTATCACCGCACACTAAAGGTCGCGCGCACCATCGCTGACCTCGACGGCTCTGACGCCGTGCGTCGTATTCATGTCGCGGAGGCGCTGAGCCTGAAACGACAGTGGGCAACGCCCGCGGGCGCCATTTTCGCTAGGGTTTCTTAACCGCCGCAGCTTCTGATCGGGCCATGGCCCAGCCGGCTGCGACGCAAGCTTTTGATGCCTTCGACGCATTGCCCGATCCGGTCGCGATCCTCGCGGCGGACGGTTCGCTTCTGCGCGCCAATCCGGCATTTCGCGCGACGTTCAAACATTGGGTCGGCCCGCAGCGTCCGCCCTGGGGAAGGGCGCCAACGCCCGAGTTCAGCAAAGGCGAACGCCGCTTTGATGCGCCTGCGCCCGACGGCCGCCAGTTCGAGTGGGCCGAGCGCTTGCTTGCGGATGGTGCGCGCCTCGTCATCGCGCGCGACATCACGCGCCACGTGCGCGCCGCCGAGGATGCGTTGCGGGCGAAGACGACGTTGTTCGCCACGCTCACACATGAACTGCGTACGCCGCTCAACGGCATCCTCGGCATGGCGGGTTTGCTTGAGATGGGCAAGCTTGAGCCGAATGCGCAAAGCTATGTCGGCGCCATCAAGGAATCGGGCGAGCTATTGCTCGAACTCATCACCGAGATTCTCGACTATTCGCGTCTGGAAGCGGGTCGCGTCGAACTTGAGGCCGCGCCATTCGATCCCGAAGCGACAATGCAAAGCGTTGCCGAGCTACTGTCACCACGTGCGCGCGATAAGAATCTCGAGATCGCAGTGTCTGTTCGCGGCGATGCGCCTGCGCGCGTGATTGGCGACGACGGGCGCCTCCGCCAGATACTTTTCAATCTTGCGGGCAACGCGGTGAAGTTTACTGAGACTGGCGGCGTTATCATCGAAATGGCGCCGCGACCGAATGGCCGGTTGCGCTTCAATGTGCGCGACACGGGGCCAGGCGTCGCGCCAGAGAAGCAAGCGCTGATCTTCGAGGAATTCACGCAAGCCGACGCTGGCGTAAACCGGCGTCACGGCGGCGCCGGATTGGGCCTCGCGATCGTCAAGAAGCTCGCGCTTGCCATGGGTGGGGACGTGGGTCTCGTATCGCGTCCGGGCTTCGGGGCGAGTTTCTGGGTCGAACTGCCGCTGCCGCCCGCGCCGAGCACGGAGGCTGGACTTCGTCTCACCGGCGTCCGCGTCTGCGTTGTCAGCCCTTCGTTGTTGTTGACGCAAACGTTGCGCGCTGTTGCGATCTCCCTGGGCGCCATTCCGGTTGAGCGCGGCGATCGCGCCGATGTGGTGCTCCTGGATTGGTATGATGGCATTGACGGCGAGGAGATCGGCGAACTTCGCCGGAATTCGCGCGCTGTCATCGCGCTCGCGCCGCAAGAGCGCAGGCAAATTATCGAGGACTGCCGCGCCGCCGGTATTGAGCACTACACATTGAAGCCCGTGCGACGCGGCTCACTCGTCGAACGCGTGCGCGCGGCTTTGGGTGACGAGCCGCAGCAAACGAAGCAGACGCCAGTCGCGCAAACGCCAACGCAGCAACCATTGCTCGGACTGCGCGTGCTTTTGGCAGAGGACAATCCAATCAACGCACTGCTGGCGCGGACATTGCTCACGAGAGCGGGATGCTCCGTGACGAGCGCGCAAGACGGCGAGGAAGCGGTGGCGGCCGCTTCAGCAGCGGCGTTCGATCTCATCCTGCTCGATATCCGCATGCCGCGCCTCGATGGTTTCGAGGCCGCCGAGCGCATCCGCGCCGGGGGAGGGCCGTCCGCCGCAGCGCCGATGGTGGCGCTGACTGCAGACGCGGGCGACGAAGAGCGCGCGCACGCCGCCAAGGCGGGCATGGACGATTTCATCACCAAACCGATCGACGCGAACCGGCTGCTACAAGTCGCGGCGCGCTTTACCGAGCGCCCGAACCCCTAAGTCTAAGTCGCGGGTTGGGCCGGCTGTTCAGGTTCCGGCTTCTCGCGCGCCGCGATCAGAATCGCCAGAATAATCCCGGCGACCCCAATCACTGCCGAATAGATGAAGAAGACGACGTAGCCCGTCCCTAACGACGCAGGTCCAACTCCGAGATCGCTCGCGCGCGTGTAGGCGTCCGCTGGCAATCCGCCGAATAGATTTCGCAGGGCGCCAAACGCGCCGCCTGCTTCGGCCGATTGCGCTGAGCTTTCGACAATGCGTCCCGATTGCGAGGCGATAATTTTGCCGAAGAGGGAATAAAGCGAGGAGAAGAGCGCGTATTGTGACGCGGTGAAGCCCGCCGATGTAAGGCTCGACATATATGCGATGAGGCAGGTTCCGGCGAAACCCGAGGCAATGTTGTCGAGGCCGATCGCAATGAAGAGCGCCGGCATGTGGTGACCCTCGGTCGCGAGCCAAATGAAACCAATGTGGCTCAGCGGTTGAGCAAAGGCGCCGACAACAAGTGAGCGCATCAAGCCGAAGCGCACAATCGCGATGCCGCCGGCCGAGACCCCAACCAATGTGGCGATCGTGCCGAATATCTTCCGCACCTCTGCGATCTCGGTCAGTGAGAATCCGAGATCGAGATAGAACGGGTTCATGATGTTCAGCACCGACTCCGCGAGCCGGTAGACGCAAATCAGCGCGAGGATGAGCGTTGCGGTGCTGCTGTGGCGTTTGAAGAAATCACGAAGCGGATCGCCCAGCAAATGCGAAAGGTATGCGCCGGGCCAAGTCTTTGTTCCTGGAAGCGGCACAACAGCAGCGAACAGAAGGGAAAAGCCACTTGCGACAAAGAGTAGTTGCAGCCAGATGCCATCCGGCTTCGCCGTAAACGCACTCACGAATGACGCGCTGGCCTCGGCGCCAAGAATCGGCGCCGTCAGGAAACCGAGAAATGCACCGTTACCCGTCAGCCCGAGGCCAAGGATAATCGCGGACAGCACCAACATCGCGAGACGAACCGTCCATTCGATGAGCTCCAGCGTGCGACGGCGCGGCACGCCATCTGTGGGCACTTCCCGAATGACGTGAGCTTGCTCACGTGGCGCGAGAAGAACCGCTGCGACGCCGAAGGCCATCAGCGCCGCCATAACCGTGTACGAGAACGCCCACCCGTAGTGATCGGCCAGTGCAAGCGCCAACGCGCCAGCTATGATCTGGGCGATGCGATAGCCCCACTGATAGGCGGCGGCCATCACGCCCTGGCGTTCTTGTGGCGCGGCTTCGATGCGCCAGGCGTCGATGACGATGTCTTGCGTCGCCGACGAGAAGCCGATGCACACGGCAAAGAAGGCGACGAGTCCAAGATTCTCCGCCGGGTTGGATCCGGCTATTAGCCACAGACCGATAATGATCGCCGCTTGCGAGACCAGCATCCATGAGCGCCGGTGGCCAAGGCGCGCGGTCAAGAATGGAATATTGGCGCGGTCGATCAGTGGCGCCCAAAGAAATTTGAGAGAGGATGCGATCGTCGCAAGGCTGAAATAGCCGATCACCTCAATTGAGAGGTTCGCGACGCGCAACCACGCCGACAGCGTATCGAAGACAAGGAGATACGGGAGGCCGGCGGAGAAGCCGAGCGCCAACATCACCAGCGCACGGCGATCACCAAAGAAGGCCAATGCCGAAACTAGGCTCTTGCGTGGTTTGGGTGAGTCCGGTTGCGACATTAGTTTCCTTTCGCCGCGCCTTGCTCGGCGACTTGAAATGCCGCCAGCGTCGCGTAGCTCACGATATCCGAGACGGTGCCGCCGAGCGGGGCGATCTGAATCGGCTTCGACAACCCCGTCAACACCGGTCCGATGACCGTCGCGCCGCCTGCCGTCGTCAACAAGCTCGTTGCGATCGACGCCGAATGCAGCGCTGGCATCACCAGCACGTTGGCGACTTCGGACAAGCGCGAGAACGGGTAAAGCTCGCGCATGTTCGGGTTGAGCGCGACGTCCACGTTCATTTCGCCTTCGTACTCGAAATCGATGTCTTCGCGGCGGTCGAGAATGGAAACCGCGTCACGGATCTTCTCGGAGCGCTCCATCTTCGGATTGCCGAAGTTCGAGTGCGAGATCAGCGCTACGCGCGGCGTTACGCCGAACTGGCGCGCCATCGCCGCCGATTGCAGCACGATCTGCGCGAGCTCCGGAGCATCCGGGAATTCCGCTACGGCGGTGTCACTGATGAAAAGAGTGCGTCCCTTCATGAGGATCACCGACATGCCCATGACGCGCTCGCGCGGCGCTGGATCGATGACCTTCAGAATGTCGTCGAGCGCAGTGGCGTAGTTGCGCGTGACGCCGGTGACCATGCCATCCGCGTGGCCGTGCGCGACCATGCAGGCGCCGAAGACATTGCGGTCGAGGTTCACGAGACGTTGGGCGTCGCGATGCAGGAAGCCGAAGCGTTGCAGGCGCTTGTATAGAAAGTCAGCGTAGAGGCCGTTGTGCTCGGAGAGGCGCGCATTGACGATGCTGAGCTTGGCGTCTTCCGGCACGCCGACATGCGCCATGTTCGCGCGCACGGTTTCTTCGCGGCCGACGAGCACCGCATTGCCGAGGCCGAGCTCTCGGAATGCGTAGGCGGCGCGGATTACTGACGGCTCTTCGCCTTCAGCAAACACAATGCACTTCGGCTTGCGGCGCACGACCGTTTGCACGCGCTGCATCATCGCCGCGGTCGGGTCGAGACGCTGCGCCAAGCTGTGCTTGTACGCCTGCATGTCCTCGATCGGTTTACGCGCGACGCCTGTATCCATGGCTGCCTGAGCCACAAACGGCGGGATTTCCGAGATCAGGCGTGGATCGAACGGGGCAGGGATGATGTAGTCAGGGCCGAACTTAGGGCGTCGGCCGTGATACGCGGCGGCCACTTCGTCGGGCACGTCTTGCTTTGCGAGTTCGGCCAGCGCACGCGCCGCGGCGACCTTCATCTCTTCGTTGATCGTGCGCGCGCGCACATCGAGCGCGCCGCGAAAGATGTAAGGAAAGCCCAGAACGTTGTTCACTTGGTTCGGGTAATCCGAACGGCCCGTCGCAACGATCGCGTCCTTGCGGACTTCATGCACGGCTTCGGGCGTGATCTCTGGATCGGGATTGGCCATGGCAAAGATGATCGGCCGCTTGGCCATCGACTTCACCATCTCCTGCGTCACCGCGCCGGCCACCGAGAGCCCCATGAACACGTCCGCGCCTTTCATGGCGTCGGTGAGCGTGCGCGCTTTGGTATCGATCGCGTGCACGGACTTGAACTGATCCATGCCTTTCTCGCGCCCGCGATAGACGACGCCCTCGCGATCCAGCGCGATGACGTTCTCGTGTGGCACGCCGAGTTGTTTGATCAGCGCAATGCATGAGAGGCCGGCAGCGCCTGCGCCGTTGACGACAACCTTGATGTCTTCGAGTCGCCGTCCGGTCAGCTCACACGCATTCAGCAAACCGGCAGCTGCGATGATTGCGGTGCCGTGCTGGTCGTCATGGAAAACCGGAATGTCGAGATCGTCGCGCAGACGGCTCTCAATGATGAAGCACTCGGGGCTCTTAATGTCCTCAAGATTGATACCGCCAAACGTCGGACCAATGTTGCGGACAGTCGTGATGAATTCTTCGACGTCCTGCGTCGTCACTTCAATGTCGATTGAGTCGACGTCGGCGAAGCGTTTGAAGAGGACAGCCTTGCCTTCCATCACCGGCTTCGAGGCCATCGCGCCGAGATTGCCCAAACCCAAGATCGCGGTGCCGTTCGAGATCACCGCCACCAAGTTGCCTTTGGACGTGTAGTCGTAGGCAAGATCCGGGTTCTCAGCGATCGCCTTCACGGGAACTGCGACGCCAGGTGAGTAGGCGAGCGAGAGATCGCGCTGCGTCGCCATCGGCTTGGTTGGGAGGATGGCGATTTTGCCCGGCGTTGGGTGCTTGTGGAAGTCAAGCGCCTCTGCGTCGGTGAACGTCTTCTTGGAGTCGGGCATGGATCTCAAAAATGTCTGGAAATTGAAGCCGCACCCTAGCTTTCGACCTCAGCGCGTCAATGGAAGTCCGCTCGCTAACTCGCTAAAGGAGGGCCGTGGCTGATTCCTCTCACCCGGCGCCAAAAGTGACGCCGTTCATGGCGCAGTATCTCGCCGCTAAAGCAGAGCACCCCGATGCGTTGCTCTTCTTCCGCATGGGCGATTTCTACGAGCTGTTCTTCGAGGACGCCGAGAAGGCGTCCGTCGCTGTTGGCATCACGCTGACAAAACGCGGTCAACATGGCGGCGAGCCGATCCCGATGGCCGGCGTGCCGTGGCATCAGGCGGAGAATTATCTCTCCAAGCTGATCCGCGCCGGTCACAAGGTTGCAGTCTGCGAGCAGCTTGAAGATCCTGCTGAAGCAAAGAAGCGCGGCGGCAAGTCGATCGTGCACCGCGGTGTCGCGCGCGTTGTTACGCCGGGGACGCTGACGGAAGAGGGGCTGCTTGATGCGCGCTCCGCTAATCGCCTCGCCGCGATTGCGTTCAGTAGCGACGGCGCGGCTATCGCATGGGCTGACGTTTCTACAGGCGCGTTCGAAACACGTTCGCTGAAGCACCACGAAGCGGAAGAAGAGATTGCCGCGCTGTCGCCGGCAGAGCTGCTGGTAACGGACGCGGACTCGCAGCACGTCAACGAGGCTGCGCGCATCACTGGCGCGGCGCTTACAGTTCGCCCGGGCGTCAAAGCGGACGCGAAAGCGGCCGCGCGGCGCATCAAGGCTGCGTTTGAAGTTGCGGCGCTTGATGCGTTCGGCGATTTCACCAACGTCGAACTCTCGGCGATGGGCCTCTTGCTCGACTATATCGAGTTGACCCAAGCGGGCGCTGCGCCGCGCTTGATGCCGCCACGTCGCAACGCTGAGCGCGCATTCATGGCGATCGATGCTGCAACGCGGGCGGCGCTGGAAATTGAGCGTTCTGTGCGTGGCGGCAGGGAAGGGTCGCTTCTCGCTTGCGTGGATCGCACCGTGACGTCTGCTGGTGGCCGCATGTTGGCGGAACGCATCTCGCGACCGCTTACCAGCGTCGCCGCCATCAACGCCCGGCTTGATGCCGTGCAGTTCTTCCTGAATGCGCGCGATCGGCGCGACGGTGTCCGCGAAGAGCTCCGAGCCGCCGGTGATCTCGCGCGTGCGCTCACACGCCTAGCGCTAGGGCGCGGTGGCCCGCGTGATCTCGCCAATCTGCGCGATGGTCTGACGGCCGGCGATCGCGCAGCAGCGCGTTGCCTGAGCCTTTCGACCGAAGCGCCAGCAGAGATCACCAGCGCCTGTGCCGCGCTTTCTCTCAGTGCGCATGCCGAAAGCGCAGCCTTGGCGCAGACGCTTGCTCGCGCACTGTCCGCTGACCTGCCGTTGCTTGCACGTGATGGCGGCTTCATCGCTGGCGGCTATGATGCGACGCTTGATGAGAGTCGTGCACTTCGCGATGACAGTCGCAAGGTCATCGCCGCGCTGCAGGCGAGCTACGCCGAAGAGACGGCGATCGCCGGTCTGAAGCTGAAGCACAACAATGTGCTTGGCTACCACATCGACGCAACCACGAAACAGGCCGAAGCTTTGATGTCGCCGCCACTCAACGCGCGCTTCATCCATCGCCAGACCAACGCCGGCTCGATCCGGTTCACAACGACAGAGCTTGCGGAGCTGGACGCGAAAATCTCCCGGGCCGGCGAAGCGACGCTGGCGCGCGAGCTTGCGCTCTTCAAGGACTTCGCCGCACGCGCCGCCGCCATCGAAGCGCCGATCCGCGCCGCTGCTGAAGCGCTCGCAGCGCTCGATGTCGCCGCCGGTCTCGCTGAATGGGCCGAAGAGACTGAAGCCACGCGCCCTGAGATCGATGAAACCTCAGCGCTGCTAGCCGAAGGGGCGCGCCACCCTGTGGTGGAGCAGGGAGTGCGGCGCGACGGCAATGGCTTCACGCCGAACGATGCGCGTCTTGATGCTGAGGGAAAATCTGGTCCGCGTCTGATGGTGGTCACCGGCCCGAACATGGCTGGTAAGAGCACGTATCTGCGGCAGATAGCGCTGCTCGCTGTGCTCGCTCAGGCGGGCGCTTACGTACCCGCACGCAAGCTGCGTCTTGGCATCGTTGATCGCGTATTCGCCCGCGTCGGCGCCTCAGACGATCTCGCGCGGGGCCGGTCAACCTTCATGACCGAGATGGTCGAGACTGCGGCGATTCTAAACCAGGCAGGTTCGCGTGCGCTCGTCGTGCTTGATGAAATCGGCCGCGGCACCGCGACCTTCGATGGCCTCGCCATTGCCTGGGCGGTCGCCGAGCATCTGCACGAAGCCAACAAGTGCCGCGCCGTGTTCGCCACGCACTATCACGAGCTGACACGTCTCGCGGACAAGCTCGAAGCAGGAGCCAATGCCCATCTGCGCGCCAAGGAATGGAAAGGCGACCTGGTTTTCTTGCACGAGGTTGCGCCGGGCGCTGCCGATCGCTCTTACGGCATCCAAGTCGCCAAGCTCGCGGGCCTGCCTAAGTCCGCCGTCGAGCGAGCCAAAGCCGTGCTCCAGCGTCTCGAAACCACGGGCGGCTCCACGCGCATGGAAATCGCGGAAGAACTGCCGCTCTTCGCTCAAGTGATGGAGGAACACGCGCCGTCAGCGCTGGAAGCAGCGCTCAACGACATCAATCCAGATCATTTGTCGCCGAAAGAAGCTCTAGAGCTTCTCTACAAGCTCAAGGCTGCTGCTCAGCAGGATCTCTGAGAGCCGGCGCGCTGTCGTCAACGCGCTGACGCGCTTGCTCAACCGCCATGCCGCGCGACACAGCTTCCGAAGCCAGCGGCAGCGAAGAGTTCATCGCCACGTACATCATGAAGCCGCCGAGAATGGCGCCAAGCACGAGGCCGGTAACGCCCCAAAGCGAAGCGGCGAACCAGTAGGCCGACGCACGTTCACTTCTGATGCGCTGCGCGAACAGCTTCTGATCCATAATGGCTTCCATGCCGGCGCGAGCTGGGTGATCCGTGATGTGATCATCGTCCACGGGGTTGAGGCGGATGGTCTTGCCGCTTTTGCGCATACGTGGGCTCTCCCGGGAAGCCAGTGTTCCCGTTACACTTAATGGCTGTGCCCGCGAAATGAGGCAAGGTTTCGACGTGCGGATAACCAAGATGTCAGACATGTCAGCCCTAAACAGTGGCGCCGGCGCCCCAGAATGACGAAATAGCAATCCAATGGTCGCGCAACGACTGAAACCCGCTCGCATAGAGCACGTCGTCGACGGCATCCGGCTGCGCGCACAATTGAGCGCTGCGTACGCCGCCGAAGGGGAAAACGCGCGCGGCGCGGTCCGCAACCTTTTGCACGGCGCATTGTTTCGGGGCCGAATGGTCGCGAAGGAGCGGCTTGAGTCTGGCGAGAATGGTCTCGCTGTGGCGCGGTTGCTTGCACAGGTCGCCGACGAAGTTGTCGCTGCGCTCTACGATTATACGACCACGCACATATTTCGGGCGCGCAATCCTACCGAAGGCGAGCGCTTCGCCATTGTCGCCGTCGGCGGCTACGGACGCGGCGAACTCGCACCCTCGTCTGACCTCGATCTGCTTTTTCTGCGCGCCTACAAGCAGACCGCATTCGACGAGAGCGTCACCGAGTACACGCTCTACATGCTCTGGGACATGGGCCTAAAGGTCGGTCACTCGTCGCGCAATATTGATGAATGCCTGAAGCTCGCGCGCGATGATCACACAATTCAAACGGCGATCCTCGAAGCACGCCGTATCGCGGGTGATGAATCACTTGCGCAGGAGCTTTTCACGCGCTTTCGCAAAGAGGTCGCGGATCGAGACCACGCATCGTTTATCACCGCGAAGCTCACCGAGCGTGACGAACGCCACGCACGCGCGGGCGCGTCGCGCTACATGGTCGAACCTAACATCAAGGAGGGGAAGGGTGGGCTGCGCGATCTACACACGCTGTTCTGGCTCGCTCGCCGACGCTACGGCTTTTCCCGTCCTCGCGACTATGTCGAAGCTGGTGTGTTCACGAACGAAGAGCGCAACGCATTCCGTCGCGCGCTGGAGTTCTTGTGGACCGTTCGCTGCCATCTGCACTTCATAACCGGCCGCGCCGAGGAGCGTTTGACGTTCGACCTCCAACCGGAACTAGCGAAGCGCATGGGTTACGGCGCGCGCGCGAACCACAGCGCTGTCGAGCGCTTCATGAAGCGCTACTTTCTGGTAGCGAAAGAAGTGGGCGCGCTGACGCGGACGCTGTGCGCACGCTTAGAGGCCGACAACGCTAAGCAAACACCTAAAGGTCTGCAGCGCTTCTTGCCGACAGGTAAGAAGCGGGCGGCGCAGATTGAAACGGGCTTCTGCGTCGAGAGCGGCCGTCTCAGCACCGAAAACGCTAGCGTTCTCGAAACACCGCTCAACGTTCTGCGGCTCTTTGCTCTGGCCGAAAAGCTTGATCTCGACATTCATCCGGATGCGTTCGGCCAAGCATCGCGTCACGTGCGTGCGTTCGGTCCTGCTTGGCGCAAGCAGCCCGAAGCGCGCGCGGCGTTTCTCGATGTGGCTACATCGAAGCGTCACCCAGGAGCCGCGCTGCGACTGATGAATGAGGCGGGCGTGCTAGGCAAGTTCGTGCCGGAGTTCGGCCGCATCGTCGCGCAGATGCAGTTTAACATGTACCACCACTATACTGTGGATGAGCATACGCTGCGGGCAATCGACGCGATTTCGGAGATCGAGCACGGTCGGCACAAAGATCAGCACCCGCTCGCTAGCGACATCTTCCCCTAGATTATCAATCGCCGCGCGCTCTATATGGCGATGCTGCTGCATGACACTGGCAAGGGTGACGGCGACCAACAGATCGAAGGTGAAAAGTCGGCGCGTGCGGCGTGTGAACGGTTGGGATTGCCGCAAGAAGAGGTGGATCTCGTCGGCTGGCTCGTGGGCAATCACTTGGTGATGAGCGACGTTGCGCAGAAGCGCGATATTGGCGATCCGCGCACGGTCGCGAACTTTTCCAAAGTGGTTGGCACTGTTGAGCGTTTGCGCCTGCTGCTCGTGCTGACGGTCGCTGATATCCGCGCCGTCGGTAATGTGTGGAATGATTGGAAGGGCCAGCTGCTCCGCGACCTTTACCGGCTGACGGAGGCCGCTTTGCACGGCGGCCGCTCAGATGAGGAGGGCGTGCGCGCGCACCTCGCCGAGATCGCCGCCGGCGCCAAGGAACAATTGCTCGAGGATATTGGCGGCGCTCGCGCCGACGTGTTGCAGGCATGGCTTGATGCGCTGGATGATGGCTACTGGCTCAATCACGATGCGGACGCCCTGAAGTGGCACGCGCTCGAAGTAATGCGCGCGCGCACAGAACGCGCATTGCCTCACGTCGCTGCCCGTATTCGTGAAAGCCAGGGCGTCACTGAAGTATTGGTCTATGCGGGCGATCGCGCCGGTTTGTTCGCCAGTCTCGCATCAGCGATTTCGTCAAGTGGCGCCGATATCGTCGGCGCCCGCGTTCACACCTCGAAGGATGGCGCCGCGTTCGACGTGTTCTCGATCCAAACCACGGATCACAAACCGTTTGGTGTGAATGATCCACGTGTGCTCGAAACCCTGAAGCAGAAACTCACGCGCGCGGCGCTTCACGATCATGCGGCGCCTCCACCTGCCGCCCCGTCGCGCCGCAACGCGGCGTTCACGATCGAGCCTTGGGTGCGCATCGATAACGACATTACCCCGCATGCGACTGTCATCGAAGCCTCGGGCCGCGACCGTTTAGGTCTCCTGGCCGATCTCGCGCACGTCTGCGTTGAGGCAAAAGTCTCTATTGGCAGCGCGCACATCGATACGTATGGCGAACGAGCGTCGGACGTTTTCTACGTTCAGGAAGAGGAGGGCGGTGGACAAATCGCCAACCCGCGCCGCATCGCCTCGGTTCGCGCCAAATTGGAAGACGTTTTGCGCGCCGCCGAGCCGGCCGCGCCCGCCGATCCGGCCAAGGCGCCGCTCGCTGTAGCGCGCGCCTCGACGGCGCGTTAGCGGCGCGCTACGCCCATTGCATCTCAAACTGAGTCGCGCGCCCACATGAGTCTTGCCCGCAACACGCTGGTGCAAACCAGCTTCACCATGCTCAGCCGTATCCTGGGCTATGCGCGAGACCGGGCGATTTCAAACGTCATTGGCGCAAACGCCATCGGCGACGCCTTCGCGACAGCGCAGATGTTTCCGAACCTCTTCCGCCGCATCTTTGCCGAAGGCGCGTTTACGCAAGCGTTCGTACCTGTATACGCTCGCACGACGCGCGAGCAGGGCGAAGACGTCGCGGTCAACGTTGCCTCGCAATCACTTTCCGTTTTGCTGCTCGCGACGGTCGTCATCACCATCATCGCGCAGATTGCGATGCCTTGGATCATGCTCGTGATCCACGGTGGCTACGCCAATCAACCTGTCATTTTCGCTTACGCGATCCTGCTCACGCAGATCACCATGCCGTACCTCGTGGGCATGTCGGCGGCGGCGCTGTTCTCCGGTGTGCTCAACACTGCCGGGCGCTTTGCGCTCTCCGCCGCCGCGCCGATCTTTCTCAATCTCTGCATCCTGATCGCGATCGTGCCCGCGCCAGATCCGCAGACGGCTGCGCTCTGGGGCGCTATCGCTATCGCGATCGCCGGAATCATTCAGGCTCTATTGCTTTGGTGGGGCTGCATACGCCTAGGCGTGCGCATTGGCTTCCGCGTTCCGCGTCTGACGCCGGATGTGAAGCGCATCCTGATCTTGATGGGCCCTGCCGTGTTTGCGGGCTCAGCCACGCAGATCAATGTTTTCGTCAGCCAAGCGCTCGCATCTTTCGAAGAGGGCGCGAAGTCCTGGCTTTACGCCGCCGACCGCCTCTACCAATTGCCGCTCGGTCTGATCGGCGTCGCCATTGGCGTCGCATTGCTACCTCGCCTTTCGCGCGCGGTCGCTGACGGCGACGGCGCCGACGAAACCCGCGCCATCGACGAAGCCGTCAATCTCTCTATGGCGTTCACGTTGCCCGCAGCGGCCGCGTTTCTGATCGCCCCATTTTTTCTCATGCACGGCTTCTGGACCGGCGGTCAGTTCACCGACGATGATGCCCGCGCTACCGCCGATGCGCTCTTCCACTACGGCTGGGGCGTGCCCGCGTTCGTTCTCGTCCGCATTCTCGCGCCGCCGTTCTTTGCGCGCCAAGACACCAAGCGCCCGATGCGCTTTGCGCTCGCCAGCGTCGTCGCCAACGTTGTGCTCGGCGCCAGCTTCTTCTTCGCACTGCGCGCCGGTGGCCATTCAGGCTATGTCGGCCTCGCCATCGCGACGTCCGCCGCTTCCTGGGTCAATGTCATCTTGCTTGCCGGCGTTTTGCTCCGCGAAAAGACTTGGCGGCCTACCGCAGAAGCGCAGTCGCGCCTTGTCCGCATCGTTATCGCGACAGTTGTCATGGGCGCGGTCGTCGCCGTCGCCGCCAACATGCGCGAAGCCATCATTGCGCCGTTCACCAGTGTGCTGCCCGTCGGCGGCAAGGAGTTGGCGGTTCTCATCGTCAGCGCTGGCTCGTTCCTTTTCTTCGTCGTGACGGCCTTCGTGCTGCGCGCGGTGACGCTTGGCGAAATCCGCGCCGCCTTCCGCCGCCCACCGCCTTCGGCCAACGGGGGAGGCGCCTTGCCGCCGGGCTTGGACGGCTGATAGAAGCCGCGCATGAACACGAGAACGAACCTCTGGCGATGGCGGGTCTGACCTGACGCCAATTCGGCGCGCCGTTAGTGCGCCCGTTCTTATGTTCCGGAGTTTCCCATGACTGAAGCCCAACAGCCCGAATACAAGGGCCCGCAACGCGTGTTCTCAGGCATGCAGCCGACCAACGGCCTGCATCTCGGCAATTATCTTGGCGCGTTGCAAAAGTTCGTGCGCCTGCAGGTTCAATACGAGTGCATCTATTGCATCGTCGATCTGCACGCGATCACGACAGGTCCCGATCCGGAAAATCTCGCAACCCGCTGCCGCGAAGTCGCCGCCGCTTACATTGCCGCCGGGGTTGATCCGAAGCGCTCTACGATTTTCATTCAATCGGCCGTGCGCGAGCACACCGAGCTTGCATGGATCTTCAATTGTGTAGCTCGCATGGGCTGGGTCGAACGCATGACGCAGTTCAAGGACAAAGCCGGCAAGGACGCGCAGCGTTCTTCCGTCGGCCTGTTCGACTATCCGGTTCTGCAAGCTGCCGACATTCTTCTTTACAAGGCGACGCACGTTCCTGTCGGCGAAGACCAGAAGCAACACTTGGAGCTGTCGCGCGACATCGCGCAAAAGTTCAACAACGATCACAACGCGCCGAACTTCTTCCCGTTGCCGGAGCCTTTAATCCAAGGGCCGGGTGCGCGGATTATGTCGCTGCGTGACGGCGCCAAGAAAATGTCGAAATCCGATCCTTCGGACATGACGCGCATCAATCTCACTGACGATGCCGATGCGATCATGTCGAAGGTCAAGAAGGCGACGACCGATCCGTTGCCGGTGCCGGAGACGAAAGAAGGTCTTGCGGGCAGGGCGGAGGTCGAGAACCTTGTCGGCATCTTCGCGGCTGTAACCGAGCGCAGCGTCGAGGATGTGCTGACCGAGTTCGGTGGCAAGGGTTTTGGTGTGTTCAAGCCGGCGCTTGCGGAGACGCTCGCCGCAAAGCTCAGCCCGATTGCCGCCGAAATGCGCCGTCTCACTGCCGACACGGCGTCGCTGGATGCGATCCTGAAGGATGGCGCCGAGAAAGCCGCCGCCGTGGCGCAGCCGATCATGGCAGAAGTTCGCGACGTTGTCGGACTTTGGCGCGCTTGATGTGGCGGCGCGATTGAGCGAGGTTCGCGCGCCATGAGCATTGATCCGCAAGCTTTCAGCTGCCTCGTCATCGCGGACGAGAGCGAGGAGTTCCCGGACGCGTTGATCTATGCCGGCTTACTCTGCCGCTACACCGGCTGGCGTTTGCTAATGCTGCGCGTCATCGAACCGTCCGATCCCGCGCCGTGGGCTTCGATCACGGAAGAGATGCGCCGTCAGGCGCGGGACACGGCGGAGTCGATGACACAGCGCTTCGCGGCTGAGGCGTGGGCTGAGTGCGGCGTCACGGCTGAGCCGGTATTGCGCGAAGGCGATTTGAAGCCGGAGCTGCGTAAGCTTCTGCAGGAAGACACGACGATCAAGCTTGTGGTGCTTGCCGCCGCGACGCCGCCAAGCAGCCCGGGGGCGATGATCGCGCAGCTTGGCCGCACAGGCGGCCTTTCACCACGTCCGGTGCCGGTCGTCGTGGTGCCTGGCGCGCTCTCTCGTGACGAAATTCGCGCGATCGCGCTGCCGATGGCGGCGGCGGTCTCTGTCGAAAGTGAAGAAGAACCGCCCGCGCCGCAGCCCCCCGCTGCTTGACCGGTTTCCTCAAAAGCCCCACCTGACGCTCATGTTTATTCAAACCGAAGCCACGCCGAACCCGCGCACGCTGAAGTTTCTCCCTGGCCGCGACGTGCTGGGGCAGGGCAGCCGCGAATATGCTGACGCCGACGCCGCGCTTGGCGCTCCACTGGCGACGGCTTTGTTCGATGTCGATGGCGTTGAGCGCGTCTATCTGGGCGGCGATTTTATCACCATCACCAAGTCCGAAGCGATTGAATGGCCGCACCTGAAGCCGCACGTGCTCGCGGCGATAATGGATCACTTCACCTCAGGCCGTCCGGTGCTTGGCGATGGCGCTGCGCCCGCGGATGAAACCGATGAAGCGGACATCGTTTATGAAGGCGATGCGGTCGGCATCGTGAAAGAGCTGAAGGAAATTATCGACGCACGCGTCCGCCCAGCTGTGGCGCGCGACGGCGGCGACATCACTTTCCATTCTTGGGACCACGAGCGTGGCATCGTGCGTCTCAACATGCGCGGGGCCTGCGCTGGCTGCCCGTCATCGACGCTGACGTTGAAGCAAGGCATCGAGAACATGCTCCGTCACTACGTTCCGGAAGTGATG
>JAPLOL010000163.1 GCA_026400735.1 Alphaproteobacteria bacterium | reverse complement strand
CGCTGTTACCGAAATGCACCCGCGCCCGCCGCTCGCATTGAACCCGATCGCGTTCGGATCATCGCCAGAGAGCTGAATGAACTTTTCGCCCGCAAGCGCACGATGCTTCGCGATGCGCCCAAGATCGTTAGAGGCATCCTTGATGCCGACCACGTTCTTCAGCTGCGCGACACGTCCAACCGTTTCAGCCGACATGTCAATCACCGTGCGGCCCGGCACATTGTAGAGGTAGATCGGGATATCGACGGCGTCGTTGATCGCCTTGAAGTGTGCAAACAATCCGTCCGCACTTGGCTTATTGTAGTACGGCGCAACCACCAGCACCGCATCCGCGCCGGCGCGCTTCGCGTGCTCCGCCAGCTCAATTGCGTGAGCGGTATTATTTGATCCCGCCCCCGCAATGACGGGTACTCTTCCGGCTGCCACTTCCACGCACATTTCCACGACTCGGACGTGCTCTTTCGTGCTCAGCGTGACGCTTTCCCCGGTAGTGCCACAGGGAACAAGCCCATGCGTCCCTTCGGCAATCTGCCGCGCGACCAGCGCCTGAAAGGCCAATTCATCAACGATTCCGTTGCGAAATGGCGTAATCAGTGCGGGAATTGACCCGTGTACCATGAGCATAACAACCTTTGGGGTGGAGTTGGCGCGATTCCTGCCACAGTGTCAGGCGAGGTTAAATAGCGGCCCGCCGAACTCTGGTTTTGCGGGCTGCGTGCTGTTTTGTTTTGAGGCGGGTGGATGGACCGATCCAAACTGATCCGTATTGGCGCCGCGATTGCGGCCGTCAGCGCGATTATTGTCACCGCCGTTATGGCGCCCCGTGTTGTCGCGCCGGCCCCGGCCAGCGCGCAGGAAATCGCGCCCATGCCGTCGGCGGCCGAGCGCATGCGCCTGCGCGACGGCATGGCCGCTGCTGAGAATCGCGATTGGGGGACCGTCGCGTCTCTTCGCGATAGCGCCACCGATCCGCTAATCCGGCACATGCTGCAATGGCGCTGGGCCGCCGCCCCGGAAGCGCCGCTCTATTTCAACGACATCAAGCAGGCCCTGGACGAGTTGCAAGGCTGGCCAGGCCGCGTCTCGATGCGCCAGCGCGCCGAGCAGGCGATCTTCGACAGCACGCTCTCAGCGCAAGATCGCATCGCGTTCCTGCGCCAGGATAACGGCCCGATCACCGGCGACGGTCGCATCGCATTGGCGATGGCGCTACGCGACGCCGGCCAACGCTCCGAAGGCAACGAAATGGCGCGCGCCGCGTGGCGTGATGATGCACTGACGACCGCCGCCGAAGATCGCGCGCTGCAAGAGTTCAGCTCGGTGCTGACGTAAGACGATCACGCCGCGCGCGTGGCCGGTTTGCTCTGGCGCGACCAACGCACAGCCGCGCAACGCCTGTACTCGCGCATCTCACCAGCCGACCGCGCCCTCGCACAAGCGCGCATCGCCGTTCAAACGCGCCAACGCCGCGGCCTGCAAGCCGCAATCGACGCAGTCCCAGCCTCACGCCAAGACGATGCCGGCCTGCTGTTCGATCGCGCCCAATATCGCCGCCGCACGGATCAACCGGTCGACGCCATGCAAATGGCCGCGCGCATCGATCCGCGCTCAGCGCCGCTCGCGGCGCGCGCCGACATCTTCAAAGAGCGCCGCCTCTACGTTCCGCGCGCCATGCGGGCAGGCAACTACCAGCTGGCCTATCAGCTCGTATCCAATCACGGCCTGACCAGCGGTGAATCCTTCGCCGACGCCGAATGGCTCTCGGGCTGGATCAGCCTGCGCTATCTCAACAACCCGCAACGCGCAGCCGAACACTTCTCGCACCTGGCCGACAACGTCTCGTCGCCCGTGTCGCTCTCACGCGCACTCTACTGGCGCGCCGAAGCGCAGCGGGCGCTTGGCAACAACGCTGAATCCGAGCGCCTCTTCAACGAAGCGGCCCGCTTTAACTTCACCTATTACGGCCAACTGGCCGCCACGCGCGGCAATCGCACCGCGATGCTTTCGCTGCCCGAGACGGCGCAGGTGAGCGACGCCGCGCGCGTTCGGTTCAACAACCGCGAACTCGTGCGCGCACTCCGCGTCATGGCCGAAGTCGGCGCCCAGCGCGACTTTGAATCGATCGCGTTCTATCTCGACGATACGCTCGACGATCCCATGGAAATGGAGCTGCTCTCGCAACTCGCGCGTGAGCAATCCTATCACCGCACGGCGCTCCGCAGCGCCAAGGCAGGGCTCTTCCGCAACGTTGTCGCCGTAAGCTCGGCCTATCCGCTGATCGATCTGCCCGCGACGGTCCAAACCCAAGGCCGCATCGAGCCCGCGCTTGTGCTCGCGATCATCCGTCAGGAAAGCGAGTTCGACGCAGGCGCGATTTCAAACGCCAACGCCCGCGGCCTGATGCAGCTCATTCCATCGACCGCGCAACTCCAAGCGCGACGCGAAGGGATGACGTACGAGCGCGCCGCACTCACCACCGATCCGCAATACAATATGACGCTCGGCTCGGCGCATCTCGCTGACCTCGTCAACAACTTCAACGGCTCATACGTCCTCGCGATCGCGTCCTACAACGCCGGCTCGAGCCGCGCGAACGAGTGGATCGCCGATTGGGGCGACCCGCGTTCACCGAACGTCGATGTCGTGGATTGGATCGAGCTCATCCCGTTCTCAGAAACGCGCAATTACGTGCAGCGCGTCACCGAGAACCTGCAGGTCTATCGCTATCGCTTGGCCGGCCACCCAACGCCGATCACGCTTGAGCAAGATCTGAGACGAGGCGGCTAAAAGTTGGAGCGCGCGGCCTCCGGCCGCGCATGCGTCGCCGGCAGCGCCCCGGTCCTTAGCTCGCGAGCGCCCGCTCGAACGTTTCGATATCCACGTTGCCGCCGCTGGCGATGATCGCCACCGTTTGCCCGCTCACGTCCGCGCCGCCCTCAAGCAGCGCCGCCAGCGAAGCTGCGCCCGACGGCTCCAGCACCAACTTCAGCCGCTGAAACGCAAACTTCATCGCCCGCAGCACCGCGTCATTCGAAACCGCGAACACGCGCTCAAACCGCACACGCGCGATCGCATAGGGGATCTCACCCATCTGCTCAGTGAGCAGGCCATCACAAATCGAGCGAATTCCCGGCGCGTTGCGTTTGATCGAACCGGTCTCCAACGTGAGCTGAATATCGTTGTGCCCCTCTGGCTCGACAGCAAACACGCGCGCCTTCGGCAACGACAACGCCGTCCCGGTCGACAACCCGCCGCCACTTGCCGGCACGAACACAATGTTCGGTGAAATCAGCTCCGCGATTTCCAAACCCGCAGTCCCCTGCCCCGCTAGCACAAACGGATCGTCGAAAGGTTTGATTAAGGAGAGACCTCCTTCAGCCGCCAGACGCGCGCCGATCTCTTCGCGGCTCTCACCAACGCGATCATACGTCACCACCGTCGCACCCAAGCTGCGCGTGGTGTCGAGTTTGATCTTCGGCGCATCCGCCGGCATCACGATCGTCGCCTTGATCCCAAATATCTTCGACGCCGTCGCCACAGCGATCGCATGATTGCCGGATGAGAATGCGATCACGCCTTTTGCGCGCACCTCAGGCGCCAACGCAGAGATCGCATTCGTCGCACCGCGCATCTTGAACGCGCCGCCGCGCTGCAAGTTCTCGGCTTTCACCCAAACCTTCGCGCCGGTGATTTCATCCAGCACGTCATTGCGAATGAGCGGCGTCTTGACCGCGATGCCTTCGATCCGCTTCGCGGCTGCTTTCACATCTTCAATCGTCGGGATCATCAGGAGCCTCTTGGTTTGGCGCGCCGTGTTGGCGGCGCACTCAGCGGATCGTCGGGCCAAGGGTGTTTCGGATAGCGCCCGCGCATCTCGCTGCGCACCGCCGCATACGAGCCGCGCCAGAACCCTGGCAAGTCCTTCGTCGTCTGCACCGGCCGATGCGCCGGTGAAAGCAGCCGCAAGCTCAGCGGTGCGCGCCCGTTGGCGATCATCGGATGCTTAGCCTCGCCAAACATCTCCTGCAGACGCACATCCAACGCCGGCCCGCCATCGCTCTCGTAATCGATCGAGAGAGAAGACCCCGCCGGCGTCTCAAACTTCGCCGGCGCGTCAGCATCGAGCTTACGCCGCTGCTCATGGTCGAGCGACATCAGCAACGCCCGAGAGACATCGACGCCCTTCAACGACGACACGCCATCCAAAGCAGGCGCCAACCAATCGTTCAAACTCTCTGACAGAGCGTCATCGCTCCAATCCGGCCAAGCCTCGCCATCAAGTGAGCGCATGAACTGCACCCGCCCACGCGTCTGCCGTGCCGCGTCATCCCAATCCAGCAGCCCAAGACCCGTCTCAGCGACAACATCCAGCAGCGCCTGCGAAAGTTCGGCGCCCGACAACCTCTCCAGCGGCGCCTCCGAAAGCACCAACTTCCCAAGCCGCCGCACCTTGCGCCCACGCAACGCGCCACTCGCCGGATCAATCGTCGCCGAAGCCCGCGTCTCGATTCGATCGCCGAACATCACTTCGATGTCCGCAAACTCAATCGGCGCACCGAGGATCACCTGCGCGCGCCCGGCCGCACCGGCCATGTCCGCGATCACCGCATACTGGCTCTTCAACAACGGTGACGCTTCATCAACCACTGCCGCGCGACCGTTAGCCAAACTGAATCCGCCCTGGCGCACCTTCGCAACGCGATCCGGATAGGCGATCGCAAGAACCCGCCCAGCGTGATCCTCATTCGCGTCACCACGCGCGCCACCCGCCAGCCGCGCAATCCGATCCGCAAGCGCACGCGCGCTATCGGCGCGCTGCCCGCGCTCACCCGCGAACCGATGCAGCCGATCGCGCAAGTCCGCGCTGCGCCCGCCAAGCCCTTGCTCCGTCAGCACCATCGCAATCCGCGCCGCGAGCAGCGCCTCGCCATCGCGCGCTGCACTGATCACCATGTGCGCCAAGCGCGCCGGCAACGGCAGCTTCGCCACAGCTTGCCCATGCGCCGTCAGCCGCCCATCCGCATCAAGCGCGCCGATCCGCTTCAACAAGCCAACCGCTTCATTCCACGCCGGCGCAGGCGGCGGATCGAGCCAAGCTAACGTCGCCGGATCACTCACGCCCCAAGCCGCCAGATCAAGCGCGAGCCCGCTTAAGTCCGCGTCCATAATTTCCGGCCGATCGAACGGCGGCAGCGCTCGCGTTTCGCCCTCGCTCCACAGGCGCCAAGCAACACCCGGCTCCAGACGCCCAGCACGTCCCGCACGCTGCGTGATCGAAGCCTGGCTCGCACGCACCGTTTCCAGCCGCGTCAGCCCCAGCGCCGGCTCAAACCGTGGCCGGCGCGCCAAGCCGCTATCGACAACAATCCGGACGCCCTCAATCGTTAAACTCGTCTCAGCAATCGATGTCGCCAACACAACCTTGCGCCGCCCAGCAGGAGCCGGCGAAATCGCCGCGTCCTGATCACCCGCACTCATCGCGCCATAAAGCGGACGAATATCAACGTTCGGATCGCGCACCGTCACGCGCAATTGCTCCGCCGTGCGCTCGATCTCACGGACACCCGGCAAAAACACGAGCGCCGACCCCGCATCCGCCGCCAACGCAGCCCGCGTCGCCGCTGCAACTTCGTCCTCAATCCGCGCCCGCGCATCACGCGGTCGGTACACATGGCGCACCGGAAACATCCGGCCTTCGCTTACCACCACCGGAGCGTCACCCAGCAGCGACGCCACACGCGCCGCATCAAGCGTCGCCGACATCACCACGATGCGCAGATCAGGCCGCAGCGCGCTCTGAGCATCACGCGCCAGCGCCAATCCGAGATCGCCCTCAAGACTGCGCTCGTGAAATTCGTCGAACACCACCGCCGCGACGCCGCGCAGCTCCGGATCGTCGAGGATCATCCGTGTGAATACGCCCTCTGTAACAACCTCGATCCGCGTCGCGCGGCTAATCTTGGAATCCAGCCGCACGCGATAGCCAATCGTCGCGCCAACCGGCTCACCGCGCTCAAACGCCATCCGCGACGCCGATGCCCGCGCCGCAATCCGCCGCGGCGAAAGCAAAATGATCTTGCCGCCCTTGATCCACCCGGCGTCCAACAAAGCCGGCGCCACGCGCGTCGTTTTGCCCGCACCCGGCGGCGCAACCAGCACGGCCTCGCCGCGCGCCTCAAGCGCCGCGATGAGCTGGGGCAGGACTTCCTCAACCGGGAGCATGAGCGGGGCTTAAACTAAGGGCTATGTCCATGTCTCGCCGCATTGGCGCGGCAGGTAGGCGAAGGTATAGGCTGGCCGCCTGAGCCGGGAGAGCTGGACAATGCGCATGCAGACTTTGGGGAAATTCGCGGTGGTCCTGGCCGCAGGCCTGAGCATTGCGAGCTGCTCAACCGGGCGTACCGCCGACACGCGCCGCGGCGTCACCGGCGCGGCCTCGATCCCACTGCGCGACGTGGGTCTCGTGCGCCCGGAAATCCCGCTTCTGCTGCGCAATCTCCAATACCCGTACGCCACGGCCACGCTGACCAACTGCAGCGCCGTCACCCACGAGATCAGCCTGCTCGACGCGGTGCTCGGTCCCGAGAGCTACCAACCCGGCCCGAACCGCAATGTGTGGGACCGCAGCGGCGACTTCGTCGAAGAGCAAACCATCCAGGCCGCGGAGAACACCGCCGAAGACCTGATCCCGTTCCGCTCATGGGTGCGCCGGATCAGCGGCGCCAACCGCGCCGAGCGCGATGCGCTGCGCGCCGTCGCCAACGGCCAACAACGCCGCACATTCCTGCGCGGCTACGGCGCCTCGCTCGGCTGCCCGAGCATCATTCCGCCGCCGCCTCCGGCTGCGCGTCAGCGAGCGAACTAAGCGCTTTGAACTCTGTAACGAATTGCGCGAGGCGGCCTTCGCTAATCGCTTCGCGCAAACGTGACATCAAGAACTGATAGTACGCCACATTGTGCCACGAGAGCAGCACTTGGCCGAGCAGCTCTCCCGTCTTGAATAGATGGTGCAGATACGCCTTCGAATAGTCGCGGCTCGCCGGGCAATCGATGCGCGGATCGAGAGGGTTTAAGTCCTCTGCGAAGCGCGCATTGGTGATGTTAAGAGGGCCCACGTCGAGCCACGCCTGTCCATGGCGGCCCGACCGCGTCGGCAGGACGCAATCAAACATATCAACACCACGCGCAACGCTCTCAACGATATCGATCGGCTTACCCACGCCCATCAGATAGCGCGGCCGATCCTGCGGCAAGCACGGTGTGGTGACGTCGAGCGTTGCCAGCATCGCTTCATGGCCTTCGCCGACAGCAAGGCCGCCAATAGCGTAGCCATCAAAGCCTTCCGCAACCAGCGCCTCAGCCGAAATACGCCGCAGTTCCGGATCGATGCCACCCTGCACGATCGCAAACAAATTCTGCGCGTCGCGTTTTCCAAACGCCGTCTTGCAGCGCTTCGCCCATGCCAACGAAAGTCGCATCGCTTTCTCAACGTCCTCGCGCGGCGCTGGCAGCTTCGGGCACTCATCGAGTTGCATGACGATATCCGCACCGATCTGATCGGCTTGGATCTCCATCGCGATCTCCG
>JAPLOL010000107.1 GCA_026400735.1 Alphaproteobacteria bacterium | reverse complement strand
AATTGGTGGAAGCCGTGCAGGGCGGTCACCCGTCGCTGATCTTCCTTGGCGACGCTCTGCCTGGCATCGATCCCGTCGCGCTCTGCGCCGATCTTCGCGCGCTTGCGGGCGATGAGGCCAAAGACCTGCCGATCATCATCGTCACCGACCAAGACAAAGTGCCCGAAGACAAGGGCGAGGCGGCGGGCGTCACCGATTGGCTGACGCGGCCGTTCAGTTTGCAATACGCGCGCTCGCGTATGCGCGCTTGGCTGATGCGCTCGATGCTGCGTTGGCGCAAAGCGGCGCTGCCGAACGACGAAGAGGCGCGCCTCGCCGCCGTGTATCGCTTGGGCCTGCTCGATACCGATGCCGAAGAACGCTTCGATCGCCATGCGCGTATTGCCGCCGCAGCTTTCGACGCGCCGATTGCTTTGGTGAGTCTCATCGACCGCGATCGGCAATGGTACAAGGCGCACTACGGCTTCGAGTTCAGCGAAACCTCGCGCGACATGGGTTTTTGCTCGCACGCCATCTTGGGTGACGATCCGCTGATCGTGAACGACACGCTCCGGGACGACCGCTTCGCTGAAAATCCAGTCGTGGTTGGCGATCCGCATGTGCGCTTCTACGCCGGGATCCCCCTGCATGCCGCCGACGGCGCGCGCGTAGGCGCTTTTTGCATTGTCGACAGCAAGCCGCGCACGTTGAGCGCCGCGCAGTTGCGGATGCTGCAAGATATGGCGCGGCTGGTGGAAGAAGAGCTGCAACCGCGCGCCGAAGCGAAGGCCGCGTCTTAGAGTTGTCGCGCGAGTTTGGCGACACAGTCCGGGTAAAGCGCATGCTCTAGCGCAAGCAGTCGTTGAGCCAACGTCTCGGGCGTATCGCCGGGCAGAATTGACATCGACGCCTGACCAAGAATTTCGCCGGCATCGACCTCTTCGACTACCAAGTGTACCGTCGCGCCATGTTCGGTATCGCCCGCTTCGAGCGCTCGGGCATGCGTGTTCACGCCTGGATACTTCGGCAAGAGCGATGGATGAATGTTGACGAGGTGGCCCGCCCAGGCGCGCACGAAAAACGGCGTCAGCACGCGCATGAAACCGGCGAGCGCCACGATTTCGATGGCGCGGGCGCCAAGCTCCATGTCGAGTTCGCGTTCGAACGCTTCGCGGTCTTTGCCGAAGGGCTTGTGATCGACGACGATCGCCTCAACCCCAGCGGCGCGCGCGCGCTTTAGCCCTTCGACGCCTGGGACGTTGGAAACCACAAGCACGATTTCGTAGGCGTCCTGCTGCGCATCGAGCAGCGCCTGCAGATTGCTGCCGCGTCCCGAGATCAAGACGGCAACGCGCTTCTTGCTCATACGACCTTGAGCGCGCCGATCTTGAAGGCGCGTTCGCCGGCGCCGTTCAGTTTCGTGACCACTTCATCGGCTTTCGCCGGATCAACAACCAGGATCATACCGATTCCAAGGTTGAATGTGCGGCGCATGTCAGCTTCCGGCACGCCGCCAGTGGACTGAAGCCACTCGAACACTGCAGGCCGCTTCCAAGCGTTCCAATCGAAATCCGCTTCCAGATGATCCGGCAACGCGCGCGGTGTGTTTTCCACCAAGCCGCCACCGGTGATGTGCGCGGCGCCCTTTGCGAGCTTTGCTTCGAAGATCGGCTTTAGCGCCTTCGCGTAGATGCGCGTCGGCGTGAGCAGCGCCTCGGCCAACGACTTGCCGGCAGCGAACGGCGCGGGTGCATCCCATGCGAGACCTGAGCGCTCGACGACTTTGCGCACCAGCGAGTAGCCGTTCGAATGCGGGCCGCTCGAGGCGATGCCGACGATCACATCGCCAGCCTGCATGTCTTCGGTCTTCGGCAGCAGCGTCCCGCGTTCGGCGGCGCCGACGGAGAAGCCAGCGAGGTCATAGTCGCCCTTGCCGTACATGCCCGGCATCTCCGCCGTCTCACCACCCGCGAGCGCAGCGCCAGCTTGGCGGCAGCCTTCGGCAATGCCTTGCACGACCAGCGCGGCTTCATCGGCGTTGAGTTTGCCGGTGGCGTAGTAGTCCAGGAACATCAGCGGCTCGGCGCCTTGGGCCGAAAGGTCGTTCACGCACATGGCGACGAGGTCGATGCCGACGGTGTCGTGGCGACCGCTTTCAATTGCGATCTTCAGCTTTGTGCCGACGCCATCGGTGGTCGCCAGGAAGATCGGATCCTTGAAGCCAGCCGCTTTCGGGTCGAAGGCGCCGGCGAATCCGCCCAAAGACCCGTCCGCGCCAGGGCGGGCTGTGGATTTCGCAGCCGGCTTGATGAGATCGACTAGGCGCTCGCCTTCGTCGATATCCACACCTGCGTCGCGATAGGTAAGGCCGTTAGTTCCCGGGGTATTGGTCACGTGATGAGTCCAGAAGCCGCCACATTGATAGGCGATTCCGCGCCGGGTAGGGTCTCCCGACACCGAGGTTTAGTAATGAAGTTCACGCCTTTGGCAGCGGTTGCCGCTGTTTTTCTTGCCGCCTTGTGCGCGTTCGCGCCAGGGGCGGCAAGCGCCCAGGGGCGCGACAATGTCTACGTCGTTGGCGGCGTCCGCGTGGATGAAACCGCCGCAAACGCTGCGGCTGCGCAACAAGCCGGGTTCGCGGCGGCGCAGCGGGCAGGGTTCGAGCGCCTCGTCCGCCGCCTCACCATTCCGGACGAACTCAACGCACGCGGCGTGCCGCAGGTGGAACCCGCAACGCTCGAGCGGCTGGTCTCCAGCGTGGACGTAGAAGAGGAGCGCCGCTCCGGCACGCGCTATATCGGCCGCCTCACCGTGCGGTTCGATCCTTCAGGCGTGCGCACGCTGCTGCGCCAGTTCAATCTGACTGTCGTCGATACGCGCACCTCGCCCGTTCTCGTGGCGCCGCTCGTTGTGGACGGCACGGCAGAGGAAACCGCGACGGCTTGGCGCGAGGCATGGGCCAATGGCGGCTTCAGCGACGAGCTCGTGCCGTTGGCTGTTGCGCCAGCGACCTTGCAAGGCGCGCCCGCATGGCAAACCGCGCAACCGTTCGCGCAAGCTTCGGCCGCCGCGTCAGCACTCTACGCAACGCTCCGCGTCCAGGGTTCAACGGCCACGGCGACCCTCGTGGAGGTCAATGCCACCGCCACGCAGCAACGCGGCGAAGTGACTGCGCGTATCGCTAGCGAGGATCCATCTGCTCTGCGTGCAGCGCTGTCATCGCTTGCCGAACAAGCTAGCATGCGGCTTCAAAACGATTGGAAAGGCCGTGTCGCCACGGGCGCCGGCCAGCGCGCCCGCATCAACGCGTCGGCTCTCTATACCAACCAAGCGCAATGGGAGCAGATCAAGGATGCGCTGGAAGGCACAGCGCAAACGCTAATCTCGGAAATCCGCATCGAGGCGGTTGGCCGGCAGGGCGCTCTTGTCTCCTTCTCGTTCGTTGGAGATCGCAATCAACTCAACGCCGAACTGCAGCGCCGCGGCGTGAGCCTCGCGGATACGGCGAATGGTCCGACGCTGCGCGTAGCGGCGAGATAGGTGAGCTATCAGCCTAGCCTGTTTGAGTTTCGTATGGGCGATCGCTCGCCCGACAAACTGGTGGTGGCTGAGGCAAACCGTGACGCGGCGAAGCTGCTGACCGATTGGCGAGCCTGGCCGCACGGCGCGCTCGCGATCTCGGGCCCGCCGGGCTCCGGCAAGACGCACCTGGCGCTGGCCTGGGCGCTCGAAGTGGGCGCCCGTCATATCTCACCGATGGCCACGCCCGAGGACGCCGCAACCAGCTTCCGCGAAGCCGGCGGCTGCATTTTGATCGATGACGCCGATGGCGCGCGGGACGAGCCCATGCTCTGGCGTCTGCTCGATCTCTCCCGCGCTGAGGGCGGCGCCGTGCTGCTGGTGGGGGGCGAGCCGCCCTCAGCCTGGCTGGTCCAGACTCCAGACCTCCGCTCTAGGCTCGCATCTTTACCGGTCGCTAAGCTTGGTGAGCCTGATGAAGCGCTGATGGACGTAGTTTTGCGCCGTATCTGTCGTGAGAAATTCATCCAATTGAGCGATGATGCCGCCAAGTACCTCGTGCGGCGGCTCCCTCGAACCTTCGCTGCGGCCCAAGCCTGGGCGGCGGCTTTGGACGAAGGGCTGGTGCGCGGGGCAAGGCCTGTGACGACAGTGATCGCCAAGCGAGCGCTGGAAAAGATGCAGGCGCGCTGGGTTGGTGGAGACGGTTAACAGATGGCGAAATCGCGCAAGAAGGCGCGCGCACCGGCGCAGAACACGCCGTCGCTGAATGATCCGAAGCGGTTCATCAACCGCGAGCTTGCTTGGCTCGCGTTCAACACGCGCGTGCTGGAAGAGGCCGAGAACGAACAGCACCCGCTGCTGGAGCAGCTGCGCTTTTTGTCGATCTCCGCCTCCAACCTCGACGAATTCTACATGGTCCGCGTCGCCGGCTTGCATGAGCAAGTGCGGGCCGGCGTGACCTTGGTCAGCAATGACGGCCTGACGCCAAGCGAACAACTCGCTCGGGTTCACGCTGCCGCGACCAAACTGATTGATCGTCAGCAGGAACGTTGGCGCGCGCTGCGTGTCGCCCTGCGCGGCGCCGGCATCTCAGTGCTAGATCGCGAAGAGCTGACGCAAGAAGAGCTGCGCTATTTGAAGCCGCTCTTCATGGCGGAAGTCTTCCCGCTACTGACCCCGCTCGCGGTCGATCCGGCGCACCCTTTTCCGTTCATTCCGAACCTCGGCTTCGCGATCGCACTGAAGCTGAAGCGCAAAGGCGATGGTCGGGCGATGAACGCGCTCATTCCAGTGCCGACCCAAGTCGCGCGCTTCATCGACGTCACGCTCGCGCATTCTCACATGGAGCTGGATGCGGGCGAACGTCAGCAGCGCCGCTTTCTGACGCTCGAAAACACGATCACGCTTTTCCTCGATGAGCTTTTCCCAGGCTACACCGTCGAGGCGCAGGGCGCGTTCCGCGTTGTTCGCGATAGCGATATCGAAATTCAGGAAGAGGCCGAAGATCTCGTGCGCGAGTTCGAGGCGCGGCTGAAAGAGCGTCGTCTTGGCGATGTCGTGCGTCTCAAGGTCGAAGCCTCAATGCCTGAGGACCTTCGCGCCTTTATCAGCCGCGAACTCGAAGCTGATGCGCGCGATGTGATCATCGTCGAAGGCATGCTCGGCCTCGTTTCCTTGTCGGCGCTGGTCAATGAAGATCGGCCCGAGCTGAAATTCCCGCGCTTCGAGCCGCGTTTCCCGGACCGGATCAAGGATTTTGGCGGCGATACCTTCGCGGCGATCCGCGCCAAGGATATCCTCGTCCACCATCCGTTTGAATCGTTCGACTCTGTTGTCCAGTTCGTGCGCCAAGCAGCGTCTGATCCGGCTGTGGTCGCGATCAAGCAAACGCTCTATCGCACCTCGCGCGACTCACCGATCGTTGCCGCGCTCGTTGCTGCCGCTGAAGCTGGCAAGAACGTCACGGCGCTGATTGAGCTCAAAGCGCGCTTTGACGAAGAGACCAACCTGCATGTCGCGCGCAAACTCGAAGCGGCCGGCGCGTCGGTTGTATATGGCTTTGTCGACTTCAAAACCCACGCGAAGGTGAGCCTCGTCGTGCGCCGCGAGCCCGAAGGGCTGCGCAGCTACACGCACTTCGGTACTGGCAACTACCACCCGGTCACCGCGAAGATTTACACCGACCTTTCCTTGTTCACGTGCGATCCAGCGTTCGGCCGCGATGCGAACCGCTTGTTCAATTTCGTGACCGGCTATGCGCGCCCAGCTGAACTCGAGAAGATCGCGATGTCCCCGATCAATTCGAAGGCCACGATCCTTTCGCTCATCGAGGCCGAGATCGAACATGCCCGCGCCGGTCGCGGCGGCTCGATCTGGGCCAAGCTAAACGCGCTTGTGCATCCCGAGATCATCGATGCGCTTTACCGGGCTTCGAATGAGGGCGTGAAGATCGACCTGGTCGTGCGCGGTATCTGCTGCCTGCGTCCCGGTGTTCCCGGGATGAGCGAAAACATCCGCGTCAAATCCATTGTCGGGCGGTTTCTTGAGCACGCCCGCATCGTCTGTTTCGGTAACGGAGCAAAGCTCCCGAACGCCAAGGCGAAAGTGTACCTCTCCTCCGCCGATTGGATGCCGCGGAACCTGGAACGGCGCGTTGAGGTCATGTGTCCGGTTGAAAATCCGACCGTACATCAGCAAGTTCTCGATCAAATCATGGTCGCGAACCTCAATGATGAGGCGCAATCCTGGTACATGGACCAGGATGGGGTATTCACTCGGGTTGATGTTTCGAAGCTGCCAGACGAACCCTTTAGCGCGCACAATTACTTCATGCGCAACCCGAGCCTCTCGGGTCGCGGCCGCGCGGGCAAAGGCGATGCGCCAGCCGCGTTCGATCACATCGGCGCGCGCCGCACGTCGTAAGCTGAGCGTCGAGCAATGACGTCGCGCTTCCTACGCGACGGGCAGGAAGCCGCCGTCATCGATGTCGGCTCCAATTCCGTGCGTCTCGTCGTCTATCGCATCGATGGCCGCGCGATGACGCCTATCCTCAACGAAAAGGTTATGGCCGGTCTCGGCCGCGAAGGTGCGCGTACGGGTTCGCTCTCGAAAGATGGCGTCGATCAAGCGCTTCGCGCGGTCCGCCGTTTCGCGACGTTGATTGACGCGTTGCAAATCATGGATGTCTACGCCGTGGGCACCGCTGCAGTTCGAGAAGCGAAAGACGGCAAAGAGTTCGCCGCGCGCATGGAAGCGGAGAGCGGCATCAAGCTCCGGATTCTCAGCGGCGAAGATGAAGCGCGCTTGTCGGCGCTTGGTGTGATGGCCGGAGCACCGGACGCGAAAGGACTTGTCGGCGATCTTGGTGGCGCCAGCCTTGAGTTGATCGAGATCAGTCCAAAGGGCGTTGGGCGCGGCGAGACGTTTCCGCTTGGGCCGTTGACGCTGATGGACGAAGCCGATTTCGACTACGGAAAAGTCAGCAAGCAAGTCGAGCAGGTGCTTGATCGCACCAAATTGCTCGGTAAACGCGGCGGCGATTTCTACGCCGTCGGCGGCGCGTGGCGCGCCCTCGGGCGGATCGATATCGCGCTCACCAATCACCCGCTCGGCGTGCTGCACCATCACGAAATGAGTCGCGCCGAAGTGCTCAAAGTCGCGGACGTCGTGCGCAAGCAGAGCAAGCGTTCGCTAGAGAAGCTGGAGGAAGCCGCTGCAAAACGCGCGGAGACTCTGCCCTATGCTGCGGTTGTGCTCGAACACGTGATGCAGGTCGGTCAATTCGACCGTGTCATTCTTTCTGCGTTCGGTCTGCGTGAAGGCGTGTTGATCGAACGCATGAGCGACGAAACGTTGGCGACGCACCCTCTCATCGGAGCCGCTGAAGCGTTGGCGGGCCGGTGGTCACGAACGCGCGCGTTTGGAAAAGCTCTCGACGAATGGATCGCGCCCATGTTCGAGGGCCAGCCGAACGTCTTTCCTAAGAAGCGCGAGGAAGTCATTCGCGGCGCAGCCGCGCGTCTCGCCGATGTTGGCGGTCCGCTGCACCCTGATCAGCGCGTTGAGGTCATGTTCGATCTCATCTTGCGTGCGCCGCTTGCCGCCATCAGCCACGAGGAGCGCGCTTTCCTCGCGGCGGCCATTCATCACCGCTACACCAAGGCGCCGCCCCGCCACGCCGAAGCCTACATGCGGCTTCTCAGTGACGAGCGCCAAGCAGCGGCCGCCGCCCTCGGCGCCGCGCTCCGCCTCGGCGCTGATCTTTCCGGCCGCTCCGAGCCGCTTTTGGCCGCAGTCGAGATCGAAGCGGTTGACGGCAGGCTAGTGCTTCGGGTCAAGAAGAAGATGGCTCACCTCATTACCGAGACGGTGCAGCGGCGTTTGGATTTCGCCGCCGCCGCCTTGGGCCTTACGCCGGAGACGAAAGTACTATGAGCGATACCCCGCCAGACCGCCTCTCGGTCGATCCCGACAGCCCGTTTTACGACGAGGCTCTGCTCGCGCGGGGCATCGGCATGCGCTTCAACGGCAATGAAAAGACCAATTGCGAAGAATATTGCGTGAGTGAGGGCTGGGTGCGTCTGGCTGTCGGCAAGACGCTGGATCGCAAGGGTAAACAGCTCACGATCAAATACTCGGGCAAGGTCGAGCCCTATTTCCAGGATCTCCCCAAGGAGGGCTGATCCCCTCAGCGCCGTTGCTGTGCTAGAAGCCGTTGGCAATGGCGGACCCAAAGTGACCGAGGAGCTCGGACCCCGGAAGCTCGCGGCGATCATGTCGATCGACGTCGCCGGCTATTCGGCCATGTCCGAAGTGGACGAGAGCGAGGCGCTGGCGCTCGTGGCGCGGGTGCGCGCGACGATTGATGCGATCGTGCAGACCCATGGCGGACGCGTGTTCAACACCGCCGGCGATGGCTTCATGCTGGAATTTGCGTCTGCCTCTGGTGCGCTCTCCGCCGCCGAAATTCTTTGGGAAGGCGTTGAGCGGCAGCGCGTGCGCGTTGGCGTGCACGTCGGCGACGTGATGATGACGAAGACCGGCGATTTGCTCGGTCACAGTGTCAACGTCGCCGCGCGACTGCAGCAGCTCGCCCGGCCCGGCGCCGTCGTTGTGTCGCTTGATGTGCGCCGCGCGGTGCGCGGAAAACTGGCGCAGCGGCTGCATCCCGCGGGCGCGGTGCACTTGGACAAGATGGCAGAGACCATCGACATCTTTACGCTTGAAGCCATCGCAGCCGCCCGCAGCCGTGCGCGTAAGCCTGAGCCAGTGTTGGCTGTGCTTCCTTTCGACAATGAGAGCTATGCGGCGGAGATGAACTATTTCTCCGACGGCGTCGCTGATGAGATCATCTCAACGCTGTTGCGCCAGTCGAAGATCAAAGTGATCGGTCGGCTGTCTGCGTTCCAGTTTCGCGGCGAGAACAAGCGGGGCGCTGCCACTGCTCTGAAGGCGAGCCATGTGCTCGACGGCTCGGTGCGTCTGAACGGCGATCGCATGCGCGTCAGCGTTCAGCTGATCGATGCCGGCACCGGCGTTGCGCTGTGGAGCGAGCGTTATGAAGGCGATCGCAATGACGCTTTCGCGCTGGAAGACGAAATCGCCGCCAAGGTGGCGGGCTCGTTGCGCCGCTCACTGTCGCAATCGGAACGCGCCACCAATCCGATCGATCCGGCAGCTTACGACCTCTACCTCCGCGCCCGTCAAATCTGGCTGATGATGAGCGATATCGAAGAGGATCAGGCGGCTGTCCTGCTCGAACGCTGTGTGAGCATCGCGCCGGAATTTGCGGACGCCTGGGCTGTTCTTGCCAGCGTACGGGCGCTTTTGCTACCGCGCGACCGCGATCTCATCGGCACACCCGCGCACGAAGCTGCGCTCGACGCTGCAAAGCGCTCGCTCGAACTTGATCCAGATTGCGCGCAGGGCTTCGCCGCGCTGTCGCTGTTGAAGCCTGCTTTCGGCGCCTATGCCGACAAGCTTGCGCTGGTGAACGAAGCGCTGAAACGCACGCCCAATGATCCTTCGCTCCACGTCGCGCGCGCGGCTTGGCTTTACAGTGTCGGACGCCTCCGCGATGCTGCTCGCGCACTCGAGATCGCGAGCCTGCTTGAACCTCTTGGACCAGCCGTTGAAGGCCTACGCGCCAGCTTGCTGACAGCGCGCGGCGATCTTGAAACCGCACGCGAGATCATTAGCGCGGCCTGGGCGCGTTGGCCGGATTCACCGTTCATTTGGTATCTGATGTGGGGCACGCACTGCGTTGCTGGTCATGCCGATTCTGCAGATGCGCTCGCCGCCCCAGGCGCGCCGCCGCGTCGCGCCGTGAATGAGCGCGATGTAAACGTACTGCGCAACTACGTGCGCTTGTTGCGGCTCTCGCCCGCGGATCGGCGTGTCGCGTGCGACGCGATGCTTGACGCGGTGGCGCAGGACAAGGGCCCGCTGCCACTTTCGACCGTTATGTTCGCCGCCAGCCAAGGCTGTACCGATCGTGCCTTCGATGTGATCAACGCGGCGCTGGACCAGGGCCGCGAACTCAAACCCGATAATCACGACGCCTTCGGCATGGCGCGTGCCCAATCGGCGCTGCAGTTGTTTGTTAGCACCGGTGGCACGCCAGCTTGGATGAACCCGCGTTTTCCAGCGCTGTGCGCACGGGTTGGCCTCGCCCAATATTGGCTTGAAACCAAGAAGTGGCCTGATTGCGCGACTGAGACGCCATACGATTTCAGAGCCGCATGCGCAGAGGCAGTGAGCGCTTAGGCGTTGTCGACGCTGACTTTGCCGTCTTTCAGCTTCAGCGCGAGTTTGCCGTGCTTGAGCGCCAAGGCGCGTTCGCCAAACACTTCGCGGCGCCAACCCTTAAGGGCGGGCACATCCGCGTTGTCATCAGCGGCGATGGATTCAACTTCAGGCGCCGACGCGATGAGGCGAGGCGCAACGTTGTGGCGCTCGGCTTCGTAGCGCAGCAGCACTTTCAACAACTCAACTGTCGGGCCGAGTCCTGAAGGCAGTGGCGGTGGGCGGTCGTATTTGAATACGGGGCGGTTTGGATCGCTGAATGCGCGATCCAACGCTTGGATGAGCTCTGTCGCGGCGCGCGAATTGCCAAAGCCGCGTGGCACTGCGCGCATACGATCGAAATCAGCGGCGTTCTTCGGACGTTGCTCGGCGATTTCGTAGAGCGCTTCATCTTTCACGATGCGGCCGCGCGGTACGTCGCGTTGCTGCGCTTGGCGTTCACGCCATGCGGCGGCGACTTGCAGGCCGAGCACGTAGTCCGCCGTTGTCTTGCGCAGCTTCAGGCGGTTCCAGGAATTCTCTGGGGTCGTATCGTAGATTTGCGGGTCGAGCAGATAGTCGTGCTCCTCGTCCAACCACGACAACCGGCCTTCGCTTTCGAGCTTGGCGTACATCTTCGGATAGATGTCGCGGAGATGCGTGACGTCGGCCAGTGCGTAGGAAAGTTGCGCTTCAGAGAGCGGACGGCGACTCCAATCGGTGAAGCGCGAGGATTTGTCCAAGCGGCGCTTCAGGATCTGCTGGACGAGCGCGTCGTACGCGACCGTATCGCCATAGCCGCAAGCCATCGCCGCGATCTGTGTGTCGAACACAGGGTGCGGAAGCTTGCCGGCGATCTTCAGGAAGATTTCGAGATCTTGGCGCGAGGCATGGAAAACCTTCAGCACCTTCTCGTTGGCCATCAGCTCCATGAACGGCGCGAGCGCGAGGCCCTCGGCCAGCGGATCGATCACCGCCTCAACCCCCGGCGCAGCCGCCTGGATGAGGCAGAGCTTCGGCCAGTAGGTGGTCTCGCGCATAAACTCGGTGTCGACCGCGACGAAGGGCTGTTGCGCCATTTCCTGGCACACCGCCTCCAGATCCGAGGTCGTGGTAATCACGCGCATTAGGCTGGTTGGTCCGCGCCGCGCCTCGGGTCAAGCGCGGACGGGTTCCAGGTGGTATTATTCCGGCAGCGGCGCGGTAGCGGCGGCAGGTTGGGTGAAGCCTTCGGCGAGGACGCCGGTTGAAACTAGGCTGCGCAGGTACGCGTCATCATGGGCCGGTAGCAGAACGAGGTCTGGGTTCGCTTCGGCCACGTCGTGCAATGCACGGAGTTGGCGAAGCACATTGGGACGGCCGGGATCGACGCCGGGCATCAGCCAAGTGATGAAGCGAGGGCGCCCGCGCAGGTGCTCCACACTGCCGATGACCCAGGCGATGTCGCCAATGAAGAGATACTCGCGCGTTGTGGTCTTGGCGTAGATCAACACGGTGCCCGGCGAGTGACCCGGCATTGCCACCGCAACGACACCCGGCGCGATGCGTTGCGGCTGGGTCAGATCGATAGTGGCGATGCCCGCGATTTCCGGCGCGAGTTGTCCGTTTGGCGCATGCACTGGCAAGCCACTGAGTTGCGCGCTCGTCAGCTCAAGATGCGGCGCAAGGGCTGCAGGTTCAGGATGGCGTGCGATCGCCATGACGTGATCAAGGTGCTCGTGCGTAATCATCACGCGTTGCGCGCGCGTCATCGCGGCAAGCACGTCGCCGTAGGTTTGTTCGTTAAAACTGCCTTTGCCTTGCGACATTTGATCGAGCGTCTCGCGATCGACTGCGCCGTCAATGATTGTATCGCCGCTTGGCGCGACGATCTGGAATGAGTTGTAGGAAAGCGTGCGCTGGCCGTCGAAGGCGCCGGATTCAACAGCAAAGCTCGGCGCTTTGCTTTCACCGACGAACTCAACATTCACCGCGGTCGGCAGCGTTTCCGGCGCATCATTGGCAACGAGTGCGCGATAGGCGGCGATATCGACAACGCCGTTCGCTTCAGCGGGCGCCGCAGCATCGAGGGCCGCCCACCAGAAGAACGCGCCCAAGGCCGCGAGCACAATGACGATCCCAGCAAGCCATTTCATGGCGTCTCTCCCCCGGCGTCTTCGCGCGGCCCCGATAGTACGATCTTCATTCTGTCAGCCGGGAACGGTTTGGCTAGCGCCAATGCGTCTTCGGTTGAGCCTTCAAGCCAGACATCGATCTCTTCACCTGTGAGCATCACCGGCATTGCCTCTGCGTGAATAGGCTTGGTGAGTTCGTTCGGCTCGGTCGTGAGTATGGAGAAGAGCAAGTGCCTACCGTCCTCTTTGCCGCGGATACCGCTCCATGGCCGCCAGATGCCTGCGAAGCAAAAGAGCGGGCGATCGTCGCCCAGGCCAAACCAGTGTGCGACCTTTGGCGATGTGTCGCTGTACTCCACGAAACTCGTTGCGGGGACGACGCATCGGAACCTTGGCTCCTCAAGCCAGCCCTTCCAATAATTGGACTTGAGATTGCGGACATTGGTGACAGGGCGCTTGCCGCCGCCGGCAGGAGGAAAGCCCCAGCGCATCATCACCATCTCGCGTTGGCCTTCTTTCGAATTGCCGACGACCGGCGCGAGTTGATCGGGAAAAATGGCGGGCAGCGGCGGCTGATTGCCGGTGCGATCGCGCATCGCGCGGGTGTAGGCGACGGCCGCTTCGCGCGATTTGGTCATGGAATAGAGGTTGCACATGCGCAGGGCCCATTTGCGGGGCGTTCCGCGCCTTGACAAGGCGGCTTGCCCCATGCGCTTTCCGCGCGAATTGCGGCCGAGCTTCGTGACTCGGCGCACCTGGAGTTTCCTTATGCACGCATACCGTTCCCACACCTGCGGCGCTCTCCGTCCGGCTGATGCGGGTAAAGACGTGCGTCTGGGCGGCTGGGTGCACCGCAAGCGCGATTTGGGCGGGCTGCTCTTTGTCGACCTGCGCGACCATTACGGGATCACTCAGCTCGTCATTAATCCGGGTTCGGCCGCGTTTGCGCTGTTCGAGCGCGTTCGCGCCGAAACGGTGGTGCGGATCGACGGCAAGGTCGTGGAGCGCGCGAAGGAGACTGTGAACGCCGAACTGGCGACAGGCGCGATCGAAGTACGCGTTGAGGACGCGGAAGTTCTCGGCACGGCTGAAGAGTTGCCGTTGCCGGTGTTCGGCGCGCCGGACTATCCGGAAGAGACGCGCCTCAAGTATCGCTTCCTCGATCTGCGCCGCGACAAGCTGCACAAGTCGATCCTGCTGCGTAGCCAAGTGATCGCGTCGCTGCGCCGTCGTATGATTGATCAGGGCTTCACTGAGTTTCAGACGCCGATCTTGACGGCGTCGTCGCCGGAAGGCGCGCGCGACTTCTTGGTGCCTTCGCGTTTGCATCCGGGCAAGTTCTACGCGCTCCCGCAAGCGCCGCAGCAGTTCAAGCAGCTGCTGATGGTGGCGGGCTTCGACAAGTACTTCCAAATCGCGCCGTGCTTCCGCGATGAAGACGCGCGCGCTGACCGCTCGCCGGGCGAGTTCTACCAGCTCGATTTCGAGATGAGCTTCGTCACGCAGGAAGATGTGTTCAACGCCATAGGTCCGGTGCTCGCGGGTGTTTTCGAGGAATTCGGCAACGGCAAGCGTGTTACGCCTGCGAACGAATTCCCGCGCATTCCTTATGCCGAGGCAATTTCGAAGTACGGCTCGGACAAGCCGGACTTGCGCAACCCGCTGGTGTTGCAGGATGTCAGCTATCACTTCCGCGGCGGTGGTTTCGGCCTGTTTGCGCGTTTCCTTGAGAAGCCGGGCCAAGCTGTGTGGGCCGTGCCTGCGCCGAACGGTGGTTCGCGCGCGTTCTGCGACAAGATGAATTCATGGGCGCAGGGCGAAGGCCAGCCGGGCCTTGGCTACATCTTCTGGCGTGAAGGCGAGGAAGGTGGCGCTGGTCCGATCGCGAAAAACATTGGACCGGAAAAGGCCAACGCTATTCGCGAACAGCTTGGGCTGAAGGTCGGCGATGCGGCGTTCTTCGTCGCTGGCGATCCGAGTGTGTTTTACAAGTTTGCGGGTCAGGCTCGTAACAAGGTCGCGGATGAACTGAACCTCGCGGACAAGGATCAGTTCAAGTTCTGCTGGATCGTCGATTTCCCGATGTACGAGTGGAGCGAGGAAGAGAAGAAGATCGACTTCTCGCACAACCCGTTCTCAATGCCGAACTTCGATCACGAAGCCTTCTTGAAGCTCGACATCAACGATCGCGCGACGATCGAGAAGATCACGGCGTTCCAGTACGACATCGTTTGCAATGGTGTTGAGCTGAGCTCGGGCGCGATCCGGAACCACAAGCCTGAGATCATGATCAAGGCGTTCGAACTCGCAGGCTATCCGCAGAGCGTAGTCGAAGAGAAGTTCGGCGGTATGCTGAACGCGTTCCGCTTCGGCGCGCCGCCGCACGGCGGGTCTGCCCCGGGCGTGGACCGCATCGTCATGTTGCTCGCGGGCGTCGACAACATCCGCGAAGTCATCGTCTTCCCGTTCAACCAGCAGGCGCAGGATCTGATGATGCAGGCGCCAAGCGAAGTGACACCGAAGCAGCTGAAAGAGCTGCACATCCGCATCGCGGACGTGCCGAAGAGCTAGGAGACGCCTATGCTGCTGCGCGCTGTCATTGCATTGGCCGGCTTGTTGCTGTTTAGCGCGCCGGTCGCAGCGCAATCGCTAGCGGATCTGACGCCGGCGCAGCTTGAGCGTTATGACAGGATTGTCGATCAGGCAACGGCGATCGCGGAGCGGTACATCTACATCGAGGGCCGCCCGCAGGCTGCGCCGAACGAGGATGAGATCAGGCGCGCGATCGCGATCTATGACGAGGGGCTGGCGATTTATCCTGGCCGCTACGGCGTCTGGTGGATGCGCGGCAAGCTCTTTCAGGTGCTCCACGAGGACCGTGAGGCGTTTCTCTCTTTCCAGCGGGCCTATGCGTTGGAGCCGAACAGCCAGCCTGTCATCAACGAGATGACCATTCATGCGATGGAGCTGGGTGAGTTCGAGCTTGCGTTTGAGGCCGTGCAGCACGGCTTGACGCTGTTTCCGAACGATCTGCCTTTGCGCGCGCGTTTGGCGCTAGTGCAACTGCTTCGCGGCCATCCGGCTGAAGCGATCGTAGCGGCGGACCGGGCCTTGGAGATCGCGCCGAACGACGGCATCTCGCGCCAAATCAAGCGTCTTGCTCAGGAGGTGCGCGATGGGCGCCGGCCGCAGCCGAGTTCGATGCGGGACCTTACTGGCTAACTAATCGCAGCGGCCGACACTCAGCCCACGCGGCAATCGTGTGCGTCCATCGCCGCACGCTTCATTGAGTTGCGTTTGGGTGAGGCCGCGGGCGTGGCGGAGATCGGCGCCGGAGAGATCGGCGTCTTCGAGATTCATGCGGGTGACATCGGCGGCGCCGAAATTGGCGCGGGTGAAGTCGGCGCCGCGGGCGTCTGCTTGCGAGAGGCGGGCGCGGTCGAAGCGGGCGTGTGGACACGAAGCATCGATGAGGCGCGCGCGGGTGAGATCGGCTTGCGTGAAATCGGCGCCTTCGAATTCGGAGTGCGAGGCGTCGGCGCGGGTGAGCACCGCGTTTGAAAAATCGCTGCCGCTGAAGTTCGAATGCGTCATGCGCGCGCCAGTGAGGATGCGGCCGGAGAGGTCGCATTCTTCGCAGACGCCGCCGTATGCAGGTTGCGCTTCGATGCGCGCGCCGGCGCCGAACGGCCAGAACGCCGAAGCGGCCTGGCTCGCCGTCATTGCTCCTAGAGCAACCGCCGCGAAGAGGGCGAGACGCAATTGTGTCAGCACGGCGCCGGGGTAGGCGCGTTCAAGTTAAGCGGCCAGTGAACTTGCAGTAAGCGAGAATTGTTACTGGTTGTTACCGCAGGTCGGGATAGTCATCCCAGCGGGGAGCGTGGTCGTCGCATCGCCGCACGCAGTATTCAATTGCGCCTGTGTAATACCGACTGCGCTATCGAGTTCCGCGCCAGAGAAGTTTGCGCCGCTGACGATTGCGCCGCTCATGCGCGCGCCACCGAGATAGGCGCCGACGAACGTGGTGCCTTCGAGGTTGGTGTCGCTGAGGTCAGCGCCGGAGAGACGCGCGCCGAAGAAATTGGTCAGCGACATGTTCGCGCCGTGGAAACGTGCGCGGTCGGCGGTGGCGAGCGAGAGATCCGCTTGGCGAATGCGGGCGCCGGAGAAGTCGCGGCCCGGGATGGCTTGGTAGGCCAAGCTGATCTGGAAAAGGTCGCAATTGGCGCAGCTGGCGCCGCCGCGCACGCGTGCGGCGATGCCATCGCGCTCGGCTTGGTTCGTGATCGGGCCGCCGGTGGCGGACGGGGCTTGCGCGAAAGCGGGCGTGGTGAACGCAAAGAGGCAAGCGAAAAGCGCGGCGCGTTTCATAATGGCGCAACTCCAGAAACTGTTTCCGTCTCTGTCGCAGGAGGCGGGCCATCGACTTTGCCGGCGCGCATTAACTCGTAGGTGGCGTTCAGCGCCGCTTGCGCTTGACGCACGTCTTCGTGGCGCTGGGCGACGTCCTTGGAGGCGTTCTCAAGCAGCTCCTCGCGCCGCTCACAGGCGCGTTCGCGCTTCTTGAGGTCATTGGCGGTGCGTGCGGCGAGGCTCGTCCGCTCGGCTTCGCGCTTTGTGCGCAACCGGCTGTCGAGTTGGTTGAGTTGTTCGGCTGCACGCAGCATGCGCATGGCGACGAGCGGATCGCCGTTGAAAAGGTGCTGGCATGCGCGGCCGAGCATCTGTTCTGAGCGTTTCAGCAGGCCACGCGCTTCGGCTTCGGCGCGGCGGTTTGTTGCGTTAGGCATGCGTCACCCTTGTCGCGCCATCGCGTGATGCGATGCCGCCAGATGCGGAGCGGGGACGCGAAAGCCCAATTTGAAGTCCCGGACCCGGCGGTTTCATCCCCGACGGCATCGCTCTCGCTCACCTCGCATCGCTGTTCAGATTGGGATTGGCGCCAACCCCTCCGCGTGAACTGCGACGGGGGAAGTTTATGATGGCGCGAAAGGTGTTGGATTGATTTTGTGCGGCGTGAGGAGATTCAAGAAGTTAGCACGAAAAGTTGTTGGATAGAGGTCGGTCCAATCCGCGTATCTCACCGTCGCGTGAGCACGACGCCTTCGGCGCGGCGTCCGAAGGACAGCGTGAGTGCGCTGACTTGACCAGAGTCGATCACGGGGCGGATGCGCAAGGGGCCAGTGCGGAGGTCTTCGCCAGCGACACGGATTGCGCCCCAGGTGTCTTCGACGGGTTGCGGATTGTAGGGAGACGAGATTGTCGCTTCGAGGCCCCCGGGGATGGCGACGATGTTGAAGTCCGCGTTGAGTTCATCGGAGTGATACGCGCCTGCGATGCGCGCGAGCAGTTCGCTCGGTGCGGGCGTTGGTTGTGACGCGGGGGATTGTGGTGGCTGCGGTGCTTGTTCGGTTGGCGCCGTCGGCAAATTCAGCGCTTCGTCGAAGAGGGCGAAGGCGATCGAACTCGAATCAGCGTCCGCCCGATTGCAGAGTACCGCGACGCTCACATTCTGATCGAGTGCGCGAACGTATTCGGCGCGAAAGCCTTCGACACCGCCGTCATGGGCCGCGTAGCGGGCGCCGGTCCGCGATCCGAGAGCCACGCCCATGCCGTAGGCGCTATCGAATTCGGGCATTGTTGCCTGGGTCCCGTCAGTGAGCTGAGCGGGGGCCAACATTTGTTGCTTGATCCATGGCGTCCAAACGCGGGCGCCCGTACGGAAATCGGTGTCGAAGCGTCGCAAATCCGCGAGCGTTGTAACGACGCCGCCTGGCCCATTGGCGGAGGGCATGTCTTCTGCCGTGACGAAACCGTCTCGCGTCGGGCGATAGCCGCTGGCGCGCTCGCCACTTCCGATGAAACCGGTGTTCGTCATGCGAAGCGGACGGAAGATGATGCGGGTTGTGAGCGCTTCGAAGCTTTCGCCGGAAACGCGTGACGCAATCTCTGAGAGAACGAGATAATTGCCGTTCGAATATTGTGCGCGGGCGCCCGGGGCAAAATTCGTGGCGCGCTGACGTGCGAGAAGAGCCAGCGATTGCTCGCGTGAGATGGGGCTGAGCGTTTCGACGCCAGTCATGATGAGTAGACTGGTGTGGTCACGAACGCCGGCTGTCTGGTTCAGCAATTGACGTACAGTTGCGCCGCCAAGCGCGCCTGAGAGTTCTGGAACGTATCGGCTGGCCGGCGCATCCAACGAAAGCTGACCGCTCTCGGCCAAATGAAGCACGACCAACGCGGTAAATTGCTTAGTGACTGAGCCGATCGGGAAGCGCGTATTTCGATCAATAGGTGATTGCTGACTCAAGTCGGCGTAACCTGAAGCACTGAAGCGAGGCGATGCGCCGAACACGGCGGTCCCGCATCCGGGCTGAAGTCCCGAGGCATAGGCGCTGAGTTCCGCCGGCGGGGTGCTTTCCATCGAGGCGCACGACGCTGCCGCGAGTGCGAGGATGGCTGCGCGGGACCAATGCTGCTTCGTCATAACGAGGTTGTAGGGATGGCAACGCCGCGGGTATTGTAGATTTCCGACATGAGCGCACCGACATCATTCCAATTTTGCGCCTCGCAGGAAGCTCAGCGTCCCTACGTTGCGGGCTTCGCTCAGCGCAATGATATCAGCCTGTCCGGGCGGGCATTGGAACTGCCGCTACTTTACCCGCTTCTGCAAGTTTTCGTGCGGGGCGCCTATAGGATCGAGAGCGAACGCGATCGGGATGTACCGCGCGCGGCGGTGTGGGGCGCCAGCGACCATGTGATGGTTTGCCGGCACACCGAACCGCTTCAAGTGTTTGTGGTCATCCTCACGACACGTGGACTAGCTTCGTTGCTGCGTACTTCGCCAGCCTCTGTTCTAAATCGCCGCATCGCTCTGGACGAGTTGGATAATTGCGTTTGTTTGGAGCGCGATCTTTGCGAAGCGCAGAGCTTCGATGAACGCGTTGCGATTGCGTCCGCGTGGTTGAGCACGCGGCTTATGCCTGTGGAGTCGCCGCTGTTGGACGTGGCCGATGCGATCGCAGAAGGGAAGCTCCGCGGCAGTGTCCGAGAAATTGCCGCGCGGCAGAGGATCAGTGAGCGCAGTTTGCAGCGTGGGTTCGCCCGCGAGATTGGTTGGAGTGTGAAGCAGGGCTTGCGCGTAGCGCGGCTGCAGCGGGCGATGAACGGATTGAACCCATCTTCGTGGCGGCCCGTTGACGAGAGCGCGCTGCTCGAATTTTGCGATGATGCGCACTTAGGGCACGAGTTCGTGGCGCTGACGTCGCTCACGCCGGGCGCCTATCAGCGCTCAAAGGCCGCGACTGGAGATCGCTTGCTGAATACTGTTTATATTTAGCGAGGGCATAGGGCAGCGTATGCGTCGCCGGAGGCGCCGCGCTCCTATTTGGGACGCGCTGGTGTAGTCGGATTGTAGCTAACTAAGTTTCGCGCCGGGAGCGGTTGATGTGGCGATCTTTGATTGTGACGGCGGCGCTCTTTGGCGGCTCGGTGTGCGCGTCGGCCCAGGATGTGCCGGAGAGCTTAGAGGATTGTGGATACACGTTTGCGGTCGATAGCTATACGGCGCGCGTGTCGGGGCTCGATATTCGGCTGACGGCCAATGATCGGCTCTTGGTCAATGAGCGCGTGCTTGTTGAGCGCAGTCCGTGGCGCCAGGACCGGCCTCCGCTGCCTTGGGGCTATTCGTCGAACACCGCGGAAATCGCCATCGGAAGAGGCGATATTGTTGTTCGCACTGGCCGCACCGATTGCATCGACGCTCAAGCGACGCGAATCTACGTTGTCAGCGCTCGCGGCGAACTGCGCGCCGCCTTCACCTTTCCGTACGCGTGGGAGCGCGCGGTCATAAGTTATCGAGCGGACAACATTGTCTATGCGGCAGACTATAGTTGCACATCCCAAGACGGAGCTCCCGACGGGCAGGCCTGGACGCATGTGCTTCGCCCAGGTGCGCGCGAGTTTGTCCGGGAGGCGCGGCCTCGCGCTGAGGTTTGTGATGGCGGAAGCGCAAAGGCTTCGGGCTTGTTGTTGTTCTTTATGCCGATGCAACCGGTGACGGCGCGCTAGCGACAATACACGAATTGGAGCGCGTCCGGCCCGCCTATGCGTCGCCGGAGGCGCCGCGCTCCTAGATTGGGAGCGCGGCGCTTTTGTTAGCGGCCGACGACGCGGATGCCCATGAAGCCGCGGGTGCAGACGTCGCCGGACATGATGCGGGTTTGGCCGCGGCCTTGGACCACTGCGACGCTGTTTGAGTCGCCGGTTTGGGCGAGGGCTGCGTCGTTGTTGCGGCCGAATTGGATCACGCAGCCGGTGTTGTTGTTGCCGTTCTGTTGGACCGTACCGGTGTTGTTCGAGCCGAACTGCGCGACGCCGGCATTATTGGCCTGACCATTCTGCGCAATCCCCGCGGCATTGGCTTGGCCGACTTGCGTCGTCGTCGCCACGTTCTGAGGCGCGCGCCGCCAGCGTTGTGCGCTGGCGGGTTCGGCAAGCACGGCGCTCATCGCGAGAGCGGCGAGCGCGATGCGGGAGAAGTTGGCAAGCTTAGTCATGTCCGTATCTTTCAAAGCCGGAAAGTGCGTTGGCAAAGTTCGCCGCGTGCGTCGCTGATCGTGAGATAAGCGCGCAGATGCGAGCCGCGTTCGAAGCTCATCTCGTTTTCGCCGAGTGTGGCTGAGGAGCCGGCGTCGAGCGAAAAGTCGCCAGATTGGCTGACTTCAGATGAGTTGCCGCCGCCTGATTTGACGATGCGCAGGTCGTACGACGCATCGATGTCGCGGTCGGCAAAGGCGCGCGCTTGGATGAGCACGCCATTCGAGGTCCGGCGCGAGCGAACTTCGCAGGTGAGCGGCGCGCTGTCGTACGTGGCCGGCGTGAATGCGGCTTCGGCAGGCGCGGGTGCAGCCATTGCAGGCTCGACCATCGCAACCGGCGCCAACGGGGCTTGCGTCGTGATGGCGGTGTTGGTCGCCGCGGCCGCAGTGCAGGCGGTGGTGAGAAGCGCTGCGAGCGCGATAAGAGAAACTGATCTTTTCAACATTGGAGTGCTCCCACTCGAAAGAGGAGGCGGGGCGGGAAGGCAGAGTGCGCCTTCCCGCGGTTGCGCTTAGTTGTAGCCGCTTTGAACCACGACCGAGATATTGCCTTCGCCGCGTTGGCGGACTTCGACGTCTTGGCCGTTACCGATCTGGATGATGCCAGAGGTGTTGTTGCGGCCGTCTTGGTCCGTTACTGCGCGGCTGCCGTTGCCGATCTGCGCGACGCCGGCGACATTGCCACGACCCGTTTGGATCACGTTCGAGCTGAGGTTACGCCCCTCTTGGCCCGTGGCGGCGAAGTTGTCGGTGCCGACTTGCGTCGTCGTGGCGTGGTTGCGCGTGCCGTACTGATCCATGCGCAGGAAGTTGTTGTAACCGTCCTGGACGCCGCGTGCGTAGTTGCGGTTGCCGCGTTGGTTGGTGACAGCGCCGTTGCGGTTGCCGTTCTGCACGGCGCCGGCGGCGTTCGAGTAACCTGATTGGTTCACGACGGTGCGGTTTTGCGCGTAAGCAGCTGGTGCGCCCATGCTGGCGAGAAGGGCTGCGGCGGCGACTGCGGTCAAAAGACGTTTCATAACTCTAAGCTCCCGGTCCAAGTGACAGCGGTCCCTCGCCAACGCTTGAACAGTTGCGACAATGGCGTGCGTCACCTGAGCGGTGTTTGAACGGAAAGCTCAGTGTGCACTTTCTGCAGAAGACATGGTTATGACGCGCGGGCATGGGCCGGCTGAACGGCGGCTGAATCCCGTTGCATCCAAGCGGGAAGGTGTGTGCATCTCGACTACAAGGCCCGCTCGGAGGGCCGGAGGACGGGGATGACGTCGCTTGAACTAAAGGGCGTGGGCAAAGCCTACGGCCGCAAACGCGTGCTTCAGGACATTTCGCTGACGTTCGAGCCGGGGCTGACGCTGCTGGTCGGGCCGAGCGGCGCGGGGAAATCCACGTTGTTGCGTTTGATCGCGACGGCTGAGCGGCCGAACAAGGGTTCGATCCTGTGGAATGGCAGCGGCGGGCGTGGCGCGTTGCGCAAGACGCTGGGCTACGCGCCGCAAGCGGTGGATCTGCCGGAGGATCTGACGGCGCGTGAGTTTGCAATGCATATCGCGGCGTTGAAGGGCCTGAACCTCGGTCAAACGGACAAACAGTTTGGCGCGATCACGGATGCGATCGGTCTGCATGCCGATATCAACAATCGGATCGCGAGCTTTTCGGGCGGCATGCGCCGGCGTTTGATCTTCGCGCAGGCGCTGTTGGGCAAGCCGGAGCTTTTGGCGTTGGATGAGCCGACGGCGGAATTGGATGGCGAGACCGCGCGGAAACTGGGCGCGTTGATCGTGGAGCGCGCGCGCGCTGGTGCGATCGTGGTGGTGACGACGCACTTGGCTGACGAGTTAGCGCCGAGCGCGCGGGCGGTGCTGCGTGTTGAGAACGGGCAGGTCGCGCCCTCCGCAGCGCGCGCGCCGGAGGCGGTGGCGTGAACGCGGCCGTTATCTCTGCGTCTTCGTTGACGACATCGCTGCTGCGCTATGGGCGTAGCCGCGCGCTGTGGCTGATGCTGCTCGTGGCGCCATTGGGTGCGCGGTACATGTTGCCGTTCGAGGATGGCGGCGGGGTGCGTATCGCCGTTGGCGACGCGCTGCCGGTGATGACGTCACCGTTTCTGGGCGTGTCGCTTGGGATCATTGTTTCGACTTTGGTTTTGCCGATCGCGTGGCTGTTTCTGCGGTCGAACACAACACGACGCCAGCCATGGCAAGTGGAAGAAGTGACGATCGGCTCCCGAGTAGCGATTGCACTGGGACGCTTCGGCGCTGACGCGTTGGTGCTGTTGGGCGTGCTCGCGGCGTTGAACTTGGCGGGACTCTATCTTGCGACATTCATGCTGCGCGGCGATGCGCTGAATGTCGCCGAGTTGAGCTTTGCGATGTGGGTGGTGGCGGGACCAGCCGTGATTGGCGTTGCAGCTTTGCGTATTCTGTTTGACGCGCGGCCGCTGTTGCGCTCCGGCTTTGGCGACTTTGGTTATTTTTGCACGTGGATGGGATCGTTGATCGCACCCATCGTGACGTCCAAGTCGGCGCCCAGCTTCGCTTCCAACATGCATGACTTCGCTGGCTTCGTGAGGCCGCTTACATACGGCGCGCCGGGTCCGGCGGATGATTTCTCAATCGGCGGCGGCTTTCTAGCGACCGGCACGATCAATCTCGATGTCATGGCGGGGCTAATGTCGCCTGGCTATTTGGAATCGCGTTTGGCTTGGATTGGCGTTGCGGTGGCGCTGGTTGTGCTCGCGGGCGTAATCTATGCGCCGCACAAGGCGAAGAAGAAGGCTGTGCTCGCGGGGCGTTTGGGCGCCTTGCTGAATGCGGGGCCGCCGCCGCGTGTGGTGGTGAATGCGCCGGCGGCGAAGCGGGCGATGGCTGACGCCGTTGGCTTGGTGGTCTCCGAGTTTAGGCTGATTGGCTCGGGACGCGTGTTCTTGATTTTGGCGGCCGCGGTCGCGGTGATCTCCGCGTTTACGGATTTCAGGCACGTCGGCAGCCCTGCCGCGTTGCTGTTGTTGCTGTTTGCGCTGTCAGCGCATGCAGGACGCACGGAGGCGCGCGGGTTGGTGGCGCTGACGAAAGTTGCGCCGTTCGCGCCGATGATGCGACGCGTGGCGTTTGTGATCGCTGGGGCGATGTGGACGACGTTGTTGGCGTTGCCGGCTGCGGCGCCGGCAGTTGCGCTGGAGGTGTTGCCGTTGGCGGCGGCGTCAGGCGCGATCGCTGCAACGGTGGCGATTGTGCTGTCGACGCTGACGGGATCTTCGTTTGCGGCGCGGCTGGTGTTGCTGGTGCTTTGGTACGGCTACGCGTCGATGTGAGTTGTGCTATGGCGGCGCCATGAAAGAAGCACGATGTGGCTGCGGCGCTTTGCGTGTGCAGGTTGAGGGTGAGCGCGAAGCCGTGGTGGCGTGTGCATGCGCCGATTGCAGGCGCAGGAGTGGCGGCCCGTTCGGGCTGGGCGCCTACTATAAGCGCGAACAAGTGACGTTCATCGGTGAGGCGCGCGAGTACACGCGACCGACCGAGAGCGGAAATACGTTCTCGAATTTCTTCTGCCCGGTCTGCGCGACAAGCCTCTATTGGTACGGCTCGCGCGATACCAACCGCATCGGCGTTGCAGTTGGCTGCTTCGAGCCGAGTGAGCAGTTTCCGCCGGATCGTTCGGTCTATGATGTAAACAAGCAGGACTGGGTCCAGTACGGCGACGTCCCGGGCTTCGAGCGCGGCCGAGATAGCGCGCGGACGCGCTAGTGCGTGGCGTCGCGCTTCGCACTTACCGGAGAAATTGGGAGCGCGGCGCCGCCGGCGACGCTTGCGCGACCGGAGGTCGCGCGCTCCAACTTGCAACCGTCGGCGCGTGCGCTAGCCGCCGCTCGCTTCACCGGTTGCGCCGCAGGCGGCGCATTTGCCGGTTTGTTCTACTGTGAAGTGGCCGCAGGCGCCGCACGGATCGTTGCGATAGCCGGTGGCAACTGGCTTTGACGGAGCGGCTGGCGCTTCTTTCCGGTCGCGGATGTTCTCGACGACGGAGCGTGGGCGCAGCATCACGAGATTGTCCGGTGACGCGCCGCGGGCGAAGCCGCGCGAGATGAGACGTGCGGCGCTTTCGGCGTCGGTAGCGCGTTTGCTCAGGCCGTCGCCGCGTGCGTCGAAGGGATCGACTTGGGCGAGATCGGTGCGGCCGAGATAGGACACAGCGAGTTCGCGGAAGATGTAGTCGAGGATCGAGGTGGCGTGGCGGATGGTTTCGTTGCCTTTGACTTCGCCTGCCGGTTCGAAGCGGGTGAAGAGGAAGGCGTCGACATATTCTTCGAGCGGCACGCCGTATTGCAGGCCGATCGAGATTGAGATCGCGAAATTGTTCATCAGCGAGCGGAAGGCGGCGCCTTCCTTATGCAGATCGATGAAGATCTCGCCGAGTTCGCCGTCATCGTATTCGCCGGTGTGCAGATAGACTTTGTGACCGCCGACGATGGACTTTTGGATGTAGCCTTTGCGGCGTTCCGGCAAGCGACGGCGCTCGTGGTGCGCGGGTGCTTCTTGCACCGGTGATGTGGCCGCTGCGGGGATCGGCGTTGGCGCGGGTTCGGCGTCGGCCTCGTCCTCGATGGACGAGAGCGTCAGCGTGATCGGCGGCGCTTCGGCGCTGATGTTGATCAGCGCGATACCTGCGGTTTGCGCGGCGTCGAGCAGCGCGGAGCGGCGCGCGGTGTTGGCGAGATCGAGCGAGATGTCGACCGCGGTGTTGGCGAATGGCGCGAGCGCTGCGGCCATAGCGATCTGTGCGCCGGCGTCGATGTCGCGTGCGAAGATAGGGGCGTGCGTGAGCTTGAGGCCCGGGGCGCCGATGAGATCGGTGGCGCCGAGGCAATAGGCTTCGGCTTGCGCGATTTCGGATTCGCTGAAGCCGAGCGTCATCAGGAGATCGCCGCGTTTGCCGGCGGCGACGTCGGGCGGCAGCTTCAGCACTTCTTCGCAAAGCTCAGGGCCGATCACGAGCGGATGCACGACGGCGCGGATGTTGAACGCATCGGCGGCGGCGTCTTCGATCGCGTCGAGCGCAGGTTCGGTGAGGCCGAGTTTTTCGAGACGCTCAAGGCTGACGCCGGGCGCGCCGCGTAACGTGCGGCGGCCTTCGATGTGTTGGGCGATCGCGGCGATCTCTTCGCCTTCATAGCCGAGGGCGGCGAGTGCGTTGCGGACGTCGTCGCTTAGCAAGCGGCCGAAGCCGCCATCGTCGCGTTGGCCGTAGATGGCGATGGTGTGCGCGGGTGCGAGGCCTGGCGCGGTGGCGCCGATAGCGCGCGCGGAGGCGGCGTCATTGGCGAAGGCGATGGAGACCGCGCAGCGCAGGCCGGCGTTCTTGGGGCCTGGAAGCGCGGCGTAGATTGATTGTGCGTGCTCGGCGATAGGCCCTGTGAGCCTGGAGGCAGCATCGCGCGAAGCTTTAACGCTCGCCTCTTCCTGGCGCTTGCTTCGTTGCCATTCGGGGTAGGCGTTCTTTGCGGCGGCGAGTGCTGCGCTTTCGGAGATTGCGGCGGCGTGCGCGAGCGCCGCGGTTTTGGCGGCGAGCGCGCGGCCTTCGTCGCTGTCGTAGGCGAGGCCCGAGCGCATGAGCAGCGCGGCGAGGCCTTCGAGGCGAATGAGGATCGAGCGGCGCGGTGAGCCAGCGCCGCCGTGGGCGGCATCGAGTGCGCGGACGAGGGTGCGGATCGCGGTTTCGAACGCAGTGATGTCGAACGCGCGTGCGCCCATGAAGCGCGGCAACGCGATGCTGGCGCCGATGGTTGTGCCTTCGGCTTCAGAGCAGACGGCGCCGGTTGGATCGATGGCGCCGTTGGCGAACGCGGTCATCGCGTGACCGCCAGCTTCGGGCGCAGCAATGGCGATACGGCGGTGTGTTGGATCCGCGCCTGCGTCGAGCGATGCGGTGTAGGCGCCGCGCGCGACGGCGCCGGACAGAGCGGCGATGATGTCGGCGTCAGGCGCGCCAGTGAGACGCGCGCTGGTGGCCTTGAGCTGCACGCCGCCATGTTCGGCGTTGAGGCCGTTGCGCATGGCTTCGATGGCGAGATCAGCGAGGACGGCGTCGAGCGCGCGTGCGCCTGCGGCGAGCGCGGCGCCTGCGCGTGCGCGCGCAGTGGTAGAGGCGATGATCTCAGTTGCGGCGTCGCCGGTTGGGCGGATGAGGATCGATGCGCCGTCGCGGCCGATCGGATCGGCGAGACGCGCGGCGGCGTCGAGCGCGTCGAGCGCTGCGGGTGACGGTGCGCCGGCGATGCCGATCTTGGCGCCGGCGGCGAGCAAGGTTTGTACGCGGGCGATGGCCTCGAGTTCGTCGCTGCGTTGAGCTGGCCAATGCAGCAGGGCCGTGGAGACGGCGAGTTCTGCGCCCGCCGAAAGAGCGGCGCGCATGAGTGGCGCGTCGAGCGCGATGGCGCCGCTCTCAAGCAGCTTTAGGACGTCCTTGCCGAGCGCGGGCTCATCCGCCCAGGCGCCGATCCGTTCGGCGGCGCGCTTCAGGGCTTTGGACACGCTTGGGCCAGCCGGGGTTTCGATGGCGATGCCTGCTTCGAGCGCCGCCTGAACCATGGAATCTGTCCATGCCTCTGGAGCTTCCGCTGCTGGACGGATGTCGTCGTCGTGGTCGTGACCCATGTTGGCCTCCCTAAGCCAGGGCCTACTCTACCTTTGATCCGGGCTCGCAATCAACATCTAGTATGTGACGGCTTGGGATAACCACAGGATGTTGTTTCGGGGGCGTACTGGACGGGAAGCGCGGCGCTCGTCATATTCCCGGCCGCCTGCGCGCCCAGAGTCGCAATCCCGGCCAGGCGGAGACAAACAAAAGCCCATGCTGAAAGCGATTTTTTCCTGGTGGAACGGCGCGACCTTAGGCGCGCGGTTCGATATCGGGCGCCGTGGGGTTTTTGTGGGCCAGGACGAGCAAGGCAACAAATACTACGAGGAGCGGCGTCCTTCGATCGAAGGGCGCAAGCGCCGGTATGTGATTTACAACGGCCTCGCTGAAGCCTCGCGCGTTTCGCCTGATTGGCATGGCTGGATGCATCACACGATCGCTGAGCCGCCGACGATTGCGCCGCTGAAGCGCCAGGTTTGGGAAAAGCCGCACCAGCCGAATCTGACCGGCACCGTACGCGCGTATCGACCGAAGGGCTCGCTGGCGCGCGGCGGCGTTAGGCAGACGTCAACGGCTGACTACGAGGCTTGGTCTCCGGATTCGGGAGAGACCAAGTGAAGTTCAATTTCGAACGCTGGGGCGAAACCATTCTTGGCGCGATTGTCGCCGTGGTCGCGGTTGGATTTTTCGCATTCGCGGCAGCGCAGGCCGGACAGAACACGACGGGCAGCGGCTACGATCTTCACGCGAGCTTTCAGCGCGTCGACGGCGTCAGCGTTGGCTCGGATGTGCGCATTTCCGGCGTGAAAGTTGGCGTTGTGCGCGCGGTCGCGCTTGATCCGACGACGTATAACGCGGTGTTGACGCTGACCGTGCACAACGGTGTGCAAGTGCTGGATGAATCCACGGCGCGGATTGCGACGGACGGTTTGCTCGGCGGCGCCTATGTCGCGATCGAACCGGCGGGGATGGATCCGCTGGCCGCTGGCGGCGAGATTCCGAACACGCAAGGTTCGGTCGATTTGTTGACGTTATTCGCAAGCATGGCTCAGGGCTCGGGGAACTCTGGGAATTCTGAGGAAGCTGCCCCATGATCCGTACACTCGCCATTGCTGCCGCGATGTTCGCCGCCAGCGTCAGCCCTGCGTTCGCGCAGCGCGCCGTCGTGCGGGGGCTCGATAAGATTACCGGTCACGCACGCGACTACACGCTGACGCTTGGACGCCCGGCGCGCGTTGGCACGCTTGAAGTTATTGCGCGCTCCTGCACGAAATCGGCGCCGGAAGAGACGCCGGAAGTGAGCATCTTCCTGCAGATTTACGATCACCCAGCTGCGCGTGAAGGCGAAGAGAGCGAGCGCCGGCAAGTGTTCGAAGGCTGGATGTTCGCCTCGAGCCCAGGGCTCAATGCGCTCGAGCATCCGACATACGACATTTGGGCGATCGACTGCCGACAGTAGATTGAGGGCGCAAGGGGAGTATAGGGCTTAGCTATTGCCTTACTCCCTTATTGGCCTACTCCCGTTTTCCTATGCGTATTCTCTGCACGAACGACGATGGCATTCACGCGACGGGGCTTGCGGTCCTGGAAAAGATCGCGCGCACGTTTAGCGACGATGTTTGGGTGATTGCGCCGGAGAGCGAGCAATCGGGCGCCTCGCGCGCGCTGACGCTGACGGCGCCCATTCGCGTGCGGAAAGCGGATGAGAAGCGCTTCGCTGTATCGGGCACGCCGACGGATTGTGTGCTGCTTGGCGTCGAGCATTTGATGGAAGGCGTGGCGCCGGATTTGGTTTTGTCGGGCGTCAATCGCGGACAGAACATGGCTGAGGACGTGACGTTCTCGGGCACCATTGCCGGCGCCATGCAGGGCATGCAGCTTGGCATTCCGGCGATTGCATTGAGCCAAGCGCGTGGTTTTCGCGGTGAAGAAGCGAAGATCCCTTGGGAGACGGCGGAGACGTTTGGGCCTGGCGTTGTCGGTCAGTTGCTCAAGCATGGCTGGCCGAAGGACGTGCTGATGAACATCAATTTTCCGGACGTGCTGCCGGAAGATGTCAAAGAAGTTGAAGTCACGTCGCAGGGCCGCCGCGATCATCACAGCGTCTACGCCGATAAGCGCACCGATCCGCGCGGCGGTACATATTATTGGTTGGGCTTTCGGGGAAAATTGTCGAACCCGCCGCAAGGCACCGATATTCGCGCGATCTATGACGGGCGCATTTCGGTGACGCCGTTGCATGTCGATCTCACGCATGGCGAGACGGTTCATAAGCTGAAGGGCGTGCTTGGCGGCGCGCCGCCGAAAGCGGGCTAAGCACGTGGACCCAGCACGCCTCATGCGGTTTGTGTTGGAGATGCGCCAAGCGGGCGTGACGGACGCGCGCGCGTTGTCGGCGTTGGAACGCACGCCGCGCACGCATTATGCGCCCGAGCATCTGGAAGGTCTGGCGCTTGATGATGTCGGTTTGCCGCTTGCGCATGCGCAGACGATGACGAAGCCTTCGATCATTGGGCGCATGATCACGGCACTGGCGCCGCAACAAAACGATGTGGTGTTGGAAGTCGGCGCCGGATCTGGTTTCCAAGCGGCGGCGATGTCTTCGGTGGCGAGCAAGGTGATTACGCTGGACCGTTGGAACGATCTTGTCGTGTCGGTGCGCGGGCGATTTGGCACGGCGCGGTTGATGCGTACGTATGCGTTTACCGCGGATGGCTTCGATGGTTGGCCAGAGGAAGCGCCGTACGATCGGATCATCATCAATGCGTCGCTGGATGATTTTCCGCCGCCGTTGCTTGAGCAATTGAAGCCGGGCGGGGTGATTGTTGCGCCGCTGGGCGACGCACAAAGTCAGCGTTTAATCCGCTATCGTAACGGTGAGCGCGAGGATTTGGGACCAATTCGCATGCAGCCGCTGGAACGTGGGCTGGGTGAGGCGCCGCCGGTGGCTTGAGCGCAGCGCTGATTCTCGCAGAAACTATGGGAATGACGCGCGCTGCACTCTTGCTTGCGCTCCTGGCGGGCGCTTGCGCCTCCTCGAACCCGGCGCCGATCTCGTTCGGCGGCGGTGGCGCGAGCGTTGAACCGCGCGCTGAGCAAAGCGCGCCTCAGCGTACTGAGCGGCGTGGCCGCGCGACCATCGAGCAGCGCGGCGCACAAGAACAGGCGCAAGAGCCAGCGCCGCCGGAGAGGGCGCCAGCGGTGCAAGAGCAACCGGATTGGGCGGATGGCGAGGGTACGCCACTTTCGGCTTACGCCATGCAGCCCTCGGAAGTGTTCGATCCCGCGCATCTGCCGCGCACGCACCGGGTGAGCGGTGATGAGACACTCTATGATGTCGCAACGCGCTATCAGGTGCCCTTGCGTGCGTTGATTGATCAGAACCGGCTTGAGCCGCCTTATGCGCTTGGCGATGGGCGCGTGCTGGAATTGCCGCCGCCGCGTATTCATGTCGTTCGGCGCGGCGAGGACCTCGAAGGCATCGCACGACGCTATAATGTCGATCTGCGTTCGCTGGCGCTCTTGAACCGCATGCAGCCAAGCGATCGCGTGCGCGCCGGTGACCGCATCTATTTGCCGGCGCTCGCGCGCGAAATTGCAGCAGAGCCGGCGCCGCCAGCGCCGAATGCGCCGCCGGCGGCGGAAGGGGCTGGCCGGTTTGGGTGGCCGTTGCGCGGAGAGGTGCTCGCACGCTTTGGCGCACAACCGGGAGGCACGCGGCTCGACGGGATGGAGATTGCCGGGCGCGAAGGCGCTCCAGTCTCGGCTGCTGCGGATGGCGACGTGATCTACGCAGGCGCGGACATAGAGGGCTTGGGTACGTTGGTGTTGGTGCGCCACGCCGACAATTACGTGACTGCATACGGCTACAATCGCCGGGCGCTGGTGCGTGAGGGCCAGCGCGTGCGCGCCGGGGAGGCGATTGCTGAATTGGGCGCGCGTCCAGATGGGAGAGCGCGACTGCTGTTTCAGGTCCGGCGCGGCAACGAGGCGCTAGATCCGGCGCCGTTAATGGCTGCGCAGCGCTAAGGCTGCGGCGAAACGGCGCGTCGTGGCGCCGAGTGCTGATTGAAAAGGCGCCGCCTCCCGATATAGTCCCGGCCGACCTTAAGGGGTTTCCCCCGCAACACTTTCTCAATCGTCCGAGCGGCCCTAGTGGCGCCGCTCCCAGCGAGGTTCAATGTTCATCTCTGAAGCATTCGCACAAACCGCCGGGCCTGATCCGACGCAAGGCTTGATTGGCACCATGGCGCCTTTGGTGCTGATGCTGGTGGTGTTCTATTTCTTGCTCATCCGTCCGCAGCAGCAGCAGCGCAAGAAACTGATGGAATCGATCGCTGCACTGAAGAAGAACGACATGGTCGTCACTTCAGGAGGCTTGGTCGGCAAAGTGAAGTCGCTTGCCGACGATGAGATCCGTCTGGAACTGGGGCCGAACGTCGAGGTGCGTGTGATGCGTTACGCGATCGCTGAAGTGCGTTCGAAGACCGACCCCGCGCCGGCCAACGATTCAAAACCAGCCTCGGAATAGATCCATGCTTAACTTGCCGCGTTGGCGTGTGATCCTGGTGATCATTGTAAGCGTCTTGGGAATTATGTTCTCGGCGCCCAATCTGCTGTCCGAAAGCGTGCGTGATCGGTTGCCGTCATGGCTGCCGCATCAAACTTTGAATTTGGGTCTCGACTTGCAAGGTGGCTCGCACCTTCTGCTCGAAGTCGACACCACCGCGCTGAAGCATCAGCAGCTGGACAATATCGCCGACCAGATGGCGACGGCGTTGCGCGACGCGGAGCCGGCGATCCGCTTCACCGGCCGCGGCGTCGTTGGCGACATGGCGCGCATTCGCATTGTTGATGCAGCGGACATGAGCCGTGCGATGGCCGCAGTGCGTCCGCTCGGACGTTCGCCGACCAACGGCAACGAGATCACGACCTTCAGACAAGGACCGGAAGGCACGATCGAAGCGCGCATGACCGACGCGTCATTGCGCGAGCTGAGCCGTCAGGCGGCGCAGCAATCGATCGAAGTTATTCGCCGCCGCGTCGACCCGACGGGCGCCAACGAAATCAACCCTGTTCGTCAGGGCGAGAACCGTATCGTCGTGCAAGCGCCGGGTGTCTCTGATCCGGAAGAGCTGAAGAGCCGCATCGGCACCACAGCGTTGATGACCTTCCACATGGTGCGTGAGATCGATCCCGCGAACCAAGGGGCGCAGCCGCCGGGCACGATGCTGGTGCCTTATGCGGAACCTGGCCGGAGTCCCGAGCTGGTTGAGCGTCGTCCGCGTTTCACCGGGGAACGCCTGATCCGCGCCAATCCCACGAGCGATCCGCAGACGGGCCAGTTCGTGCTCTCCTTCGCGCTCGACGGTGAAGGCACGCGCATCTTCTGCCGGATCACGCGCGAGAACACCGGCAAGCGCTTCGCGATCCTTCTGGACAACCAAGTGCTGACGGCGCCGACGATCAACGAACCGATCTGCGGCGGCTCCGGTCAGATCAGCGGCAACTTTACGGCTCAGTCTGCGAATGATTTGGCGATCATGCTGCGCGCAGGCGCGCTGCCTGCGCCGCTAACGGTGATCGAACAGCGGACGGTTACCGCCGAACTTGGACAGGACGCGGTGAACGCAGGCTCGCAAGCGACGCTCTATGGCGCCATCGGCGTCGTCGCCTTCATGGTGCTGGCGTACGGTCTGTTTGGCGTGCTCGCGTGTTTGGCCCTGGCGATCAACATCGCGATGATTATCGGCGTCATGTCGATTAGCGGCGCGACGTTGAGCTTGCCTGGCATCGCCGGCCTCGTGCTCACGATGGGTATGGCGGTCGACGCCAACGTGCTGATCTATGAGCGTATGCGCGAAGAGCAGGCGAATGGGCGAGGTCCGGCGCTGGCGATCGATGCGGGCTTTGCGCGCGCGTTGGTGACCATCATCGACAGCCACGTGACGCAGATCGGGGTGGCGCTCATCTTGTTCTGGTTCGGTCACGGGCCTGTGCGCGGCTTTGCGTGGACACTTTCAATCGGCGTTGTCACCTCGGTGATCACCGCAACGCTTGTCACTCAATTCTTTATCGCGATTTGGTTCCGCTTGGTGCGGCCCAAAAAGCTGCCGATTTGACGGAGACCTGACTCATGGCTTGGCCGCTCGTCAAACTCATCCCGAAGAAGACGCACTTTGGTTTCGTGCGTTTCGCTTTCTTTGCTTCGTTCGTGTCTATTGCGCTCGTGCTCGCGTCGTTCGGCTCGATGATCTCCGCTGGCTATCGCCAGAGCCCGATCACGCTTTATGAGCAAGCGACAGGAACGCCGCTCGATCGTATGGGCGAGGTGCTGAACCAAGGTTTCAATCTTGGTATCGATTTCACCGGCGGCACGTTGCTGGAAATTCGTGCGCCGGAACCGATCGATATCGAGCATCTGCGTGAAGCTCTGCATCCGTTGGATACGCGCGAAATCCAGGTGCAAGGCTTCCAGGATCCGCACAACGCGATGGTGCGTCTGCCGCCGCAGCAAACCGAAGGCGACGCCGCGATGGAGCGCGCGCGCGCGGCCATCCAAGGGGTCGTGCCTGGCGTTACTTTTGGTCGTGCCGAAGCGGTTGGTCCGAAGGTGTCGGGCGAACTCTTCCTCAACTCTCTCATCTCGCTTGGCCTCGCGATGATCTTGGTCATGGCGTACATTTGGCTGCGTTTTGACTTTCAGTTCGGCGTCGGCGCGATCCTCTCGCTCTTCCACGATGCGATCCTGACGCTCGGCATCTTCTCGTTCTTTCGTATCGAGTTCACGCTGCCGGTTATCGCGGCATTGCTGACCGTCATCGGTTACTCGATGAACGACACGGTCGTGGTGTTTGACCGGATGCGAGAGAATTTCCGTAAGTACAAACAAATGCCGCCGGGCGAGGTCATAGATCTTTCCATCAACGAAACGCTCTCGCGCACGCTGATGACGATCGGCACCGTGCTTATCGCTTCGGGCGCCCTTTATGTTTGGGGCGGCGAAACGATGCGGGCTTTCGCAATTTGTATGTTGTTCGGAACCGTGGTCGCCACGTATTCATCGATCTACATCGCAGCGCCCGCGCTGCCGTTGGTTGGCGAACGTCCTGGCCGGCCCACGAAGCCTGCCTCTGGCTTGATGGCACGGGGCAAGTCTGCGCCGGAATAACGGCTCGCAGAGGGGGAGAATGATGGCCTGGTTTCTGAGCAATCTTCGTTACGTGGCATGGACCGGCTTGGTCGTAGCGGCGCTGCTGCTGATTTACTTCGCGATGGGTGTGGCCGGCTATGCGTTCGGCGACAGCGCATTCTGGGAAGCGGCGCTGCGCTGGGGGCATGTGCTCGTCGGCATCATGTGGATCGGCCACCTCTACTATTTCAACTTCACGCAAATCCCGAACATGCCGAAGATTCCGGATGAGCAGAAACCGGCTGTCACCAAGGTGATCGCGCCGGCGGCGCTGTTCTGGTTTCGCTGGGGCGCGATGGCCACGCTGGTGACCGGTGTGCTGCTCGCTTGGAACCAAGGCTATCTGCTGGAGGCTTACGCGATTGGCCTGCTCGACGGCGTGCCAAAGCATACGCTCATCGGCATCGGCATGTGGTTGGCGACGATCATGTGGTTCAACGTCTGGTTCATCATCTGGCCGAACCAGCAAAAGGCGCTGAACATTGACAACAAGTATCCGACTCTCGAAGCAACGGCGAAGGCCGCTTCGGGCAAGACCGCGATGCTGTTCTCACGCACCAACACGTTCCTCTCGATCCCGATGCTGGTCGCGATGACCGGCGCGAGCACGCTGTTCTAGGGACAGGGTTCTAAGGTCTAAGTATTAGGGCGCGGGCGGCAACGCTCGCGCCCTTTTCTGTTGCAACCTAGTCGCTAGTCCCTAAGCCCCAATCCCGTGGACGATCTCGACACTCTGGTGCGTCGTGTCGACGAGGATCGCTGGCTGGCGGTTCGCTTTGCGCCGCCGCGTGTGCGCGAGCGGCTGATCGCGATCTGTGCGGTGAGCTATGAGATCGCGCGCACGGCGGAGACTGTGCGTGAAGCGGCGCTGGGCGCCATTCGATTGGAATGGTGGCGCGAGGGGCTGGAAGAGATCGTCGAAGGCAAGGCGCTGCGCATTCAACCGGCGCTTGAGGCCCTGAAGCGGGTTGCGAAAGATCAGAGCGCCGCGGCGACGTTGCAGCAGATGGTTGCGGCGCGCGGGGCGGATTTCGATGCTCAGCCGTTCACGACCTGGGGCGATGTCGATGACTATCTTGATGCGACGGCCGGCGTGTTGCTGCGCGTCAGCATGGAGCAGTGTGAGGCGCCGCGCGGGGCGCCGGATAGGTTCGTGACGGTGGCGGGGCGTGCGTGGGGATACACGGGCTTGCTGCGCGCGGCAGAGTATTGGCGTGCGCGCGGGCGATCGGCATTGCCGAAGGACGGCGGCAATTTTGACGAGATGCGCCAGCGAGCTTGTGCTGCGCATGAAGACGCGCGCGCGCTCGCGCGGGCATTGCCGCAAGAGATGTTTCCGGCGTTTGGGTATTTGGCGCTTGTGCCCGGCTATCTGAAAGCGACTGAGCAGGGCCGCGCTGAGCGAGCGCTGTTCTTGCGTCAGCTTTCGATGATCGCCGCATCTGCGACGGGCGCGATCTAGCGCGAGGCGCGCCGTTCGCGTGCGGCTTCGCGGATGCGGGCTTCCAGCATCGGCTGATTGAAGCCCGGGATGAGTTCGCCGTTGATGACGAAGCCCGGTGTGCCGGTGATGTTGTAGTCGATCGCGTGCGCGCGGTTTTGTTCTAGCGTTTGCATGATCTGCGGATCATCCATGGCGCGGCGCATGCGGGTGACATCGATGCCAGCGCGGCGCGCGATCGCATCGATGTCAGCGGTGGTGAGTTCTTGATCGAGCGGATGGCTCATCAGGCCTTGATGGAATTGAATGTAGCGACCTTGCGGACGGGCGGCGAGCGCCGCGCGCGATGCTTCCATCGAGGACGGGCCGAGGATTGGCAGTTCTTTGAACACGATCCGGATGTCGCGGCGCGTGCGGGCCAGATCGAGCACCCATTGCATGGCGTGGTGACAATAGGTGCAGCGGTAATCGTAGAACTCGACAATGGTGACGGCGGCGTCAGCCGGGCCCACGGCGAAGTCATGCGGGTCGTTTCGAATTTGCTGCCAACGTTCAGCGGTGTTGCGTTCTGCGAGCGAGTCGAGCGCTTCGCGTAGAACGTCGGGGTTGCGCACCAGGTATTCGCGCACGATGGCGCGGATTTCCGCTTGCTCCTGGCCGTTGAAGGTCTGCGCGGACGCGACTGGCGCCGCGAACAGTGCGAGGCAAAAGAGAACGAAAAGGCGCGCGACCACGGCAGGCTCCAGCTTCATGGGGGCTGACATGGCCGCTTTTACGCGGGGCGGCAAGTTCAGCTGCGACGGCCGGCGCGTTGCATGCGCTCACGCACTTCGTTGCCGGCGAAGTTCACGATGTCATCGGCGCGTCGATAGGCGACGGTGTTGCGCGGCAGCCCGCGTCTCGCCCGTTCGGCGAAATTGAGCGCGCTGGAATAGTCGCCGACGGTGAAACTTGCCTCGGCCGACGCAAGCTCTGCGAGCGGCTCCTCGCCGCGCTCGAAACGGGCCGAGGCCATTTCGCGCCAGGCGAAGCCGTTTTCGGGTTCCTTGCGCACAGCATCATTGAGCAACTGGATGGCTTCTTCGGTGCCATCGCGGCCCTCTGCAGCGACGAGTGCGCGTGCGAGGTTCACCTGCAGCAGCGGTTGGCCCGGTGCGTACTGCAGCGAACGGCGATGGTAGGGCACGGACTCAGCGGCGTGACCGTTCTCGAACAGAATCTGGCCCATCAGTTCTTGAAAGTACGGGTTTTGCGGATCTTCACCGATCAAGATGTCGAGTTCTGTTTTGGCTTGATCGAGTTTGGCTTGCCGATAGTAGGCGATCGCGCGCGCGTAACGTGCGGGTTGCGAGGTGTCGCGCAGCGGATAGCGCGCAAGCACTTGGCCTTCAGAGCGGATGAAGCCAATCAGTTTGGCCTGCATGAAGCGGAAACGGCGAATATTGTCGTCCGTATCGACAGCATCGCGGTTGGACGCGTGGTCGACACGTTGGCGGAGCGCTTCAACGCGATCGGACGAATAGGGGTGGGTCATCATCCACGGCGGCGCGCGGCGCGTTTGCCATTCGAACGGGCGGATTTGACGATCGAAGAACGAGATGAGGCCGCGGCCGGATTGGCCGGATTGCTCGAGGAAGGTCGCGCCGGCTTGGTCCGCTGAGCTTTCCTGCACTTGCGTGAAGCGCACGAAGTTGGCCATTGCGAAACCTTGCGAGCCGGCGATGAGCGCAGCACCCGCGTCAGGCGCGCCGGCGGCGATAGCCAGAACGCCCAGACCGATCGAGATCAGCATCGGCCCCAGCGCTTGATTCATCGCCTCGCGCGACCGCGACAGGTGGCCGCCAGCAATGTGACCGGTCTCGTGCGCCATGACGCCGATGACTTCATTCGGCGTGTTGGCCCGCATGATGAGGCCGGTGTTGATGAAGATGTTTTGGCCATTCGAAACGAAGGCGTTCACGCTGTCTTCGTTGACGATGTAGATGCGCACGTCCTCGCGGCGCAGGCCTGCGGCGTCGAGCAATGGATTTTCGTAGATGCGGAGCGTGTCTTCGATCTCAGCGTCGCGGATCAGCGATTGAGCTGCCGCTGTTTGCGCTGACATCAGCGCGAAGGCGCTGATCGCAGCGACAGCGCCGACAGCGCCGCGGCCAACCTTTGTTGCAAGCGTCGAGAGACGAGACGCGGCCATGCCCGCTCCTTGATTCCGCGTTGCCCGCCCCAGACCGGTTGAAGCGCCGGTTTGGGGCGGGAACAAGGCCTTACGCCTTAGCAGTTGGTCAGTTCTTCTTCGACCAGCGCGAGAGGCGCGAGAAGAATTTGTCCCGACGTTCCTGGTCCGGCTCATACGCTGGCGTATCTGCGACTGGTTCGAGGACGGGGCCTTCCGGCTCGACCGCGGCGCTGATCGCCTCGCGATAGGTTTCTGTCGCCGGTTCCACGGCGGGATGGACAATAATCTCCGCTTCGGGCGCCGGCGCTGTGGTGGTTTCAGCTTCTTCGACCCGTGCTTCGGCATGGCGCGCGTCGCCGTTGCGAGCGGGGCGTTCCGGGCGCGGAGTCAGGTGTTTCAGGTCGGCGCTGACGAAATCCAGCCATTCGCCGCCATCGACTTCGTACACACGCCGGCCGCGACCGCGGCCACGACGACGGCGGCGGTTGCCATTGCGGCCACCGCGCTCTTCGCGCTGAGCGGCAGGCTTTGGCGCCTCGGCTTCGGCGCGCGCTTCGGTGGTCTCTGTGCCATCTTCGTCACGGCGGCGCTTGCCGCCCCGGCGGCCACGGCGGCGGCGGCGTTTGCCATCGCCTTCACCGTCGGGGTCGGCGTCGGCCACCACGCGCGGCGGCGCTTCGATGTCAGCATCGGCATCTTCGTCCGCATCCGCATCGAAGCTGTCGTCTTCCGGTTCATCCTTGATCGCGGCCGCGGCGCGCGCATCGGCTTCTTCAGCTTCAATCTCGACGTCGCGGCGCGTTTCCTTTTGGCGGCGGCCGCGGGCCGGTGCTGGCCGCGCTTCCTCTTCGGCCTCGTCTTCGAGGCCGCCATCTAGAACGATGAGTTCGAAATCGCCCGAGTTCATCGCCGGCGACGCGCCGATGCGTACCCGGACATTGTTGTTCTCTTCGATCGTCGCCAGCGCATCGCGCTTTTCGTTCAAGAGATAGATCGCGGTGTCCGAAGCAGTGCGCGCTTCGATCATGCGGTTCTTCTTTTTGGCGGCGGCTTCATCGAGTGCGCGCAGCAGGGCGAGAGAGGCGCTTTCCACCGAACGCGTACGGCCAGAACCTTGGCAATGCTCGCAAACGTGGCTGGTGCCTTCGAGCACGCCAGTGCGGCGGCGTTGGCGGGAAAGCTCAAGCAGACCAAAGCCACTGATCTTGCCCATTTGCACGCGGGCGCGGTCGAAGCGGAGATTGTCCTTCATGCGCTTTTCGACGACGCGATCGTTCTTCGACTCTTCCATGTCGATGAAGTCGATCACGATGAGGACGGCAAGATCGCGCAAGCGCATCTGGCGGGCGGCTTCGTCGGCTGCTTCCAGGTTCGTCTTGAACGCAGTCTGCTCGATGTTGCGTTCGCGTGTGGCGCGGCCGGAGTTCACGTCGATGGCGACGAGCGCTTCGGCTTGGTTGATGACGATATAGCCGCCGCTCTTGAGATGAACGATGGGCGAGTAGATCGACTCAAGCTGCTTCTCGACGCCGTGCTTGGCGAAGATCGGCGTTGTATCTTTCCACAGATGCACGCGCTTGGCGTGGCTCGGCATCAGCATGCGGACGAAGTCTTTGGCTTCCTTGTAGGCAGCTTCGCCGTCGACATAAATCTCTTCGACGTCTTTGTCGTAGAGGTCGCGGATGGCGCGCTTCACCAGCGAGCTCTCTTCGTAGATCAAAGCCGGCGCGACAGATTTCATCGTCTCGTCGCGAATGGTTTCCCAGGCGCGCGAGAGATATTCGTAGTCGCGTTTGATTTCCGTCTTGGTGCGCTTGGCGCCCGCAGTGCGGATGATGAGACCCTGGCCTTGTGGCACTTCGAGATCGGTCGCGATCTTCTTCAGGCGCTTGCGATCCGTCGCTTGCGTGATCTTACGCGAGATGCCGCCACCGCGACCGGTGTTCGGCATCAGCACGCAATAGCGGCCGGCGAGCGAAAGATAGGTGGTGAGCGCAGCGCCTTTGTTGCCGCGTTCTTCCTTTACCACTTGGATCAACATGATCTGGCGGCGACGGATAACTTCTTGGATCTTGTAGCGACGCGTCAGGATGCGGCGGCGGCGCTCGTCGCGCGCTTCATCATCCTCTTCTTCGCTCTCGCTCTCAGCTTCCGCCTTGGCCAACTCGGCCTTGATGGACTCCTGATCGGCATGCGGGATCGCGTAATAGTCGGGGTGGATTTCCGAGAAGGCGAGGAAGCCATGGCGATTGCCGCCATACTCAACGAAGGCAGCCTGCAGCGACGGCTCAACGCGCGTCACCTTGGCGAGATAGATATTGCCTCTGAGTTGTTTTCTGCTCGCTACCTCGAAATCGAAATCTTCAACCGTTTTCGCATCGAGCACCGCAACCCGGGTTTCTTCCGGGTGGGCGGCGTCGATCAACATTTGCTTGGCCATTAAGGGCTCCGTAAGCGTCGCGCGCACGGGCCTCCGGTCTTCCGGAACGAGCCGGGGCAGAGGCGACGAGGGGACGCAAAGTCATTGTGGGTGATCCTGCGCGATCGTGGCCCGGACCCGATGGGCCTCTGGCGCTAAGATCGATCGCTTGGCGGATCATACGTGGGCTCCAGTTGACGGCGTCTGAATAGACGCCGGCTCACGCTTCCTTCCTGGGTACGGGGGCTCAAGGTCCGAACGTGGCAGCTAAGGCAGCGCCACAGTGCCTGATTTCGCCGATCCGCAGGGCGGGAGCGCGCCGGGCGGCCTGGGGATAAGTCCCGGCGGCGCACGCGGCGATGGAAGTTACATATGCATGATTTGTCGGGGAGTGGAAGCGCTGCTGCGCCGGGTTAGTTGTCGGGCTGCCGTCTGTGCTCGGGCGGCGCCGGGATACGCTGCGGGCGGATCACACCATTTTCGTCCGGTACGGTAACTAGATATGCGGGGCTCAGGCTGAGCGTCCAACCTGGTCCCGATAGGCCATTTGGGCCGGGGGCTGACGCGGTCAGCAGATTGAAATTGGGTGAGATCAGCGCGCCCTCTGTTGCGCGCAATTCGCCCCAAGCATCGCGAACCACGAGGCGCTGGTAAACCGTCCCCAGCCCTTCGACAGGCGTGACTTGGCCAGGATCGAATTCGAATTGCATCTGGCCGAGCGGCAGTTCGAGGCGGGCGCCGGTGAAGCGCGCCTGGAGTTCGGCGATGACGTGGCGTTGATTTTCCGCCCGCACGCGTTCTTCCGACGCAATTTGTTGGCCGCCATAGCGTTCGGCTTGCCGGTCCAAAGCGCGGCTCGATAGCGGTTGGATACGGAGTGGCCCGACGAGGAGGTCGGAGGGGGTCCAATTGCCAAGGCTTGTCCGCCACGACGGCACGAACTCGTCGAGCAGCACGCCGTACGCCGGGCCTGTGGCGTAGGCGTAGGAACGCGCGAGCGATTGTTGTTCGTCGGCGGCCGTCAAGGCGCGTGCAGTGTACAGATGAGATTGGGCGCCGGCGCCGAGGCGAACGCCGGTGTAGGCGGCGAGCCCCTCGTTGCGATCAAGGGCGCTTTCAGCGGCCGCCGCTTCTGAAAATGTCGCGAGCCTGGCCATGCGGAATGCGACAGCGTCTTTCACGGCATTGCGACGCGCGCGGCCGGTTGAGAGCATGGCCGTCGAGAGTGCGCGCATTTCTAGGCGCAGGAGATAACGGCCGCGTTCAGTTTGCAGATGCGCTGCCACAATGTCCTGCATCGGAAAACCGATTGAGGTTTGGAGCCGGTGCCAGGACTCGTGCGCGACGAGGATGCGGCGCGCGGTGGCGTCATCGGGTAACGGGCCAATAACCATGATCCACCGGACGCCAGCCCACTCGACGGTGGTGTTGGCGAGCGGAACGCCTTGCGGCAGCGTGCCGACCCAACCGCCGCCAGCGGTCAGCGTCAGCACATTGAGGTTGTCGCGTTCCGTTGCCCAGACTTGGCGGGTGTTTGCATCAACGACGAGGAGCGGACCGCAGAGGCTCGCGCCCCAGAGTTGGCCCGCGTCGGCGGTGCACATTTGTTGAAGTTCAGCCGCGGCGCTGGTTTGGAGGCGATAATCCTGCGCGAGCGCAGGTGAGGCGCAGACGGCAAGGCAGGTGGCGATCATGAAAGCGCGCATGCCGCAGAGTGAACACGGTGTTGAGAATTACTCAATCCCGCCGCGACAGGCGGCGTTCGCGCCAACTGCAGTCAAACTGTAGTTACCGTTCTATTCACCCAAGTTTTCAACTTGATAGCAAGCCCGATCGGGTACTTTCCCGATCTTCATGGACGTTACTCGTCGAGCCTTCGCCTTTTTTGGCGCGACTGCCGTGGGCAGTGTTGCGATGGGCGGCCGCGCATTCGCGGACGTTCCGTCGTCGATCCGTGGCGTGCTCGTACAGGACGCCGGCGCTGCCGCGCGCGTGACTTTGGCGCTCGATCGCCCGGCGCAGGCGCGCACATTTTTCCTCGCGGAGCCGTCACGGTTCGTGATCGACGTGGCCAACGCACAATTTGCGCTGCCGGGCGGCGCCAGCGGCCAGGGGCCGGGCGCGGGCGTCGTGCGCCGTTATCGTTATGCTGCGCAGGCCAATGGTGTCTCGCGTATCGTGCTTGATCTCGAAGCGCCGGCGAATCTCGTGCGCCAAGAACTCGGCGGGCGACGCGACGCGGCAATCAGTTTCGACATCGCCGCCAATGCGCCGTTTACCCCTGCGCCGGCGCCGATTCAGCGCGCGGGTCGCGATCAGCGCAGGCGGACCATTGTGATTGATGCCGGCCACGGTGGACGTGATCCAGGCGCCGTTGGCGTCACCGGTACACGCGAAAAAGACGTTGTGCTGCACTGTGCTTTGATGGCGCGCGATGCGCTCGAGCACCGCGGTTATCGGGTGGCGCTGACGCGTGATGCAGACAATTTCGTAGAGCTGGAAAATCGCGTCCGCTTCGCGCGCGAACAGCATGCCGATCTGTTCATTTCAATTCACGCCGACGCGAGCCCTAATCGCGATACGACCGGCGCGTCGGTTTATACGCTTTCGGACAGTGGTGCGAACCGGGCGCAGAACATGATGGCGTCGCAGAACTGGGATCTCGATCTCGGCGACACCCGCAATACGCTCGCCCGCGATATCCTCGTGGACCTGGCGCAGCGCGACACGACCAATCGCTCAGCGCAGTTCGCGCAGACGGTTATCCCGAAGCTCGGCGAAGTGGCGCCGCTGGTGCGGAATACCCACCGCAGCGCTGGGTTCTTTGTCCTGCTCGCCCCGGACGTGCCGGCGGTGTTGATTGAAACCGGCTTTTTGAGCAACGCCACCGATGAACGGCGCCTGGCCGACCCACGCGCTCGCGAGCGGATTGCCGACGCGATGGCCCAGGCCGTGGACGCCTATTTCGCGCCCCCTGCAATGTATGCGGCCGCGGACTAATATTCGCGCGAATCTTAAGCTAAATCCGCTACATTTCGGACGCTGTTCTGGCCTTACTCGCGCCGCATTACGAGGCGAGGCCGGGCGGTATATTCCTTTGGCGCGCAGAAGCGGGGCGCAATGTCGCGAACAAGTTCTTACGACCGCGGTTGGGACGACGAAGAGTACGACGACGATGAGTATGATCGTCGCGACTATCGCGAACCGCGTGGCGGCGGCGGTGGCGGCGGGCTGCCGTGGCGCAAGATCCTGATCGGCTTTGGCATCGCGATCGCTGCTGGTGTGCTGGCGGTGATCATCTTTTTGATCGCGGCGCTGCAGGGCCTGCCGAGCCTGGAAGATCTGCAAGACTATCAGCCGCCCGTGACGAGCCGTGTTCACGCCGGTGACGGCGCGCTGGTCGCAGAGTTCGCCCGCGAGCAACGCGTGTTCGTGCCGATCGAGCAAATTCCAGATCACGTGAAGAACGCGTTCGTCGCGGTTGAAGACGCGCGCTTCTTCGAACACTCCGGCATCGACTATCAGGGCTTGGCGCGCGCTGTGCTGCGCATCCCGCTCGATCTCATTCAAGGGCGCCGCATCCAGGGCGCTTCAACAATCACCCAACAGGTGGCGGGCAATATGCTGACCGGCCGCGCGGCCGCATGCCCAGACGGTTTTGTCGGCGTTCTCTGCGCGGTTTGGACCAAGCTGCGTGAAGGTTTGGTCGCGCAACGCATAGAACGCGTGCTGGATAAGGACCGCGTTCTCGAACTCTATCTGAACCAGATTTATCTCGGAAACCGTGCGTATGGCGTTGCTGCCGCAGCGCTCAACTATTTTGACAAGCCGCTGTCGGAGCTGACGGTTTCGGAAGCTGCGTATCTCGCGATCCTGCCGAAGGGGCCGAGCAACTATCAGCTGCCGCGTAATCGCGAGCGCGCCATCGATCGCCGTAACTACGCGATCGGGCGCATGCTCGAGCGAGGCTACATCACCGAAGCGCAAGCGACTGAAGCGCGTGCGGCCGATCTCGAAGTCCACAACCGCCTGGCGGGCGATCAGTACATTGCGGCTTCTCACTTCGTCGAAGAGGTGCGCCGTCAGGTGCAAGACCAGTACGGTGAGCGCGCGCTGTATGATGGCGGCCTCTCTATCCGTTCGACCATCGATACGCGCCTGCAACTCGTGGCCGCACAATCGCTGCGGCGCGGGCTGGAAGATTATGATCGCCGCCACGAATGGCGCGGTCCGACCGCGTCGGGCGATGCAGCTGGCGACGTGCAAGCGCAATTGCGCGAGTCCGCGGCAGCGCCGCAGCTTTCGGGCTGGCTCCGCGCGATGGTGACGGCGACTGGCAACAGCGCAATCACGCTAACGGACGAAAACGGCGCGACGGGTCGATTGCTCGACAATGACGCGCAATGGGCTGCGCAGGGCGCTCGCCGCGAAGGCGCGCGAGCGTTGCGCCGTGGCGCGATCGTTTATGTGACGCGCGGCTCGAACGGGCGCTACACGCTTCGCCAAGTGCCGCAAATCCAGGGCGCGCTCGTCGCGATGGATCCGCACACTGGCCGCGTGTTGGCGATGGTTGGCGGCTATTCGTTCAATGAATCGAGCGGCCTCAACCGCGCGACACAAGCTCAGCGGCAACCGGGCTCCTCGTTTAAGCCGATCGTGTATGCGGCGGCGTTGGACTACGGCCTGACGCCGGCGACGCTTGTCGACGATGCGCCGTTGTCTATTTCAGCGGGCGATGGCTCGAACTGGTCGCCAGAGAACTACACGCGTGAATTCTATGGCCCGACGACGTTGCGTCGCGGTTTGGAATTGTCGCGGAACGCGATGACGGCGCGCGTGGCTTACGAGATGGGGCCTGAACGCATTCTCGACTACGGCCGCCGTCTCGGTGTCTATGGCGATCGCACGCAAGCTGTGTTCGCGTTGGCGCTTGGCGCCGGTGAGACTACGTTGCTGCGTATGACGACGGCCTACGGCATGTTCGTCAATGGCGGCCGTCAGATCTCGCCTATCTTCATCGACCGTATCCAGGATCGAACTGGCGCTTCGGTATTCCGCCGCGACCAACGCGCCTGCACGCAATGCAACGCCGAATGGTCTGGCCAGCGCGCGCCGAACATCGATGATGGGCGTGCCCAGGTGCTTGATGCGGTGACGGCGTATCAGATCGTCTCGATGGCTGAAGGTGTCGTGCAACGCGGCACGGCGCAGACGGTGAACTCGCTAGGCTTCCCGCTCGGCGGCAAGACCGGCACCACCAACGACTACAAGGATGCGTGGTTCATCGGCTTCTCGCCAGACCTCGTGGTCGGCGTGTGGGCGGGCTTCGATACGCCGCGCGACATGGGTGAAGGCGAAACCGGTGGTCGCATCTCGGCGCCGATCTTCCGGGACTTCATGCGTGAAGCACTGCGCAACTCATCGCCCACGCCATTCCGTATTCCAGCTGGCGCGCGCCTGGTGCGTATCGACTATCTGACGGGCGGTTTGCCGAGCGCGACGACGACGCAGACGATCCTGGAAGCGTTCCGTCCTGGCACTGAGCCGACGCGTGATGTCACCTCATCGCCGTTCATCTTCGGCGGCACTGATCCGATCGACCCGCGCGTGCTGCAAGGCTTGGGCGGGACGGACACGCCGAACGAGCATCCGCCGCAGCAACAGAACCAACAGGATGAGGATTTGGGCGGACTCTACTAGTCCACCCACTTCTATCCGCGCGCTGCTTCGCTTATCTAAGCCCTTCAGATTCTGAAGGACTTAAGTTCAATGCGCGCCGAAATCGCCAATCTGGCCGAACAAATCGAATCCGCCGTGGCTTTGCTCCGGAGGCGTCTTTGACTGGGATCGCGCCCAAGTCCGATTTGATGAACTGACTGCACTCTCCGAACGCCAAGATTTTTGGAACGAGCCGGAGAAAGCACAAAAGCTCATGCGCGAGCGCACGAAGCTCGAGAACGGGATGAACGCCATCCTGTCACTCGAGCGCGATCTCAACGACGGCGTTGAGTTGGCTGAAATGGCTGAAGCGGAAGGCGACGAAGGCCTGATCGCTGAAGCGCAAGCGAGCTTGGAAGCGGCCCAGGCGCGCGCGGCCAAAGCCGAACTTGAGGCCCTGCTTTCGGGCGAAGCGGACAGCAACGACGCGTACATCGAGTTCAACTCCGGCGCCGGCGGCACCGAGAGCCAAGATTGGACTGAGATGCTGCTGCGCATGTATTCGCGTTGGGCGGATGCGCGCGGTTTCAAGACTGAGTTTCTTGAAGAGCAAGGCGGCGACACTGCCGGTATCAAGTCGGCGACGCTGCTGGTGCAGGGTGAGAATGCGTACGGGTGGCTGAAGACAGAAGCGGGCGTGCACCGTCTGGTGCGCATTAGCCCGTATGATTCAAACGCGCGCCGGCACACCTCATTCGCGAGCGTCTGGGTCTATCCGAAGATCGACGATTCTATTGTGATCGAGATCCTCGACAAAGATGTGCGCACCGATACGTACCGCGCCTCGGGCGCTGGCGGGCAACACGTCAACAAGACGGATTCGGCGGTTCGCCTCACGCACATTCCGACCGGCATTGTGGTCGCGTGCCAGGCTGAGCGCTCTCAGCATAAGAACCGGGCATCGGCTTGGGACATGCTGCGCGCGCGGATCTATGAAGCCGAACTGCAGAAGCGCGAAGCCGCCGCTCAGCAGCTAGAGGACAGTAAGACTGAGATCGGCTGGGGTAGGCAGATCCGCTCTTACGTCTTGCAGCCGTATCAGATGGTCAAAGACCTCAGGACAGGTGTTGAAACGTCTGATACGCAAGGTGTTCTGGACGGCGACCTCGATCAGTTCATGGCGGCGTCCTTGGCGGCGCGCGTGAGTGGAGCAAGCGACAAGCCGGTGGACGACATCGACTAGACTGGGCGGGGGCCCATGAGTTTGGAAGCGACTGAACCACCGCCAGTTGAGGCGATTGAACAGCCGGTCCCCTGGATCGTGCAGCACCAACGCGTGCACTGTTCGGGCGCGTCACCGATGGCGACGTTCCAAGGTTTGATCTGCGATGAGATGGTGCTGCCGCAAAGCGCGGCTGAGCATAATGATCCCGCGCAACTCGTGCTTGCGGCCGACGCGTGGGTGGAAGCGCTGACCAACCAGGCGCTGTTTCTACCTGGCGAGTTCGCGCAGGAAGCGCTCTGGAGTTATTACGCGCGCGACTACCTCACGCAGGTGAACACGGGCGGGCATGAGCAATACTTCGCAAATCGCGGCAATGACGAGATCGCGCTCCGCTGCGCACAGGCGGGCCTGAAGAGCATGCTCGCGGATCCGCATTTGGAGCTGTTCAATCTGCAATTGCGCTTGAAGCGCTTGAAGCCGGCCGATGCGCGCAAGCTTGCTGCAGATCACAACTACCGCTCTGTAAAGGCGGCGCTGAAGGACTTGGACAAGCGCTTCGCCGAGATCGAAACCAGTGAGCCGCTGACAGCACGTCACAAGACGTGGCTAAAGAGCCTGCGGAAAGTGAAGATCGCGCCGGACACGGAAATGACCGGGCACTTGCAGCGTGTAGCTCAGAGCAACAAGCTGTTGGCGCGGCGTAAGATGGAAGCCGACCGCGTGCGTGCCGAAACACTGCGCGCCTCGCCAGAATTTCGCGCCGTGAAAGCGCTCTGCGACATGGCGGCGCTCAACATCTCTAACTTTCGGCCGATGGGATTTGCGCCGATGCGAACGGTGTGGCCGGAGGGGCCGAACGTGCGCGCGTGCATCTTTCGCGTCGAAACCGACAAGGGCCCGCGCGGCGCAGCGTTTTATCGCGAGGGAAGCCTCTTCAAGCGCTATCTCAGCGTCCTCCTGGAGCAAGGTGGCGGGCTACCGATCGGCTCGCTCACTTTGACGCAAGCCGAGTACGCCGAGGTGGTTCCAAAGGAGCACTGAGGCTCTGGCTTGAGCACCGGCCAACCGCGACCTGTCCGTTGACTGCGGTTGATTGATCGTTCAAACAAGCCGCATGATCCGTCTGCTGGTGCTTTCCTTTGCGCTTTCTCTAGCCGCTCCGGCGGCGCGGGCGCAGGGAACTACGGATTGCTCCAGCGTTGAGGCGAGCGGAGAGCGGACGCTGTGCGTTGAGGCGGTTTTGCCGGCGCCGGCGGCAGAGATTTGGGCGCTTTGGAGCGAGCCTGACCAGCTTCGCACCTGGCTAGCGCCGGTCGCGACCGTCGATCTGCGGCCGGGTGGGATGATGGAGGCGGCGTACGACGCTTCGGGCCATATCGGCGCTCCGAACAATATTCTCAATCGCGTCGTGTCGGTGGAGCCTTTGCAGTCGATCGTCATTCAAGTGGCGCGGCCACCGCAAGGCTTTCCGACTGAAGTGCGCGAGCTTGCGACGCTGATCGAGTTCGAACCAGTCAGTGAGCGCGAGACGCGGGTGCGCGTTTCAATGTTTGGCTATCGCGAAGGGCAAACCTTCGACGATCTCTACGCCTTCTTCGCACTGGGCAACGCCTACACGCTGAACAAGCTACGCGACCGCGTCGTGAATGGCCCCACGAATTGGGAGGCCGCGCAATGAGCGGCGCACGCGAGAAGATCATTCAGGCGGCGATGGAGCTATTTTGGTTGAAGGGCTATAATTCGACGTCGATTGCGGATCTGCTTTCGCGCACACAGCTGAATTCAGGCAGTCTGTATCACGTGTTTCCGTCCAAGCAGGACGTGCTGATCGGCGTGCTTGAGACATATCGCGATGGCATTCGTGAAATGTTGCTTGAGCCGTCATGGAGTCATGTCGACGATCCGATTGAGAAGATTTTCGCCCTGCTCAATCGCTATCGGACGATGATCGTTGAAACTGATTGCACCTATGGGTGCCCGATCGGCTCGCTGGCGCTTGAACTGCATGAGCCCGATCCGCGCGTGCGCCAATTGCTGGCGGAGAATTTCCAGAACTGGACGGCGGCGATTGTCGGCTGTCTCGATGCAGCGGGCAGAAGGTTGCCGCGTGGCACGGATAAGCAAGCGCTCGCGCAATTTGTGCTGACGGCGATGGAGGGCGGCGTGATGCAGGCGCGCACGCATCTTGATGTCGCGTATTTCGATCGCGCGGTGGAGCAGCTGCGCGCGCATTTCGAACTGTTGGAAAAGGCAGCGAAGGCGCCGGCGTAGCGCCCAGAGGAGGGGAGCATGGACGTCAATTGGCTGGCGGTGATTGCCGCGGCAGTGAGCGGGCTTGTTTTGGGCGGCGTTTGGTATGGCGCGTTGTTTGGCAATGCTTGGCTGAAGGCGGCAGGACTGAGTCGCGAGCAGGCGATGGGCGGCAACAAACCGCTGATGTTCGGCGGCACGTTCGTGCTCTCGCTCATCGCGTCGGCGACGTTCGCGATGTTCCTGGGGCCCGACGTGAACGCGATGACGGGGACGCTCTATGGATTGTGCGCCGGCTTGTGTTGGGTCGCGGCGTCGTATGGGATTTCGTATCTGTTTGAGCGTCGTCCGCTTGCGCTTTGGCTGATCAATGGCGGCTATCACACCGTGCAGTTCACGTTGATCGGGCTGATCTTGGGCGCGTGGCGATGATGCGGGCTTTGCTATTGGCCCTGGCGTTGAGTGTGTGCGCAACGAGTGCGTACGCTGAAGATCCTGGGCGCACGTTCGCGCCCTTGATCGGATGTTGGCGCGGCGCCTTCGAGGGCAACGCCGAGATGCGTGACACACGTTGCTTCGAGCGCGTGTTCAACGGCCGCTATGTGCGCGACACGCATAATGTGCGACCGGGCTCTTATGGCGGCCAGACAATGTATTTCTTCGACGTCCAAGCGCAGACGCTCGCTTTTACGTATTACGCGAGCGATGGCGCCATGAGCACGGGGCACGCGCGGGTGGAGCGGGGCGCCTTTGTGTTTGATGAGCACGCCTATGTCGGCGCCGATGGGCAGACGATGCGGATGCGCGCGCGCTGGACGTTGGATGGGGCGGACCGTTTCGTCGCGACGACTGAGGTCGAGCGCGATGGGGCTTGGCAACCTTGGGCGCGCATCACTTACCGGCGCCAGCCGCGCTAAGCGCAAAACAAAAGGCCCGGCTTTCGCCGGGCCTTCGTTTGTCCGTTTGGACTAAAGCTTAGTTCGAGCCGGTGACGATCACGCCCGAGACCATACGGTCATCGTTCGAGGCTTCGCCGAAGACCGAGTTGCCGCCGCCGAACGCGTTCGAGCGATCTTGCGGTTGAACGACTTGCGGTTGCGACGGAGCGCCTGGGCCAGACTGCGAGAGCGGGTCTTGCAGGTAGCGGCACTGACCTTCGAACACGGCGCCCATTTCAACCGAGAGCGATTGGTGGACGATGTCGCCAAGGACGTGAGCGTTGCGGGCCAGCATGACCTTGCGCGCGCGCACCGAACCTTCGACGCGGCCGTGAACGGTCACGCTTTCGGAGACGACGTCGCCGCGCACCATGCCGGTGTCGCCGACAGTCAGCGAACCGCCGACCACGTTGCCTTCGATCTCGCCATCGACCTGAAGCTCAGCGCCGTTCGCGTCGATCGTGCCTGTGATCTTCACACCATTGGCAATGATCGAAGCGATGCCGGCTCGGCCGGCAACAGGGCGACGTTGTTGTTGAGGTTCTGGCAAAGCTGGCAAGTTCGAGTCCGTACGAGAGTTACCCTTGTTCGTGAACATGCCGTCCTGCCCTCAAGAAATTGACCGGATCAACCGCCCGGCCGCGGAACCACACCTCATAATGCAAGTGTGTGGCGGTGCTGCGGCCTGTGGAACCCATTGAGCCTACGCGCTGACCAATCGCGACAGTGTCGCCGCGTTGAACTTGGATGTCGCGCAAGTGAGCGTAACGGGTCTTGAAGCCGTGACCGTGGTCGATTTCGACCGTGTAGCCATATCCAGAGCGAGTGCCAGCATAAACCACAGTGCCCGGCGAGGTCGCGACAACCGGCGCGCGCTCGAAGGCGGCCATGTCGAGGCCAGAGTGGAATGCAGCGCGGCCCGTGAACGGATCGATGCGTTGGCCGTAGCCTGAGGTCTCGCGGTAATCGACGGCGACCGGCGCCGCCAGCGGCGTCGATTGAGCGATGCCTTCAAGACGACGGGACTCGCTGACGCGGGCTGCGACTTGCGCAACGCGCTCGGCGAAGGCCGGGTTCAGGCCGCTGTCGCGCAGATAGGCGACGAAGTCTTGCGGAACCAGCGGGCCGCCAGTGGCGTCAGCTTCCGGGCCGGTGAGGGCGGCGGTCGAGACGCCCGTCAGGCGCAGAACGCCGCGGGTCTGTTCGCTGGACTCAACGACGTTGTCTTCGATTTCCG